>JAJECC010000089.1 GCA_022822205.1 Rhodospirillales bacterium | reverse complement strand
ATTGAACAGTCTCCAGCGCGTCGTTTCCGGTTTTTTAATGCCAATATCATGCCCGCATTGCGGCAGGCCGTTCTCGACAGCTACCATTGAATGAATTCGACGTCATTGCCTCTTAAGATGAAGACATACGGCTTGCCGTCGGCATAGGATGACCTGACCAGGATCCCCCCGTCCGCCTGCGGGATCATCTCATAGGAGGGGGCGCCGAACAGAAACACGGCGCCATCGGGACAGATTGCCAGAGGGCGGCCTGCGTGGTTGGGCAAGCAGTCCTGGGGAGGCGGAACAGGGGCATCCAACAGTTCCGCCTTCCCATTTCTGACAAAGAAGATGTATGGCTTGCCATCGGCATAGGATGATTCCACCAAAGTCCCGTGGGGGAAGGTGGTTATCGTATATGAGGGGGCGCCAAACAGATGGACATCGCCATTGGGACAGATTGCCAGGGGCCGGCCCGTATGGTGCGGCAAGCAGGCCATCTCTACATACGGCCCAGGAGAGCGACTCTCCTTCTTTTCCGGGCTTGGCGCGGCTGTATCGACCGGCGCGGGTCTTGGCGTGGCTGTATCGATTGGCGCGGGTCTTGGCGTCGAGGTGGCCGGAAGCACATTGATCCGGGTAGGCGTCGGCGTAGACGTTGGCGCAAAAACCGGTGTCGCGGTCGGCGTACTGGTCATCGTGGCGGTCGCAGTGGCGGCAGTATCCGGCGGCGGCGGCGCGGTAATGGTCGGCGTTGGCGTTACGGTCTGCGTCGACGTCACGGTCGGGGTGGGGCGTTCAACGTCGCAGTGATTTACACCGGGTTGTTGCAACAGGTTTCGGCAACATTCGTCACCGCTGGAAAACGGCCCAACCCATCGCAACCCACGCCCTTCATTGACTTCGTAGTACCACTGGCTGTCATCCATGTTGTCCACAAAACAACGCCGGCCAAACCAGCGGGTCGGCGTGCTCGTCGGTCTTACAGTTGGAGGCGGGTTTCCCCCGCCAGGCGGGCGCGGCCTGGCGGTCGCTGTACTCGTGGCAGTGGGCGCAGCAGTGGCTGTGGCAGTGGCTGTGGCAGTGACTGTCGCGGTGGCCGTGGCAGTGGCTGTCGCGGTCGGCGTTGCGGTTATGGTCGGGGTGAGGGTTGGCGTCGGGGTGACGGTTGGCGTAAGCGTTAACGTGACGGTAGAGGTCGGCGTCGGCGTACAGTTCGCGCCGCTGCGATGGCAGTTGCACTGGTCAAATGTTTGGAATGGACCATGAAATCTGCTCCGAGTGCTCCCATCCCAATATGTGAAAAATTCTCTCCAGAAAATCTGACCGCCTAACCTGTGACACACATCCTTGCGCACGGTCGGAGGAGGCGTAGGCGTAACCGTAGGCGTCCATGATTCCGCGGTCTGCGTTAGCGCGACAGACGTCTGTGTTTGCGCTGCCGCGACCGCGGTCTGTGTTTGCGCGTGTTCATCTGCGATCCTGGCAATGGCAGTGTTGCGAGCATTGTTACATGCTTCCAATGTGGAAAAATCTTCACTCGTTCTAAAAGTTCCGTCAGGATAGATCAGTCTATAGTAATGGTAGTCAGCACCACCAATACGAGTGTCAGTGTAACACTGGTGGCTTACAGATACATGACCTGCAAGCGCGGTCAAACTGATCAGCACAGTCACTACGGCCAACAACGCGAAGACCAGCAAATGCATTCTCAATCTGCTCATCCTGCCGTCTCCCGTTTTCAGTTCGCAGGCATTTGCCTTCCTCTTCGCGGAAGGCGGGAGCGCCTGCGGGGATTCACGGTTTTTCCGCGTTCCCACAAGGCTTACGCGTTATCTGCATGGCAAGCCCTGCATGGCATTTCAGCGGCAGAACCGTGTTTTTCTGTCGATATGCGGAAACCCATATCGTGTCGTCGCACCGATTGCGCGCGGACCCAAGCGGGGGTTGCCTGGCGATATTGAAAGAACCCGGGCACCAGGAAAAAGTATACACTATTCATATGTCATTTATGTGTCATTTGGGGAAAATGTTATGCCAGTTTCATACCAATTTGGAGATAGCCAGGAAGCGGCACACATTCCGGCGCAGACGGACAGGGGCGGATCAACCGTTTTGAGGGAAGATGACAGACGTCGAGGGGTCAGGCGCCGCGGTATATGCGGAGGTAGTGGGCGAAGCAGATGAGAAGGCCTTGCAGGTAGCGGCGCGTGTCGGGGTAGGGGACCTTGTCGATGAAGAGGGCATCGTCCGGCGCGGCGCGGCTGAGCCAGTATTTGGCCTTGCGGGGGCCGGCGTTATAGCCGGCGAGGGCGGCGACGTCGTTGCCGCCGGCGTAGTCGCGCGCCCAGCGCAGGTAATATGCGCCGAAGCGGATGCTGACGATGGGGAGGTCGAGGAGTTCGGGGGCGTAGTTGGGGTAGTTGAGGGTCTGGGCGATCTCCCAGCCTGTGACCGGGAGGATCTGCATGAGGCCGCGGGCGCCGGCATAGGAACGGGCGGCGGGCTCGAAGCGGCTCTCCTGATAGATGAGGCTGTAGAGAAGCTGCGGGGCGAGTTCGAACTCGCCGGCCTGCTTCTCTACGAGGCGGGCGTAGCGCGCGGGGTAGGCGAAACGCTGGATGAAGAGCGGCGTTTCGGCGATACGCGCGGCCGGGCTGAGCTCGATGAGGCGATGGGCGGACCTGATGGAGAGCTTGTTGGCGCCGAGCTTATTGAAACGCAGCATGAGGGGAAAGAGCGCGGCCGGGTCGTTGTGGAAGCGCCAGTAGATCCGTTCCAACAGCTGCAACGCTTCGGCGCGGCGCCCCAGCGCCAGCAGCAGCTCGCTTTTGACTATGTCCGGGTCGTCGATCACGGTTTGGGGCAGGCTCCATGGCGCGGCGGTGACGGGCGCGGCGTTTTGGGCGCGGGGGAAGCCGTCCGGTCCACGCAGCCAGTCTTCGGCGAATGCGCGGCTGCCGTCGTCGCCGGGCAGGGCGGGGGCGGTGATGTTCATGCGGGCCATGCGGGGGACGAGGTTTTGCCCGGGATGGGCGGCGTCGATGGCGAGGCCGGCCAGGAGGCCGTAGAATGATTCGGGCGCGCGGGCGGCGAGGGCCTGCCAGAGGGCGCGCGCGGCCGCGACTTCGCCCTGGGCATGGCGGGCGCGGGCGAGCCAGTAGGTTGCAAAGTCCGGTTGTGAATCGGGATAGTCGGAGAGCAGCCGGGCGAAGAGGCTGGCGGCTTGCTGGAAGCGGTTGCGTTCGAAGGCGCCGATTCCGGCGACGGCCAGCCCGTCGGCGGCGCGCGGGCTGGCGGGGAAGGCGTCGGCGAGGCTGAGCAGGTCGGTCACCGCTTCGTCAAAGGGGTCGACCGCGTCGCGGGCAACCTGCACGGCTCCGGCTTCGAGGGCGGAGTGCGCGCTCAGCCAGAGGGCTTCGGGCGCGAGCGGGTCTTCGGGGTGCTCCCGGGCGAATGTGCGGTAGATGCGCCGGCGCTCTGCGGGCGCGCGGTCTTCGGAGGCGGCGCGCGCCCGGGCCAACCAGGCCTGCCCCAAGCAGGGGCAGTCGGGGAATCCGGTCAGCACGCGGTCGGCGGCGAGGCGGGCCTCTGTCCACTGTTCCAGCCCCATGCGGGCGCGGGCGATTCCCAGCCAGGCTTCGCCGGCGCGGGGGGCTTGCTGCGAATTTGCGAGGAAGCGTTCGAAGGCGGCGACGGCCGGGGCGTAGGCCTTGGCGAACAGATAGATCTCGCCGCGCAGGAAGGGATCGACGGGCGCGCCCCTGTTCTCCAGCTGCAGGAGGGAGAGGTAGGCGGCATCGCTGGCCGGGTTTGCGATGAGCGCCAACCGCCAGCGGTCGATGGCGGTTTCATCGTCGCCGGCGGCGGCATAGGCCATGCCGGCGCGATGGAGATAGCCGGCGCGGTAGACGGCGGACTCGCGATAGCCGGGCATGTTTTCGGACGCAGGGGCGGCGAGGATTTCATCGTAGATGGAGGCGGCCTCGCCCCAGCGGCCCATGCTTTCGAGAACGGCTGCCAGGCGCTCGAGGAGGCGCGCTTCTTCGTCCGGGGTTATGGCTTTGGCGGCGGCCCGGCGCAGCGCGTTGGCGGCCTGCGCGTGTTCGTCGAGCGCGAGGAGCGCGTCGGCGATGCGCTCCTCGACGACACCGGAGAGTTGGGGTCGATGCTCGAGGAAGGCGCGGTAGGCGGCCGCGGCGTCGGTGAAGCGGCCGATGCCGGCCAATGCTTCGCCGCGCAGGAAGAGGCTGTTGATGAGGCGCTGCGCCACCGTTTCCGCGCTTGCGGACGGCAGCGCGATCTCGCCCGCGGCCAGGGCGGCGCCCATGCGGCGGAGTTGCTCGAGCGCGTCCAGGGCGTGTTGCGGATTGCCGGCGGCCAGACGGGCCAGGGCGAGCCGGTAGAGGATTGCGGCGCGTTCCTGCGCGCGGGGGGCGTCGGGGGACGGCAGGCCCTGGGCAGGCTGTGTGGGGAGATCGGCCAGCAGCGTTTGCAGCAGCGTTTGCTCCTGGTTGTAGTCTCCGATGCGGTGCAGGTAGGCGGCCTGATCGAGCAGGGATGCCGGCGTTGCAGGCTCTGCGGTGGGGCGGGGGCGGGGCGCGGGGCTGTTTGGGGGCGACGGCGGCCGGTCCGGAGAAGCGGTGGCGGCGCGGGCGGGCGGCGCGGGCCGGGTTGGGGCGGCGGGCGCGGCGCGTCTGTCGCGACATCCGGACAGAAGCAGGGCGAGGAGGAGCAGGAGCGGGAGGGCGGCCGGCAGACGGGACGGGCCTCTGCGCCTGAAGCATGGGGGAGCAGGCTGGTTAATCAATGGGTTGCCCCGAATAGGACGCGCGCACGTTTCTTTCCCTTACCGGTCGGGCCTGAAATTTGGGAACTTTCAACTTCGCCAGCCGATCCAGCGGCACGTTCAACACGGGACCGGGATTTTTCACACGGTCTGTATCCGGGGGGCGCGGGCCTCTCGCTCGCTTTCCCTTTATCCGCAAGATCCCGGTCCCAGATGGGCGCTACATCAGGCCGGAGGCCACAGAGCAGATTCCGCTAGGGCTGATACAGATAGACCACCGGCAGCTTCGTGATATCCGTCACCGCGGGATCGGTATGTTGCAGAATGTACGTTTGGCCCGTCCCGCAATCCCCGAATTCGTCGCACGAGATCTTCCCGATCAGGCCTTCAAACCCGCTTGTCCCGCTCAGCGCCTTCCGCAACCGCGCCCGGTCGATGTAGAGCGTATCCCCGTTCGCGACCGCGACCTCGTCGATGGCCCGCAGCAGCAGCGTGGCCGCGTCATACGCGTGCACGAACGACGCGGTGGTGGGCGCCTCCGCGTACAGCGCCACATAGTCGGCGAGCACCTGTTCTCCGCTCTTGCCCGTGGCCTCGTTCACATTGCTTTCGAACCGCAGATCAGGCGCGACCACATAGAAGCCCACCAGTTCCGGCGCCGCCAGGAGAAGCGCGTCGCTCCCGATCAGGGCCAGATCCTCCAGCCCCTCCATCCGGGCGGCCTGGCGCGCGATATAGGCCGCTTCGTCCGGAAAGAGCGGGAAGAACATCCCCTCCGGGCTCTCTTCCGCAATCCGACTGAGCACCGGCATCATATCGCTGTCCCCGCGGCTGATTTTTGCGGCGGCGACCACTGCGCCGCCCAGCGCCTCGAAGGCCGCGGCAAACGCGCCGGCAAGGCCGGCCGTGTAGGGATCGCCGTCATCGATTGTGGCCATCCTGCGCAACCCGAGCAGAGTGTAGGCGAACTCCGCCACCGCCTGCCCCTGGTAAAGATCGTTGCTGGCGGTCCGGTAATAGCCGGCAACGTGATGCGCGCCGGCGTTGCCCCTCAAGTCCGACGTGAGCGACGGCGCCGAATTCGAGCCTGAGATCATCACCAGCCCGGCCTGGCTCACGATTGGCGCCGCCTCAACCGCGCCCACCGAGCAGGACGTCCCGACGACAGCGACCACCCTGCGGTCGCCCACCACGGTATTCGCCGCGGCCTTGCCTCCTTGCGCGGTACACAGGGTATCCAGACCTGCGCCCATCGTCACCCTATGGCCCTTGATCGGTCCAAAATCGGCCACAGCCAGGGCAACCGCGCGCTGCCGCGGGATTCCCCGCACGCCCAGCCCCGTCAGCACCTCCATCGACCGGATCTGAATCTCCTCGCCCGGCCCCACCACGACCGTTCCCAGCGGGCTCACCGGCACACAGGCCCCGCCGAGCAACATCGCCAAAACAGCTGCCAAGCAGCCCAGCGCGGCCTGGCGCGAACAGGTCAATTTCTGCATGGAGTTCCGCTCCTCGTTTTGCTTTTTCGCCGCTCCTCCGCGGGGGCGCCCTCGCATTGCCTCAAAAGTAACGGCTGAATGCCGCCAGAGACAGAACCAATTGATCTGCCTGTATCCTGGGGATCGCGGGCCCCTCGCCCGCTTTCACTCTATCCGCGAGCTTTTGGCCCTATTCGGGATCCGGATCAGAACGAACCGACGTATTCCCACACAACGGCATGCTGACGCCCGCCGGACCAGCAGGGCGGGAAGATTTCGCCCTCATCGAATTCGATCCGGATTGCCGGGCAGCAGCGGGCGCGGTAGACGCCGGTCAGCCGGCAAATTTCGCCGGTGGCGAATGTCATGCCTTCGCAGTTGTCCATTTGCCGTTATCCTCTGAAAGAGCCGATTGCGGGCAGGATCCCTGTCGTCAGCGGAATGATCAGGGGGCGGCCGTTCCCAAGATTTTCGGTGGTCAGGCCTTGCTCTCTTTTTGTCGTATCCTGGACATCGCCACGTTGAAGCGGTCTTCGAACAGCTGCCGACGCGTGCGGGACGAGCGCCGGTAGGAGAATTCGCACTGGTCCCAGTATGGGTCATCCAGCTCAGGCGGAAGGCCCAGCCGATACATGATGCGCCGCTTCAGAACCTTACGGCCGGCGCCCGGGTCTTCTTCCTGCAGCCTCCTGATTAACGTGACAAATGTGTGGTATGAGCCGGGAATCGCTGGCTCTTGCATTGTTTTCCTCCTCTTTTGCGCGAGCGGGGTTGCCGCGACCGTGAATCCCCGCGGCCGTGCGCCGGAAGCCTGCGGGAGGCGGTTCAGGGCGGTCCGGCCGTCCGGCTCCGGCTGTCTGCGCTCTCATGGCGCCGGGCGTGCGCGTTCTCCATGCGGGGGCGGGTGTCGGGGTATGGGGAGGGAGAACCTCTTCGTTCTCCCTCCTGATTGTGTTGCGGTTTACTCCATACCGAAGCCGGCGACCTGGACGAAGGCGCCGTCGGCGACCTGGAAGATCTGCACGCCGCCGGCGCCGCATTCGCCGATGTCGTCGCACTTGATCGCGCCGGTGAGGCCGGCGAATGCATCGACGGAGCGGACGGCGTCGATCAGTTCCTCGCGGTCGATAAGGAGGTTGCCGTTCTCGTCGACTGCGGCGACGGCCGCCAGGGCGACGGCGATCAGCTTGACGGAGTCGTAGCTCTGGCTGTGGAAGGGGCCGAGATCGTCGGGGCTGACGCCGTATTTCTCCAGGTATTTGGCGTCGAATTCGGCGTTCATCGTTTCGGAGTCGGCGCCGGCCACGAAGGAGATGTAGGCGCCGTCGGCGGCGTCGCCGGCGGCTTCGAGGAATTGCTGGGTGTAGGCGCCGTCAACGCTCATGAAGGCGGTGTCCTCGAGGCCGGGGGTTTCGGTCATCTGCTGGGCGATGAGGCCGGCCTCGGTGGAGTATCCGCCGAAGAAGAGGAGCTGGGGCTCACTGGCTCCGACCCTGGCCAGCATGGCGCGGAAGTCGGTATCGCCTACCTGGACGCCTTCGAAGCCGGTTACTTCGGCTCCCAGCCCCGTGACGTTGTTCTGGAAGATTTCGGCCAGGCCCTTGCCGTAGTCGGAGTTGTCGTGGACGACGGCGACGCTGGCGAGGCCCAGATCGTTGAAGACAAAGCCGGCATCGACGGCGCCCTGGAGGGCGTCGCTGAGGGCGACGCGGTTACAGACGTCGCAGTCTTCGGAGGTGATGTCGGGGTTGGTGGCGCTGGGGCTGACGAAGGGGATGCGCGCTTCCTGGAGGATCGGCATGAGGCCGAAGGTTTCGCCGGAGCAGGTGCCGCCGGTGACGGCGACGATGGTCTCGTCGGCGGCGAACTTGTTGCCGACGTTGGTTCCCTGGGTGCCGTCGCAGGCTACGTCTTCGGCGACCAGCTCGAACAGGA
>JAJECC010000022.1 GCA_022822205.1 Rhodospirillales bacterium | reverse complement strand
GGATGAGCTCAAGGCCCGCATCGAAGAGGCATCCAGGTACGTGGATATCGACCAGCTTTGCATCAGCCCCCAGTGCGGCTTCGCCAGCACCCACCACGGCAACAAGCTGAGCGAAGCCGAGCAGGAAGCCAAATTGGCCCTTTGCGTCGAGGTCGCGGACGATATCTGGGGCGGGTGATTTCAACGTCCGGAGTCCCGGCATGGCCGTTGTTCCCGAACGACTGGCGATTCAATGAAATGGTCTGTTTGGGAAATGGTCCGTTCGGTAAAGGAGGTGAAGGCTTCGTCCGGTGACGCCTGCGCCTGTCTCGTGCATTTCGTGCCGTTTATGGCCACCCGCAAAATCCCTGCCGAAGAAGCCCGCACCACGGTCTGGTCGAGCTCCCCTCGCCCGGCGCAGTTGCAGCAGATTCCGACCGTCCACGGACCGTCAGCGCGCCGCCGGCGTCGACTTTCTTGGTCATGTCAGCGGGTATCCGCGCCGGTACGTATGCGGCCAAGCCGAGCGGGGGGTGTGTCTGGGGCGAGTTTGTAACACCCTGTTCGTCGCTATAGTAGGTGCGCTCGCGCCGCTAGCGAACGGTGGAACGGACAGTTTGACGCGAGGGATTAGGAAGGAGAAGCGTGATGCAGTGGGTGGGGATACCAAAGCCGACAGAAGAACAAGTTGAACAAGAAACTGTGTCACTAATACGGGGGGTGATGGATTACAAAAGAAGAAATGATCGACCGGGAGCCAGATGGCGCGTGGGAACCAAAAGGCATTTGGAGCAAAGTCCTGGAAATCTCGACGGCCCTTATACCGCTGTGTCTGGATGGTACCTTGGAAGCGCCCACAGAGCCGCGCAAGAAATTGCCGACTACCATGGGATGAAACTTCATGGAAACATCAGTGAGGATGACGACACTGTTTACGCTTACACAGATCGGTTTCCCACAATCGACGAAAGGAAACAACGGGCCAAAGAACCATTGACGGTAAAGCAAAAATTGGCATTTCGAAAAATGAAAGCATTTATGTACGAGCACAACAGGGGGCCTACAAAAACAGAATTAATGAAGTTACTCGGACATCGCAGCCCAACCAGCACATACGGGCTATTGGACATCCTGGAAAGAAAAAACTGGGCATTTGTGAGTGAGGGTCAATCGTACGTCGAGTTGATATGACCATCTCACTAGGCCGTGTACTGATAAGGTAATTTTTGCGCGCGAAACATGCTTCGAGCTCCGGAGTTGTAGGAGCCTGCTAATGAACCGCTACGACCTGACCGACTTCGAAGGGCGGGTGGTAGGCCCGTTGCAGCACGAACAGACCGTAGAGAATTAGGAAGCCCGAGCCGGTGGTATGCGTATATGAGCGCGCCGCGTTCATTTCGTTGGATGGTAGTAGTCGGGAATACGGGATGCACCCGCAAAAAACGGGGCCCGAAGGCCCCGTTTTCCGTGTCAGGGCGCCGAGCCCTAGAAGATGTTCTGCGCCGCCACCATGGCGTAAAGCATGGGGATCGACAGCATGGTGTTGGTCCGGGACGCGAGCGCCGCGGCGCGCGCCGCCTTCGGCTTTTCTTCATCGCTGGCTTCCACCAGGCCGATGACCTTCTGCTGGTTCGGCCAGATGATGAACCACACGTTGAACGCCATGATCAGTCCGAACCACATGCCGATGCCGATCATCGCATGCTTGCCCACGTTGTCGGTCAGGCCGATGGCCAGCGCGTCGACGAGGTAGCCGTTCATCCACGCCAGGATCAGGCCCCAAACCACCGTCGACAGGGCCGCCCAGCGGAACCAGAACAGGGCCACGGGCATGATGTGTTTCGGGATCGCCGGGCGAAGCTCCTCGGGGATGGTCGGAACGGTCGGCGTCTGGACGAAATTGAAGTACCAGAGCAGGCCGATCCACATGACGCCCGAGAGGACGTGCAGCCAGCGGACGAAGAAAGTCCAAAATTCAAATCCGAATTCCATGATTGCCTCCTATCCGCGCCCTAAGCGCCAATGCCGTTGACAACCAAGATCATCACGACGGTGATGACCAGACCTAGAATGATAGTACCGGTAAGTGAGTCGAGTGGATTTCCCATCAAACTCCCCTTTTCTTGCTCCTCGATGCCACGAATCGAAAGGTGGATTTCGCGGCCATTGTAATGCCATGCATCGGCGGAAGTATACCCAAACATCTTTGTGGTTAATGGCGGGTTAATCCGGAATCGCCCTGAATCCCGCGCTGAGTGCGCGTTTCACGGCCTCCCGGCCCGATTGAATGGCGCCGTCGATGGTGGCCGGCAGACCCGTGTCGGTCCAGTCGCCGGCCAGCCAGAGATTGGCGATTCCCGTCGCCGGGCCGGGCCGCAGGGCGGCCTGGGCGGGGGTCTGCGCGATCGTTGCCCGCTGCTCCTTGATGACCCGGCAGGGCGGAACGGGGGCGCCGGGCCGGTCGAGGATGGGCGCCAGTTCCCGCCAGATCGTTTCGGCGACGGCATCGGCCGGCTTCGCGGCCATTCCGGTGGCGGCGCTGATGGTCACCGAAAGAATATCGCCGCGGCGGAAAATCCATTGAGCCTCGGTTCCCACCAGTCCCAGAAACGCGCCCCCGCCCGGCAGGACGGCTTCACCGTCCAGGCGGTAATGCAGGTTGACGATGGGACGGGTTTCCCCGGGCACGCCGATGTCCGGCAGCAGCCGGGCGATCTCGGACGGCGGCAGGGCCAGCACCACCCGGGCGTTGCCGGTGCCGATGGTGCGATTGCCGAAATCGAGCCCGGTCACCCGGGCGTCCGAAATCCGGAGGCCGCGCAGCCGTTCGTTGAATACGGCCGTCACCCCGCGGCCGCCGAGATAGGCGAGCGCCGGCTCGACCAGCGCCGCGGACAGGCCCTTGTCGGCCAGGTACGGCCGGCTTCCCGCGGCTCCCCTGGCGAAGGTCTTGCGGACCATCCGCCACAGGAGTTGGGCCGAGCCCTCGGTGGCGTCGGTGTTGAGGACCGCCCGGCTAAGGGGCTGCCAGAAGCGTTCGAACAGCGGCCCGTCCGTATCGACGCAGTCGGCGACCGTCGCATCCGGGCCCGCAAACGCCAGCCGGCCCGCGTCGATCAGGTCGCCGACGCCGCCGCCCGGCACGCGCCCCTCTCTTCCCAGCAGCCAGAACGGCAGAAACCCGTCCTTCGGCTGGAGGGTCCACGTCCCTCCGGTCGCCGCGTCGAGGAAGTCGAACCGCGGCGGGTCCAGCGGGGACAGCGCATCGGGCGCGCCGATATCGGCCAGATACCCGAAGACGTTTCGATTTGCGCCGACGATCAAATGGTTGCCGTTGTCGATCAGCCGGTCGAGGGTGGCGTCGTGGAATGAGCGGCAACGCCCGCCCGCCTGTCCCGCCGCTTCATAGAGCGCGACGCGGAGCCCGGCCCGGACGCCGGCGACCGCCGCGGCGAGGCCGGCCATGCCCGCGCCCACCACATGAAGCGCGCGTCCGTCTGCGGATATCTCCCGACCATTCATTCCGATACTTGCCCCCGGAACCATTTGGTCTCTATATCCCATTGTCAGGGGCGCAAGCCAGCGATACCCCTGTACGAGAGGCAAATGGCCAAAGGTCTCAGCTACTGCGCCGAGGAGGTCCGCCGGCACGACCGGGACCGGTTTCTGACCACGCTGTTCGCCCCCGGCGCGGCGCGGGAGGATTATTGCACCATTCTCGCCTTCAATCTGGAAATCGCCCGGACCCGCGAGGTGGTGAGCGAGCCGCTTCTCGGCGAGATGCGGCTTCAATGGTGGCGGGACGCGGTAACCGCGGCCTATGCGGACGACGTCCGGACCACCGGCCACCAGGTGCTCGATCCGCTGGCCGGATTGATCCGCCGGGCCCGGCTGCCGGAAAGCCTGATCCAGGCCCTGATCGATGGCCGGGGCGCCGATTTGTCCGAAGCGCCGGTTGCGGACGAGGCGGAATTGGAAGCCTACGCCGACGGCACCGCGGGGGCGCTTAACCGGCTGCTGGCGGCTGTGGCGATCCCCGATTCCGATCCCGGTCTGATTGCCCAAGTGACCGAGGCCGGCGTCATCTGGGGGATGACGGGCATCCTCCGGCGGGTCGGATTCGATGCGCGCCGGGGGCGCATCCTGCTGCCGACCAGCCTGTTCCGGCGCCACGGCTTGGATCCGCACGATCTGTTCGGCGGGCAAATGTCGCCCGGCCTGCGGGCCGGCCTCGGTGAGATGGCGGACGCGATCCGGGCGCGGGCCCATGCTTTCCGGGCAAACCCGCCGCCCCGGAATCGCGCGGTTCGCAGCCTGTTCATGCAGGTCAGCCTCGCCGGCATGTATATCGGCCGGCTGCGCCGGCTCCGCTATGACGTGTTCGGGCCGGATCTCGAGGGCGGCCGGGCGGGCCGTCAGATGCGCCTCGCCTTCAGCGCCCTGCGGGGCGGTTATTAGGCCGCGCGGCGGCTTTCCAGCCATCGGTCGAGCGCGGCCAGCGCGCGGGCGCTGAGGGCGGCCTTCCGGTCCCGCCCCTTGAGCCGTTTTCCCTGCTCGTTCTTGGCTGAAATCGGGGGAAAAAGGCCGAAATTTACGTTCATGGGCTGGTATGTTTCGGGATCTCCGCCACCGGTGATGTGATTGAGCAGCGCGCCGAGAGCGGTTTCGCCCGGCGGCGGGGCGCTGGTCTCTCCGAGGCTCTCCGACCCGGCGAACCGGCCCGCCAGCAGTCCGACCGCCGCGCTTTCCACATACCCCTCGCAGCCGGTGATCTGGCCGGCGAAGCGCAGATGGGGGTGTGTCTTGAGCCGGAGGCGCCGGTCCAGCAGCCTCGGTCCGTTGATGAAGGTGTTGCGATGAAGCCCGCCGAGGCGGGCGAATTCGGCGTTTTCAAGACCGGGAATGGTCCGGAAGATCCGCTTTTGCTCGCCGTGGGTGAGCTTGGTCTGGAAGCCGACCATGTTGTAAAGGGTGCCCAGCGCATTGTCCTGGCGGAGCTGGACCACGGCCCGCGGCTTCCGGTCCGGCTCGCGCGGATCGGTCAGGCCCACCGGCTTCAGCGGACCGTAGGCGAGGGTCTCCCGGCCCCGCTCCGCCATGACCTCGATGGGCAGGCAGCCCTCGAAATAAGGGGTGTTTTCCTCCCACTCCTTGAAGGCGTGCTTTTCTCCGTCGAGCAGGGCATCGATGAAGCCCTCATACCGGGCGTCGTCGAGGGCGCAATTGATGTAGTCCGCGCCGGCTCCCTTGTCGTAACGGGACTGAAACCACGCCTTGCCGAAATCGATGGTGTCCTTGTAGACGATGGGCGCGATGGCATCGAAGAATGCCAGCTCTTCGTCACCGGTGATCCCGGCGATGGCCCGGGCGAGAGGCTCGGAGGTCAGCGGGCCCGTCGCGATGATGGTTTGTCCCCAATCCTCGGGCGGCAGCCCGTCGATCTCGTGGCGCCGAATCTCGACCAGCCGCTCGGCCTCCAGCGCGGCGCCCACCGCCTCGCTGAAATGATCGCGGTCGACCGCCAGGGCGCCGCCGGCGGGCAGCTTGTGACGGTCCGCCTCGCGCATGATCAAGGAACCGGAGCGGCGCATCTCCTCGTGCAGAAGGCCGACCGCATTGTGCTCGGCATCGTCGGACCGGAACGAGTTGGAACAAACCAGTTCCGCCAATCCGCCGGTCCGGTGGGCATCGGTCTTCTTCACCGGGCGCATTTCGTGCAGCACCGCGGGCACGCCCAGGCGGCTCAACTGCCACGCGGCCTCGGAACCGGCGAGGCCGCCGCCGACGACGTGAACGGGGTGGGGGTCGGAACTCATGAGCCTCTATCTAGAACAGTTTCCGGCCGAATTGAACCACGGAGACGGCGAGACGGCGGGGAGCGCAGCCATGCGCGGGGCGCATAGCGGCGTTTTCGGGGACATGGACATTTATGGACATTTATGGACATTCATGGACATTTATTGACACCCTTTTGGGAGGTACCCCCCAATTGGTTCGTACAAATTTGCATAGCTCGCCTCCGGACGCAGAACGCCGCCCCGGTGAGGGAGCGGCAATCTCCACTTCATTTAGCCCGTGCGCGGGCGGCGGCAAGGGGGGAATTTGAGGGGCATAAAATGATTGCGTCATGGCCGGGCCCGGACCCGGCCATCCACGTGTGTCCTCAAGACGTGGATGCCCGGATCAAGTCCGGGCATGACGATTTGGTGGCGCGCCCTGCCAAACCCGTCATGCCCCGCCTCCGTGCGGGGCATCCAGGAAATTCACTACAGAGACACGGAGGTTGAGAGGTGAGGTTTCGATCCCGGTGCTCCCACTGTCTCCCTGTCTCTGTGGTTCAAGAATTGGAAATCTGGATACCCCGGACTCCGGGCCCGGCTCCCGCAACTCCCGGTGCCGGGCTTGCCGCGCTCCATGTCATGCCCCAAAATGGCGGTTGGACATTTCCAGGGGAGGCAACCCATGATTACGGTCGTCGTGAACTTCAAGCTGCCGGACGGCACCACCCGCGAAAAGGCGTTCGAGAACATGAACAAGGCCGCGGCAAGATTCGAAAACATGCCGGGGCTGATCCGCAAAACCTTCCTGTTCGACGCCGGGCGGGGCCTGGGCGGCGGCGTGTATACCTGGGAGACCCGCGAGGCGGCCGAGGCGGTCTATGCCGAGGGCGGACCCTGGCGGCAGTCGCTGCGGGATCTTTACGGCGTGGTGCCGGACCTGGCCTGGTTCGAGACCCCGGTGATCGTCGACAACGCGGCGGGCGAGATAAAGTCGGCCGCCTGATTCCGCACTTGATCCCGCATTGGATTCCATAGGCGCGAACGGCATGCCGGTCTGGGCCGAGACCACCCTCGGCACCTGGGGGCGGGTCCACCGTTCCCGGCTTCGGGCGGCCCGGCCGCCGGAGAGCGGCGCCGTCCCGGATCTGGTGCGCGCCGAAAACGATTCAAGCGTGGTGATCCACGGCGGCGGGCGGTGTTACGGCGATGCGTCGCTGGACACCGGCGGGCAGGCCATCCTCACCCGATCCCTCAACCGGATCGTCGATTTCGACCCGGCCGCCGGCGAGGCGGTCTGCGAAGCCGGTGTGACGTTCGAGGAACTCTCGCCGGCGATCTTTCCCCATGGCTGGTGCTACCCGGTGTCGTCGGCCACCGCCGCGGTCACCCTGGGCGGCGCGTTCGCCAACGATATTCATTCCAAGAACCACCATGTCCTCGGCAGTTTCGGCGACCATACGAAGTGGGTCGATCTGGCGCTGGCCGGCGGCGAGGTGGTCCGCGCGTCGCCGGCGGAGAACCCCGATCTGTATTTCGCCAGCCTCGGCGGCATGGGGCTGACCGGCGCCGTTCTCCGGGTGTGCATCCGGTTGATGCCCATCCCGTCCAACAGCGTCGATGCCCGCTACGTTCCCTATCCGGATCTCGACGCCATGCTCGACGCCATCAACGGCGGCCGGGAGACCGAGGAATTTCTGTTCGGCTGGGTCGATGTGTTCGCGCGCGGTCCGGCGCTCGGCCGCGGCATCCTGGAAAGCGGGCGGCTGGCCGCCGCCGACGAGGGATGCGTTCCGCCGCCCAAGCCGAGGTCAATCCCCTTTGCGCCGCCTACCGGTCCGTTTCTTGCTCCGGCCATGCGGCGGGCGGCGCGCCGCCGTCATGAAAAATTGCCGCCGCGCGGCGCCGAGGTGCGCAAGGACCTGTTTTCGTTCCTGTTTCCCCTCGATCACGTCAAGGGGTTCAACAAGCTCTATGGCCGCTCCGGCTTCTACTCCATCCATGCCGGGTTTCCGCCGGCCGCCGAGCGCGCCGGCATTCGGGCCATGCTGGAGGAAATCGCCGCCGCCCAGGCAGGCTCGATCACCGCGGTGGTCAAGCCCATGCGCGGCCCCGGGCGGGGACTGATGTCGTTTCCCATCGAAGGAATGGTGCTGGCCGCGGATTTGCCGCGCCGGCGGGACACGCCCGGTCTTCACAGCCGGCTCGAGGCGCTGGTGCTGGATCACGGCGGAAGGCTTTATGTGGCCAAGGATGCCCTGATGTCATCCGACGGCTTCGCGCGGATGTTCCCGAATTTGCCGGCGTTCCGCGCGGCCCTGGAGCGGTTCGATCCGAACGGCCGGTTTCAGTCCGACCTCGCCCGGCGCCTCCGGATTCGCGGCTGACGGACTACACGAAGCGGACGAAAGCCTGCCAGGCGGCCTGGGCGAGAATGAACGGCAGCCAGGCGGGGCCGCCGAAAAACAGGGAAATCCGCGCGGCCCGTCCGAGCCCGGGGTCGCCGCATTGGGCGCGCAGCGCCAGACGCTGCGAAACAGCCAAACCAGGGTCACGCCGAACGCCCCCACCGTCGGCACAACGAACAGCGGTTTCCACACCAGCAGGTTCATGATCCCGGCCCCGGGTTCATAGGGCGAGACCGAAAAGGCGAGGTTCAGGAATGCGCTGGCCCCGAAGGCGGGCCAAAAGCCATACCACCAATAGAGCGGGCCCGGTTTCTCCTCGCCCGCATAGGCGCGGGCGAAATAGCCTTTCGCTGGCCGGGTCACGACATCAGCCCGGAGACCGCCCCCCGGCGCCTGACCATGGCGTAGAGGATCAGCACGGCGGCGGCCAATAGCCCGGAACTGAGGCCCAACGACCAGCGGATGCCGACGAACTCGCCGAACACGCCGATCGTCAGGCCGGAGAACGACATCAGCCCCAGCGCCGACATGTTGTAGAGGCCGATAAACCGGCCGCGGGCCTCCACCGGCGCTTCCAATTGAACCAGCGTCTGGAGCATGGCCCCGTAGGAGAAGTGGAAAAATCCGGCGAGGAACAGCAGCGCCGTCGACAGGACGATATCCCGCGACAGCGCAAAGGCGGTCATGAAGCAGCCCCACAGGAACACCAGTACGAAGGCGGTTCGCACCCGGGCCTGGAGGAAGCCGCCGCCCTCCAGAATCACCACTGCCGCGAGGGCCCCGGCCGCATTGGCGGTCAGCAGCATGAAATACTGGTTCTCGGCCCGCTCCGCGCCCAGTGCTATGGCAAACGCCGGCAGCAGGGCCTGGAAGGCAATGCCGACCAATAGTGCCGCCACGCCGCCCAACAGGGTCATGTACATGATCCGGGGCAGGGTCCGAACGTGCCTGATGGTCTCGACGATATCCATCAGGCCCCGGATGGGCTGCCGAGGCGCTTCGTCTGCGGAGCGGAATCTCGGCCCGTAGGGCGCCTTCCACAGCCACAATGTCAGCGGCAGATAGATGGCCGCGTTTACCAGGATACCCAAGGCCGGGCCGAGCCACAGCATCAATGCGCCGCCGACCACCGGCCCCAACAGGAAGCCGAGGGTCCGGGCGCCGGCGAGCAGGCGGACGCCGCTCTGCAGGTGGGCGGCGCCGACAATGTCGTGGATCAGGAGTTGCGCCGCCGGTCCCCAGAGCACGCCCGCGAGCCCGTGGATGATCAGCAGCACGACCGCATGCCATTGCTCCAGGCCGTCGTAGAAGAACAGGAACCCCCACCCGAGGGAGACGAAGATGAACATCCCCATGCCGATCTGAATAATGCGCCGGGGATCGAACCGGTCGCAGAGCGCGCCCGCGGAGATGGAGAACAGCAGGAACGGCACCCAGTGGGAGATCACCGCGAATCCCTGCAGGCCGGGCGAGGCGAATTTGGCGAAGATCACCCAGTAGCTGATTACGTGCTCGATGGAGTCGGCCATCATCGCCAGCATGGTGCCGACGAAATAGATGGCGAAGCCTCGATGCCGGAGTGCGGCGAAGGACTTCGGCGCCGTCGCCTCCGCGCTGTCGATTGACGAGGTGTCGGTCATGACCCGGCCCTGATATAAGCTGACGGGGGTGGGCGCAAGCAGCAGCCGCATGTTGCCACCGGCGCGCGTCCCGGTCACGCGGCGATGGATGGCGCCGATCCGGCCGCCGCGCCTTTTTATGGCGTGCCGGATCGAAGCTCTCCATTTGACAGAGTGGCGCCCGGCGTGAGACCCTTTTCGCGGTAGGACATCGCTGAAGAGGGGTCGACATGCGCGCAAAGCCAATCACGTCGATTTTCGGAAGCCTCCTTCTCGGGGCTTTGGCGTTCCCGCTCACATCCCATGCCGCACCGCAGATTCTGGGTCTGGTCGCCACCAGCGAGCCGACGCCGCTGAACTGCGCGGATGGGGAGTGCCGGGCGGAGTTCACCGCATTTTGTTTGCAGGAGCACCGGTACGCGCCGCCCAACGGTCATCCGTACCGGCCGGCGCGCAACGCCGACCTTGCGGTGATCCTGACCAAATCCGACGGTTCCGAGATCAAGCTGCCGGGCTCGATTATCAAGCTGGTCAATTCGAAGCGCGGCTTCTCATCCGTGTCCATGGGTATCTCCCGGGCGGTCCTGGATGAGACCGGCGCCGTTTCCGCCGCCATCGAGGTGGGCGAGTACGTGTCGCTGATCCCCGAACCCGAGGCCGGCGACAAGGAGCCGCTCAGCGAGGTGGAGATCGCGCACTTTACCGGCGCGGTCCGCACCCAGGCCGGCGCCGCGCTCGACCCGATGTCCGATGACGCCGTGTCCATGCGGACGGTGACGAAAATTTTCAACAATCTGCCCGTGGACGCGACACCGTTGACCCACGAGGTGGAGGACACCTGGCGCGCGGCGACGGGCGAGGCGTTGCCGGGCGATGACGCGCAGGATGGCCTCAAGAGGGTGGCCGAGGAATTTCAGTTCTGCGCCCGGATGAACGACTGGGCCGCCGGCCAACCGAACCTGGAGTTGAGCTTCCGCGGCTGTCTGGCGGCTTTGCACGATGAACTTTCCGATGATCTGACCCGCCGGATCTGGAAACGGCAGAAGACCGGCAGCTGAGCTTTGTTGAGGAGTTATGCGATGAGGAAATTGCTGGGAGCCGTGGCCGCCGCGGGCGCCATTGCCGGCGCGCAGCACGCGAGCGCCGCGCCGCAGATACTGGGCATGGTCGCCACCGCGGAGCCCACCAGGCTGATCTGCGAAAACGGGGTCTGTCAGGCCGAGTTCTCGACCATCTGCCTGCAGAAGCATCGCGTCTCGCCGGTTGCCGGCACCGTCTATCGTCAGGCCGCGGCGGCCCGGCTCGAGATGACGGTCACCAGGGCCGGCGGCGGCGAGGTGACCGTTCCGTTGGGCGACGGGGCCCGGATTACCGCTCACCGGGAATTCACCTCGGTGATGATCCGCGTTCCGGAGGACCTGATCCGGTCCCTGGGCGGCTCCGCCGCCGGGATTTCGGTGCCCCGGCTGGCGTCTCTGGTGCCTGAAGCCGTGCCCGGCGACATCAGCCCGCTGACCGCACATGAAATCGCCCAATTCACCGGGCCGCTCCGCTCGGCCGCCGAGACCTTCATGCGGGCCGATCCGGACCTGCCGGTGGCGAAATTGCTGAACAAGGTCCTCAACGCGGTCGAGCACAACGATACGGTCTATAGGTCCGATGGATCGGCGATCTGGGCCCGGGTGAAAGACGACGCCGAAGCGCGGACGGCGCCCGCGGCCCGCCGGCGGGTCCAGGCGGTGATCCGCGAATGCACCACCGATACGCCGAACCGGGCGGTCTGGGGGACCAAGGGCTGCATCGGCCTCCGTCACGGCGAAGTGCTGATGAAAACCACCAAGGACGTGTGGAAAGGACTGGGGGCCGGCAGCTGACCGCCGCACCCCGGATGTGAGTCAACAGGGACGCCGGCTTTTGTCCGGCGTCCTTCTCTTTGC
This sequence comes from Rhodospirillales bacterium, assembly GCA_022822205.1. Classification (GTDB taxonomy): domain Bacteria; phylum Pseudomonadota; class Alphaproteobacteria; order Rhodospirillales; family UBA2165; genus JAJDXO01. The sequence goes on along the minus strand of JAJECC010000022.1, from coordinate 427 downwards.
GGGGCCCTTCGCCGGGCTCCGCGCGGTTCGATCAGGAGGAAAATTCCATGCCCAAAACCTACAACCCGTCCAACGTGCCGCCGCCGCTGTCCCCGTCCTACAGCCATGCGGCGGAGGTCGGTCCGGGGGAGCGGCTGCTCTACATCGCCGGTCAGGTCGGTGCGGATGCCGACGGCAATGTGCCGGAGGGCATCGAGGCGCAGACCCGCCTGGTCTATGGACACATTTTCGGCATTCTCGAGGATGCGGGGATGAGGCCGGAAAACCTCGTCAAGCTGACCACGTTCATGACCGACCCGGATGATTCGGACGCCATGCGGGCGGTGCGGACCGAGGTCTTCGGCGCCGTCGCGCCGCCCAATACCATGGTCTATATCAGCCGGCTGGCGAGCCCGGCGTTTCTCATCGAAGTGGAAGCCGTGGCCGC
>JAJECC010000165.1 GCA_022822205.1 Rhodospirillales bacterium | reverse complement strand
TGCCGCGACCGAGCGCTCGGCGCTCGCCTTGGTCAGCGCCAACGGCTTCTCGCAGAAGACGTGCTTCCCGGCTTCCGCCGCGGCCACGATCTGGGCCTCGTGCAGGCTATGAGGGGTCGCCAGCAGAACGCCGTCGATGCCCGGATCGTCCAGCGCATCGGATAGGTCGGCGCTCAGTTCGAATTCATTCGCATCGGCGAGTTCCCGATGGGCGTCCGGCGCGATGTCGATGCCGCGCGTCACCCGCAGCTTGGCGCCGTTGGTCCGCAGGCAGCCGACGATGTGCCTGCCCCACCAGCCAAGGCCGACCACGGCCACATTGATCATGCGAAAATCTCCGATCCGTTCGCGGGCCGAAGTCTTAGCCAATCAGGTTGTATGGATCAAACCCGGTGATGACGGGTTTGACATGGCGGCGGCTTGCGGGTGAGCGGGGGGAGGGGGCGACGACATAAAACAACTGCGTCATGCCCCGCCTCCGTGCGGGGCATCCAGGATATTCCCCGCTGGACCCAGCCGCTCCGGACGCGTAAGGAAGATGCCGGACGGGGCAGGCAATTGATCGACAAACGGGTCACATCTTTTGAGCAGGCGCTGGCCGGGATCGAGGACGGATCGACGATCCTGGTGAGCGGTTTCGGCAACGCCGGCTCGCCCATCGAGCTCCTGGAGGCGCTGGTCGATCAGGGGGCCAGGGAACTGACCGTGGTCAGCAACAATGCGGGCGAGGGCGAGTTCGGGCTCGCCGCGCTGATGCGGGCCGGGCGGGTGCGCAAGATCATATGCTCCTACCCCATCACGTCCGGTTCGGTGGTCGTCGACGAGCTCCATGCGGCGGGCAAGATCGAGTTGGAGGTGGCGCCCCAGGGCACCATCAGCGAACGCATGCGCGCCGCGGCGGCGGGCATCGGCGGCTTCTACACCCGGACGTCCGCCGGCACCAGGCTCGGCGAAGGCAAGGAAACCCGCGAGTTCGACGGGCATCCGCATGTGCTGGAACGGCCGCTCAAGGGCGACGTCGCCCTCCTCCGCGCCAAGACCGGCGACCGGTGGGGCAACCTCATCTACAACATGACGGCCCGGAATTTCGGACCCACCGTGGCCATGGCCGCGGATCTGACCATCGCCCAGGTGGACGAAACCGTGGATGCCGGCGAATTGGACCCCGAGATCATCGTGACCCCCGGCATCTTCGTCGACCGGGTTCTGCGGGTTCCGAGGCGCGCGTAAGGTGGGTCTGGACCGCAACCAGATCGCCTGGCGGATCGCCCAGGACATCGCCGACGGCAGCTACGTCAATCTCGGCATCGGCATGCCGGAACTGGTAGCCGACTTCATCCCCGAGGGGCGCGAGATCGTTTTTCACAGCGAGAACGGGCTGTTGGGCATGGGGCCCAAGCCCCCGAAGGACCGGGAAGACCACGATTTGATGAACGCCGGCAAAAAACCGGTGACGCTGGTGCCGGGCGGCGCCTACTTTCATCACACCGACTCGTTTCTGATGGTCAGGGGCGGCCATCTCGATCTCTGCGTGCTCGGGGCCTACCAGATCTCGGAGACCGGCGATCTCGCCAACTGGGCGACCGACAGCGACACGCGGCTGCCCGCCGTCGGCGGCGCCATGGACCTGGCGGCCGGCACCCCGCGGGTCGTCGCCATGACCACGCACTGCGCACGGGACGGCACACCCAAACTCCTCGGCGAATGCACCTTTCCGCTGACCGCGGCGGGCGTCGTCGACCGGGTCTATACGGACCTCGCCGTGATAGACGTGACGCCGGCGGGCTTCGTCGCGCGCGAGATCGTCGACGGGATGACCCTGGACGAATTGCGGGACAGGACCGGGGCGAGGCTCACCGCCGCGGAGAACCTCGGCATCCTGAAAGCGCCGGCGCTCGGCGACGCGGCCGGGTAGCCGCTAAAGTCTTTCACGTATTGGCGGAAGCCTTCCTGCATGTGACGAGCAACGGACCTGTCACGGCGTGATTGAACTTTGGTCGGTCCATCGAAGAAATCCGGAACTCACCGTTCTCCTTCAAGTTTCAGTTCCCGCCACATCCAGGTCATGTCGTAGGGTTCCTGGCCCTCGCCATTCGCCCGGCGGTGCTCGGAGTTCTCCAGGTACTTGAGCCACTCGATCACCTGTCCGCGCCCCTTCTTGGTCTTCACCGCTTGGCGCGGCGCCTTGCCGTCGAGAACGGGCACGGGGTTTTCCAGGAGCCGCCGGTAATGGTTGTCGAAGTGCTCCCGTATAATTTGCGCGGCGATCTCGGGCGGGATTTCGTCCTCCTCCGGCACACGGGAGTCCGCGGAAGTTTCCATCCTCCTTTCCATGGCTTCATGGGAGATCAACGGAGCGCCGACCAAGGCGCCCAGGCGGGAAGCCAGAAGGTCCCTTCCTCTTTCCGCCCTTTCCCTGGAGTTTGTGCTGAGAAGAATGATCCCGTTCCCGATATCGATGTTGCCGAGGGATGTGCGGCCGCCGTCAACAACGGATTGGAGCGTCAATCCTTCGTGTTTCCTTGCCGCGATCGGTTGCGATGGCGAACTCCCGCCGTGCCATGTCCAACTCGCTTCCGCCGGCGCATTGCGTTCGACGTTTTCGATACCATCGACGGTCGCGGCCACCTCGGCCTCGTCTCCGGAAATCGGGAATCGAACTTCCGAGAAAAGAATCGCGTCTCCATCGGTGTTTCGCATTTCCGGCGGGGGAGCATTGATTTGCGTGAGGGCGTCGATCAGCCAAACTTGGGTCAAAAGACAAGGCCCCCTGCTGTCCAGAAGCAGTTCCTCGACCTCCTCGGAGGTGATCGCCGGGTTCTCGCCCTGTTTCTTCGCCTCCCGGCGCAGCCCGGCCCTGACGTCTTTCGCCGTTTCATTGAACACGCTCAGGAACGTGCCGGACGCCTTATGGGGCAGCAGCAGCATGCCGCCCGTGAAACAGGGCTTGTTGTTGACCGTCACGAGTCGTGCCGCGATGCGATCCCACGGCGCCGCGCTCTCGGAGCCCATCTTTTCCTCGACGGTCACGGGACCGCCGCCCCGAATCATGTCCCGCACCGTCATGGCCTTGCCGGAATCGATGTCGACGACTTCGTATAGAGAAATCACGGAGTCCCGGATCGCCGCGAGATAACGCTTGGCCGGAACCTTCTCGCGCCAGCCTCGGCGTTTCAGATAGTCGTCGATGACATTGAGTTCGCCGTCGTCTCCGAACCTGGTTGCAAAAAAATCCTCCAGGATCACGCCGTACAGCATGTCGAAAGCATCGCCCAGGATTTCGGCGAGGTCCTCGCTCGTCACATCGAATTTGTCCATGACGGGGTCCAGGTGGTGGGCGAACACCTCCTCGAAATAGGGCGCCCAGTCGTCCCTGGCGGACCACTTGACGAGATTGTTTATGGCTTGATTGCTGCCCGCGATGCGCATTTCCGAGTCCTACTACAACATGTTGACCGAATTCCCGTGTAGAATAATCGCGACGGGACCGGTGCGGAAATCAAATCGCCGGGTCCGGCCTTACCGAGGCCGGCGACAATTCCGCCGCGTCTCCCAGGATATGCCGCAATTTAGATGGATCGGACCCTACGACCAGGGGGTTTCGACCTTCTCGATCGAGACGCCGCCGACCTGTATGTCGTCGACCTTTTCGTTGAAGAAGCACATCAGGCCCTTGATCCTGGGCATCTCCGGTACCGGCTCCGGATAGCCCCAGACGATGTTCTCGAACACCCGGCCTCCCACCGCCGCCGTCCAATACACCGCATCCCCCTTGTAGGGACAGGACGACGCGGCGTCGCCTGGGGTCAGAAGCTCCGTCCGAACGTCCCCGGGCGGCAGGTAGTAGCGGGTCGGCAACCCGGTCTCGAAAAGAAAGCGGGCGTTGGCGCTCTCGGCCACCGTCTCGCCGCCGAGGATGACCTTGACGGGCCGGGAGCTCCGCACCACGTCGATGCGCTTATAGGGGTCCCGGGCGTGGACGAAGATTTCGTCATCCTCCTCGTACCAGCGGTCCACCTTGTTCCAGTAGAACGCCACATGATCCTTGAGGCGAGCGCATTCCACGAACGGGTCCTCGTATCCCCAAACCGCGTTTTCGGACGTTTCGCCGCCGGCGTCGATGGTCCAGTAGGACGCATCGCCCTTGAACGGACAATGAGTCGAGTGGCCGGTCGGGCTCAGCAAATCCATCCGGACATCCGGCTTGGGAAAATAATAGACGGGAACGTGTTTGGTTTCCCGGACCAGCAGGGTCTTGAGGGAATCCGCAATGACCTCGCCGCCGAACTCGACCCGTACCCGGCGCGGGCTGATCTCCATATTCACCTCGTAGCCGGGATGGCTTTGAAACCCGGGGGCGTTAACTCCATCAGGCATCGTGTTCCCTCCGGTCGCCGGGCCGGTCCATCTCGGCATCCGCGAACTCGTCGTCGCCCGGCTCCTCGTCTTCGACGGCCGCGATCCGGTAGTCCTCGTTGAGCCATTTCGAGAGGTCGAGGTCGGCGCAGCGCTTGGAGCAGAATGGCCGGTACTCGGCGGCCGCGGGACGGCCGCAGGACGGGCATTTCCTGCGTTTGGCGCTGACGGGAAGTCGGTGAACGGACACGGGGGATCTCGGCTCCAGTTTAACGCCACAGCCTAGAGCAGATTCCGGCCAAATTGAACCACTTGACCGGTCTATAGTGTCACTCATCTATCCGGTTGCTCGCCACCGCCTCACCCGCACGTCGTCATCACCGGGCTTGACCCGGTGACCCACGCCTTGCGGCCGGCGATACACGTGGATGGCCGGCCTACGCCGTCCGAAAGTCGGCTTCGGCCGACTGAAGGCCGGGTCCGGGCCCGGCCATGACGAAATCGTTTTATGTCGCCACGACACGCGCAGGGCGGCTCAATCGGGCCCGGACCCTAGTCTCCGTCTTCCGCCGCCAGGAGCGCCCGGGCCTCCGGCAGGCTGCGGCGCCTGCGGCGCCGGGTCAATTCGACCAGTCCGAGCTTGCTGTAGCCATGGACGAAAACGGACCGGTCGGCCGCGCAGCGTTCGCGCAGCCGGTGGAGCACCCGGTTGCGGTCCTCGCTGCGGGACAGGGAGATAAAATCGATAACCGCCTGACCGGAGAGATTTCGGAGCCTGATCTCCCGGGCGGCGGCATCCGCCGCCTCCAGGTTGACGTGCAGAGGTCCCTGCCCGGCGTTCCCCGCGTTGACGTCAATGGCCACGAGCGCCTGGGTGGGCTCGATGATCAGCTCGCCCCCCGACGGAAGCCGGACCGACGGCTCGAAGGCTTCCTGCCAGGCGTCTTCCAGGCCCATGCCGGCGAAGGGTCCGGCGGTCCGGTGGTGGGCCGCCAGCCTGCCGGCGGCCTCGGGCGCCCATCGGCCGACGCAGGAGCGGACCAACGGCACGGCGCCGCCGGTCACGACGATTTGCGACCAATCCCCGGCCGGAAGATCCCTTAGGTAGCTCTCCACAAGCGTAACCGGCGGCGACAGGACCGTATCGTCCTCCATGTCCCGGATCGAGGACCACGCGCCGCGCAGCCGCCGAATCTCCTCGACAACCGCGTCCGCCCCGGCATCCGCCGCCCGGGTGCGCAGCACAACCCCTTCTTCGCCCAGCAGACTCCCATCCACCGCGTCGATGAGGGTGTCGACTTCCGGATGATCGCGAAGCGACCGCGGCGCCCGGACCGTCTCGCCATCCGGCCGGAAGACCGCCAGGCGGCCGGCGATCCGCGGCCTGGCGGTAAGCCGGGCCAGCTTGCCCGGAAAGCTGTCGCGCTCCACCTGCACGATCAGCCGCTGCCCTTCCCGGAGCGGCGGCGAGCCCATGGGCAGGTCCCGGCCGTTGAGGAAGCCGGTCGACCCGCCGCCGAATTCGACGAACCCGTCGCCCGCCGCCGTCTTGCCGGCGACCCTGCCCCGATAAATGCCCTCTACCCGGCTCGGGTGGCGCCTCAGCTCAAGATACGCTTCCGCCAGATCTCCGTCCTCGAGCAAGGCGATACGGTCGGCCGCGTCACCGGATTCGATGACGAGTTCGCGCTTCATGACCGCCCTGCTTGCGGCCGGATTCCAAGGCCGCCCAATAATTGCACGACCTCGAACAAGGGCAGTCCCACCACGTTGCTGTAGGAACCGGAGATTGCGCGGACGAATCCGGCGGCCAGGCCCTGAATGGCGTACCCTCCCGCCTTGCCCCGCCATTCCGATGACCTGATATAATCGTCGATTTCCCTGGCATCCAGGCGCTTGAACGAGACGCCGGTCGACACCAGACGGGTATGCATCACGCCCCCTGGATCGACGACGCAGACGCCGCCGAGAACGGTGTGCTTGCGGCCGGAGAGCAATTCCAGCATGCGGCGCGCCTCGCCCTCGGAGTCCGGTTTCCCGAGGCCGCGGCGGCCGCGGGCGACGACCGTATCGGCGCCAAGAACGAAACAGTTCGGATTGTCCGCCGCAACCGCCCGCGCCTTGCCGGCCGCGAGCCTGAGCGCCAGGTCTTTCGGCAACTCGCCGGGCTTCGCCGCTTCGTCGATATCGGCCGGAACGATCGAGCCCGGCTCCAGGCGAACCTGACGCAGCAATTCAAGCCGCCTGGGGGATGCCGAGGCGAGGATCAGGTTCGGTATCTGGGAATGGGTCATCGGCCGCGCCAGGATTGGGCGCCAGCGGATTACTTGAAGCGGAAGGTGATCCGGCCCTTCGTCAGGTCATACGGGGTCATCTCGACGTTGACGCGGTCCCCCGCCAGCACGCGAATCCGGTGTTTCCGCATCTTTCCGGCCGTGTGGGCCAAAATTTCATGATCGTTGTCCAGTTTGACCCGGAACATCGCATTGGGCAGCAGTTCGGTGACCGTGCCCTCGAACTCCAAAAGCTCTTCCTTCGCCATCTCCGCTCCCGCGGCTGTTGCAGTGAGGGGTGAAAGTGGTCCGAACGGCCTTTGGGGTCAAGCCCTTTTGCCCCGGATTCCGCCGGAAATTGTGGGATCGGTCAGCCGCCGGGGGGCTTTGCGACAGGAAACCTCCGGTGAATTCGATCATGGATGGCGTCGCGCACCCGGCGATAGGCTTCGAGCTGCACGTCCCGTGTTCCCTCGATCCCGCCGGGATGCTCGGTGGCCCAGTATTCCACCTCGCAGGAGACGCGGGACGTGAGGTCCAACGCCACATGATGGGCTTCGGGCGACAGGGTGACGATCAGGTCGAACGACAAATCGTCCAGATCGTTGAAGGACTTCGGGCGGTGGCGGGACATGTCGATCCCCCGCTCCCGCATGACCTCGACGACAAAACCGTCGGGATCGCCGATCTCGACCCCCACCGAGTCCACATATATCCGATGCCCGTGATAGTGTTTGAGGAACCCTTCCGCCATGGGCGAGCGTACCGCGTTCAGCGAACAGGTGAACAGGACGGCGGAGGGGCGGTCGGTCATCGTCTTACCGCCACAGCATGACGCAAATGAGGGTGAACAGCCGCCGCGCCGTATCGAAGTCCATGGCGACGTGGGATTTGAGGCGTTCCCGCAACAACTCCGAGCCTTCATTGTGCAGGCCCCGCCGCCCCATATCGATGGCCTCGATTTTCGACGGCGACGCGATCTTGATGGCCTCGTAGTAGCTCTCGCACATCATCATGTAGTCCTTGATGACCGAACGGACCGTGGTGAGCGGCAGCGTGAACTCGGTCAGCGGACCGTCTTCCTGGTTCCGGACATCGAGCCTGAGCCGGTTCTCCTCGACGCTGATGTGCAGATTGAACGGACCGGCGACACCGTCGGCCGGCTCGAAGCTGTTTTCCTCCAGCAAATCATAGATGGCGACGGCCCGGTCGCGGTCGACATCGCGCGAGCGGCGCGGCACCGTCTTCTCGTCCAGATATACGGCGACGATGCGGCGCGTATCGTCCACCGCTTACGCCTCGTCGGCCCCTGACAGGCGAAGCTGCAAGGAGAGCGCATGGGCGTCGAGGCCTTCCGCCCTGGCGAGCGTCACGGCGGCCGGTCCGATCCTCGCCAGCGAGGCGCTATCGGCCCCGATGATCGAGCTGCGCTTCATGAAGTCCAGAACCCCGAGGCCGGAGGAAAACCTTGCGCTCCGCCCCGTCGGCAGGACGTGGTTGGGGCCGGCGATATAGTCGCCCACCGCCTCCGGCGCATGATGCCCGAGGAATATGGCGCCGGCATTGGTGATCTTCCCGGCCAGCCCGTCGGGGTCGGCAGTCGCGATTTCCAGATGCTCCGGCGCGATCCGGTCGACGATAGGGACCCCGGCCTCGAGCGTGGGCACGACGATGATGGCGCCGTGGTTCCGCCAACTCTCGCCGGCGATGTCGCTCCGGGGCAGGGCCTGAAGGTGACGCTCGACGTGACGCGCCACTTCATCGGCGAACGCCGCGCTGTCGGTGACCAGAATGGATTGCGCGCTGGTATCGTGCTCGGCTTGCGACAGGAGGTCCGCCGCGATCCAGGAGGGGTCGGCCTTGTCGTCCGCGATCACCAGGATTTCGGACGGCCCGGCGATGGAATCGATCCCGACGGCGCCGAAAACCAGACGCTTGGCCGCCGCCACATAGGCATTGCCCGGGCCGACGATCTTATCGACGGGCGCGATGGTCTCGGTCCCATATGCCAGCGCAGCCACGGCCTGGGCGCCGCCGACCCGGTAGATTTCATCGACCCCGGCCAGATCGGCGGCCGCCAGGACCGGCGGGGCGATTTCCCCGTCGGGCGCCGGCACGACCATGACCAGACGCGGCACGCCGGCCACATGCGCCGGGATGGCGTTCATCAGGACCGAGGACGGATAGGCCGCGGTGCCGCCCGGCACGTACATGCCGACCGCCGGGACCGGCCGCCAGCGATAGCCGAGACGAATGCCCGCCTCGTCGGTGTAGTCCAGATCGTCGGGCAGCTGGCGCGCGTGGTAGCTCTTGATCCGCTGGGCCGCGAGGTCCAGGGCGGCCAGGGTGTCGGGCTCGCAATCCTGTTTGGCGGCCGCGATTTCCCCGGCGGCGATACGCAGTCCGGTCGCCGCCGCGTCGAACCGGTCGAATTCGCGGGTGTAGTCGAGCAGCGCGGCGTCGCCCTTCGCCCGCACGGTCTCGACGATTTCGCGCACCGCCGGATCGACATCCGCTTCCGCCGCCCGCCTGACGTTTAGAAAGTCCTGGAACCGAACGCCGAAATCCGGATCGGCGGCGTCAAGCCGGGCGGGCATCGGCCGCCTCCCGGAACCGGGCAATCCATTTGGAGACTTCGTCGGAGCGGGTCTTCAGCGCCGTCCGGTTCACCGCCAGCCGGGAAGAGATTCGGGCAATTTCCTCCACCTCGACGAGGCCGTTGGCCTTCAAGGTGGCGCCGGTGGACACCAGATCGACGATGCGCTCGCAAAGACCCAGGGCCGGCGCGATTTCGACGGCGCCGGAGAGCTTGACGCATTCGGCCTGAACGCCGCGCGCAGCAAAGTGCCGCTTGGTGATCTCCGGATACTTGGTCGCGATGCGGATGTGGCTCCAGCGTTTCGGGTTGTCCCGCTTCACCAGGTCCCCGGGCGCGGCGACCACCATCCGGCAGTGGCCGAGATCGAGATCGAGGGGCGCGTATATCTCCCGGGATTCGAACTCCAACAGCACGTCGGCGCCGGCAACGCCCATGTGGGCGGCGCCGAACGCAACGATGGTGGCGACGTCGAAGCTGCGCACGCGGATAATGTCGACCGACGGATCGCTGGTCGAGAATCGGAGTTGGCGCGCATCATCCCGGTGAAACGCGTCCTCGGGCTCCAGGCCGGCGCGGCCGATCAGCGGCAGGACCTCGTCGAGGATTCGCCCCCTCGGCAGCGCCAGAATGAGTTTTTCGTTGGCCAGCACGGCTCTCGCTCCCGGTTTGGGAGCGCATCCTTAAAGGTTTTGTTCCGGTTTTTCCAGGGCTGAAGGCGGTTAGACGCTGAGCCGTGAAATCTCCGCCCCGCACGCCGCGAGCTTCTCCTCCACCCGCTCGTAGCCCCGGTCGAGGTGGTACACCCGGTTGATCACGGTTTCGCCCTTGGCCGCAAGACCCGCCAGCACGAGCGAAACCGACGCCCGGAGGTCGGTGGCCATCAGATGCGCGCCCGAGAGTTCGGGGACCCCGCGAACGATCGCCGAGGAGCCGTGAACGTTGATGTCGGCGCCCATGCGGTTGAGCTCCGGCACATGCATGAAGCGGTTTTCGAAGATGGTTTCGGTAATCATCGAAGCGCCGTCGGACACCGCCAGCAGCGCCATGATCTGCGCCTGCATATCGGTGGGAAAGCCGGGATAGGGCTCGGTCATCACGTCGATGCCGTCCAGACGGTTGTCGGTCCGCTTGACCAGGATGTCCCCGTCCGCCTCGGTCACGCTGACCCCGGCCCGGCCCAGGGTATCGACCACGGAATCGAGGAAATCCATTCTCGAATTGCGAAGCCGGAGTTCACCGCCGGTAATGGCGGCGGCGACGGCATAGGTGCCGGTTTCGATCCTATCGGGGATGACGGAATAGTCGGCGCCGTGCAGCGACGTCCGTCCCCGCACCACCAGGGTGTCGGTCCCGATGCCGTCGATTTCCGCCCCCATGGCGACCAGGCAGTGCGCCAGGTCGGACACCTCCGGCTCCCGGGCGACATTCGCGAGCTGCGTCTCGCCCTTGGCCAGTACCGCCGCCATCAGGATGTTCTCCGAGGCGCCGACGGAGACCGAGGGAAAGGTAATGTGCGCGCCGGCCAATCCGTCCGGCGCCTTGGCGCTGATGTAGCCTTCCTCGAGTTCGATCTCGGCGCCCAATTGCCGCAGGGCTTCGAGGTGCAGGTCGACGGGCCGGGTCCCGATGGCGCAGCCGCCCGGCAGCGAGACCCGCGCCTCCCCGAATCGGGCCAGCGCCGGGCCCAGAACGAGGACCGACGCGCGCATCCTGCGGACCAGGTCGTAGGGCGCCGTCCTGCCGATTTCGCCGCCGGCGGTCAGGCGCAGGACTCGGGCCCCATGTTCGCCGTTGCCTGGCCCGCCGATCTCGGACCCGCCGTCCATATGGACGGTGACGCCGAGCTCGGCCAGCAAATCCGCCATGGTCGAGATATCGGCCAGGTGCGGCGGATTGGCCAACGTCAGGGTCTCGTCGGTCAACAGACACGCCGCCATCAGCGGCAGCGCCGCGTTCTTGGAGCCGGCGATGGGAATGGTGCCGTTGAGGGGTCTTCCGCCCCGAATGACGATTTGATCCACGCTAGTCCTTTTGTTCCGGTTCCCCGTCCGCTTGGCCGTCCGCTTGGCCGCGCCGCCGCGCCTTTCGGCGGTCGAGGTTCCGCCGCAGCGCCTCGGCCAGCTTGGCCTCCCGCTCCCGGCGGGCGGCCTCGGCCTTGCGCGTGACGTTGGGACCCTGCCGGCCCTTGGCGGCGTTCATGCGGTGCTCATTGGCGGCGTTCATCGACTGAAGGCGGTCGGCATGGTTGTCGCAGTCTCGTCGCGGAGCGTCAAGAATATGCCGCGGGATTGAGGCGGAAGTGTGGCGACGGAACCCCGGAGCGGCGCGCTTGCCCGGACAATGCCGCTGTGGCATGTTGCGCGCCGCTCGAAACCGACCATGATGTGCCGCCGTAGCTCAGGGGTAGAGCGCGCCCTTGGTAAGGGCGAGGTCGAGTGTTCAATTCACTCCGGCGGCACCATTACCACCGACGACATTTCGAGATTTTCGGCGGTCATCTTGGATCGGGATATGTCAGGCGTTCATAATGGTGTCGGCAGTCGGGCCGGTCAGCGTCTCCAGCACCTCCGCCCCGTTCGCCGCGATCCAGAAGTGGCCCGCCCGGGGAATGAACCGGGCGCGGCAATCGGGAATCCGCTCGGCCAGCCAACGGCCGAACGCCGCCGGCACGACCGTATCCGCTTCGCCGTGCCACAAGAATGTGGGGACAGAAATGTCCGATGCCTCGAACCCCCAGGCCCGGGACATCAGCCGCAACTCGGCGGCCAGCCCCGAGGCGCCCTGGGAGAAGGCGTCCTCGGCCGATCTGATCAAACACCCCCGCGTCCAATCATCGGCGAGGATTTCCCGGTCCGGACCGGCCATCGCCGACATGGCGAAGCGCATCACGCGGTCCGGATTCCCGGCGAAGATCCGCCGGAAGAGTTTCGTCCCGAGCGCGGTCATCAGGCGGCTGCGGCGGCCGAGGCCGTAGATGACCGAATAGCGGGCCTTCAAATGCTTGCGAATCGCCGGAGAGGCGACGGGGGCCATGGCGCTCACCAGGCCCAGCGCCGTCAGCCTGCCGCCGAGCCGCGCCCCGCAGGCCGCCGCGTAGGGCCCGCCGCCGGAGACCCCGGCCAACGGAAACCGGTCGAGGGACAGGCGGTCCGCCAACGACGCCACGTCATCGGCGAAATCGAGGATGGTCCGGTTCGGGTCCGGATCGGAAAGGCCCAGACCGGGACGGTCGGGAGCGATCAGCCGGACGCCGGCCTCCCTGGCGGCGCGGTCGCCGAGCCGGAACATCACCCGGCTCGACGGCGTGCCGTGCAGGAAAATCAGCGGCCGGCCGGCCGGGTCGCCGTATTCGGCGTATCCGAGCCGCCGCCCCGACGGCAGCACGGCGAGGTTGTCTTCGTCGGGATAAGCCGCGGCGTCCGACGGGTCCATCGGTCGCAACCGTCAGGCGGCCTTCAGGAAGTGGATGCTGAACAAATCGTCCGCGTCGGTCCAGGCCGCGCCGACGGCAAAACCGGCCCGCGCCGCGAGGCGGGCGAATTCCCCGACGGTGTATTTGTAGGAATTTTCCGTATGGATGGTTTCGCCCTCCGAGAAACGGAATGTCTCCCCGCCGATACGAATGCGCTGCGCCGATTTGGCGCGCAGGTGCATTTCTATCCGCCCCTCGCCCTCATTGTAAAATGCGTGATGCTCGAACCCGTCGACGTTCACCTCGGAATCGAGTTCACGCTCAATGCGGCGCAGCAGGTTGAGATTGAAGTCGGCCGTGTGGCCGGCCTCGTCGTTATAGGCCCGGTTCAGACGGCCGGCGTCCTTCTTCAGATCGACGCCGATGAGCAGGGCGCCGTCGTCGCCCACGTTCTCCCGCACCCGGCCCAGAAAAGCCCCGGCCTCCTCGGGCGTCTGGTTGCCGATGGTCGAACCCGGGAAGAATCCCAGTTTCGCGCCGCCGCCGGCAACCTCGGAAGGAAGTTCGAAGCCGCCGGTGAAGTCGGCGCAGATGCCGCCCACCCTGAGACCGGGGTGGCGGGCGGAGATATCCTCGACCACGAAGCGCAGATGCTCCGGTGATATGTCGATGGCCGCATACTCGGCCGGGTCCTCCAGCGCATCGAGCAGCAGATTGATCTTGGCCGCCGAGCCGCAGCCGTATTCGATGACGACCGCGCCGGGACCCGCGAGGCGCCGGATATCGTCGCGCCGGTCGGACAGCAGGCCAATCTCCGTCCGGGTGACGTAATACTCCTCGGTCCCGCAAATGCGGTTGAAAATGTGCGAGCCCTCCTCGTCGTAGAAGAACTTCGCCGGAATTTCCTTCCGTGCGGCCCGCAGGCCGGCAATCACCGCGTGCTCGAAATCGGCCACTTGAGGCTGCCGGTCGACGAAGTAGGCCACACCGCTGTCGCCTCCGGACCCGCCGTCGCCGGGTGGTGTCAATTCATCCATGATGCGGTTGCCGCCTTTCGGTGCCTCAGGCGCGGGTGAAAGTGGCCGGATTGTTGGCGGCGGGGCATCGGGTGTCAACCCCGCCGCCCGGAAAAAGCACCAATTTTTGAGTACGTTAGCGGTTTTTCCCGCCGAGCGACCCGCGGTGCGCCAGGTAGACCCCGAGCAGCACCACCAGCCCGCCCAGGCCCCGAAGGCCGGTGATGGCTTCGGCGAACAGCGCCCACGCGATCAGCGCCGCCAATACCGGCTGGAACAACAGCCCGACCGAGGAGAAGGCGGCCGGGAGCTTGGCGAGAGCATAGGCGATCAACCCCTGACCGCCGGTATGGGACACGATCGCCAGGCCCAGCAGTACGGTCCAGCCGGCAACCCCCGCCGGCCAGAGCGGGGTCTCGGTGATCAGGGCCGCCGGCAGCAGAATGACCGAGGTGGAGATACCGCTCCACCACATGACGGTGGCGGTGGAGAATTTGGCCCGCAGGCGGCTGACGGTCAGAATATAGGAAGCGTAGAACAGAGCGGTCGCAATGCCGAGGATATCGCCGATCAGGTGCTTTTCGCTGGTGCCGGCGCTCACCCCGACCAGAATGGCGACACCGGCGACGGCGCAGAACAACCCCCCGAGAAACACCCGGTTGAACCGCTCCTTGAACAGAAGGAACGCCCCCAGCGTCACAAATATGGGGGCGAAGTTGGCGAACAGCGTCGCGTTGGCGACCGTCGTCAGATTGATCGACCAGTGCCAAAGCGCCAGATCGCCGGCAAAGAAAACCCCGGACAGCATCAGCAGCGCATAGTCCTTGGCGGTCGGCGGACCCGCGGCGGTCTCGCGCCGGCTCCGGTCGATCATGACCCAGACGAATACCACCGGCAGCGACAGGAAGACCCGGTGAAATCCGGTGGTGACCGGCCCGAGCTCGCTCAATCGGACGAATATGGGCGACAGGGCGATGGCGGCCGCGCCAATGAACAGCGCGGCCATAGCCCGGCGGTCATGAGCGGACCCTGAATCTGGCATGGCGCGCGGTTATAGAGCAGTATCCGGCCAAATTGAACCATTTGACCGGAAACCGGTCCGGGGTCCGTACTCGATTAGGGGCGAGCCCCCTCTCCTCACTCGCCCGCAAGTCGTCATCACCGGGCTCAGACCTGGTGATCCACGTCTGGCGGCCGGCGATACACGTGGATGGCCGGGTCTGGGCCCGGCCATGACGAAATCATTTTATGTTATCGTCATGCCCCGCCTCCGTGCGGGGCATCCAGGATATTCACCACAGAGACACGGAGGTCGGGAGGAGAGGCGTCTATCCCGGCGCTCCTCACCGTCTCACCGTCTCTGTGGTTCAAGAATTGGAAATGTGGCCGGGTCCGGGCCCGGCTCGGTCAATTCGGAGCGAATTGACCTTACATGACGCAATTATTTCATGCCTCACCGCCGCAACACTCATATGGCGGCTCAATTGAGTCCGGACCCTGGCTGCCCGGTCCCGCCGGAACAAACGGTGGGTGATGCCGGGGATTTGGTGGTCTATAGTCCGGACATGGATTCTGAAACCCCCGCCGCCGCCGATCTGGCGGCCGCCCTGATTTCTCCGGACGACCCGCCGCCCTTCGAGCTTCTCAACCCCGAGGGCGGCGCGCCGGTGCTGCTGATCTGCGATCATGCGAGCCGCGAGATTCCGGAGAGATTGGACGGGCTGGGCCTCACGCTGGAGACGCTCGACCTGCACGTCGCCTGGGATATCGGCGCCGCCAACGTCACGCGGCGGCTCGCGGCAAAACTGGACGCCAGGGCCGTGCTCGCCGGCTATTCGCGATTGGTCGTCGACAACAACCGCCAGCCCGGCGATCCGTCAGCGATTCCGGAGGTCAGCGACAATATCGTCATTCCCGGCAACCGGGGCCTGTCGGAGGCCGACGAGGTTGCGCGGCGGGACGCGCTCTACTGGCCCTATCACCGCGCCGTTTCGGAGGGTCTGGCCCACCTGTGGCGCCGCGGCACGCCGCCGGCCCTGTTCTCGGTCCACAGCTTCACGCCGTCCATGGGCGGCGAGGATCGCGAGTGGCACGTGGGCGTGTTGTGGAACCGGGACCCCCGGATGGCCGAGCCGCTCATCTATGAACTCCGCCGGCGGCCGGAAGGCTTCAACGTCGGCGACAACCTGCCCTACTCCGGCGCGGACCTGGCTCATTCCCTTGATTTTCACGGCGGCGCGGCGGGCCTGCCCAATTGCGCGGTCGAAATCCGGCAGGATTTGGTGGCGGATGATGAAGGCGCCGAGGAGTGGGCCGGCATCGTTGCGGATTGCCTGAACCGAATTCTGCGGATCGACGACATCCACGAGGTCAAACATTACTGATGCCCATCTCTGAACCTGCCCTGACAATCGGTATCGAGGAGGAGTATCTCCTCGTCGAGCGCGACAGCCGCGACCTTGTCAAAAATCCGTCGGAGGAAATGTTCAAGGAATGCGAGGCGCGGCTCAAGAGCCTGGTCAAGCCCGAGTTCCTGAAGTCCCAGATCGAGGTGGCGACCGATGTTTGCGGTTCCATTGCCGAGGCGCGCCGGGAACTGGGCGAACTGCGCTCCACCATCGCCGAGGTCGCCGGCAAATATGACCTCGCCCCCATCGCCGCCTCCACCCATCCCTTCGCCCGCTGGGAACAACAGGTTCACACCGACAAGGACCGCTACAATGCGCTCGCCCGGGACCTTCAGGCGGTGGCCCGGCGGCTGGTGATCTGCGGCATGCACGTCCACGTCTGCGTCGACGACGAAGATCTTCGGATCGATTTGATGAGTCAGGCCGCCTATTTCCTGCCCCATTTGATGGCTCTCTCCACCTCGTCGCCGTTTTGGGGAGGCGAGAAGACCGGCCTGATGTCGTACCGGCTGTGCGTCTGGGACGAATTGCCGCGGACCGGCCTGCCGGAGCGTTTCGACTCCTACGGCGAGTATCTCCGTCATGTGAATGTCATGATAGACGCCGGACTCATCGAGGATGCAACGATGATCTGGTGGGATATCCGGCCGAGCGCCCGGTTCCCGACCCTCGAAATGCGGATCAGCGACATCTGCACCCGGATTGAAGACACGATCACCATCGCGGCGCTCTATGTCTGCATCATCCGCATGCTCTACCGCCTTCGCAGCTCCAATCAGCGCTGGCGCAGCTATTCCAATATGCTGGTCGCGGAGAATCGCTGGCGCGCCCATCGGTTTGGCTTGGATGAAGGCCTGGTGGATTTCGGAAAGGGCTCGCTTGTTCCTTTTGCCGATCTCGTCGAGGAATTGCTGGAACTGATCCGTGAGGATGCCGAAGCCCTCGACTGCGTCGCCGAGGTGGAGCATGCCCGGACGATCATCGAACGCGGCACCAGCGCCCACCGGCAGATCACGGCGTTCGACGATGCGGTCGGCCGGGGCGCGTCCCCGGAAGAGGCTCTCCGCGCCGTCGTCGACGACCTCATCGAGCAGACCGTCGCGGGCCTTTAGTCGGGTCTTGCCCGGCCCGGCCCGCCGTGGCAAATCTCCGGGTTCAGACGACACCCCTGCCAAAGAGGAGACACCCATGGCCGATGTTGGCGGAATTGCGGCTGACCGATTGCGGTCCTTCGTCGAGCGGATCGAACGGTTGGAAGAAGAAAAAGCAGCGCTCGGCGCCGACGTCCGGGAAGTCTATGCCGAAGCCAAAAGCGTCGGATTCGACTCCAAGATCATCCGGCAAATCATCCGTCTCCGGAAGCTGGACGGCAGCGACCGGCGCGAGCAGGAGGAACTCCTCGACCTCTACAAGACCGCCCTCGGCATGGACTAGGGTCCGGCCTCGATTGAGCCGCTATGGAAGTGTTGCGGCGATGAGGACGGCGCTGGGCGAGGGGGGCGCAAAAAAGACAATCCCCCAATCGAATCCGAACCCTAGAATTTCTCCACCCAGGGCCGCACCTCGATCTCCCAGGACCACGAACTGCGGTGCTGGCGGTGGAGATGCAGATAGGTCTCGGCAATGGCGTCGGGCTCGAGCCACGCGTCCTCGCCCCGATCGCCCCCCTGGGTCCGTCCGCGGTCCGGATTGGCGATGCCGCCGTCGACCACCACGTGGCCGACATGAATGTTCTTCGGGTGAAGTTCCCGCGCCATGCTTTGCGCCAACCCGCGGAGGCCGAATTTTCCCATGGCGAAGGTGGCCGACTGCGGAAATCCCTTGACCCCGGCCGACGCGCCGGTGAGCAGGATCGTCCCCTTCCCGGCTTCGAGCATCCGCCTGGCCGCCTGCTGGGCGACCAGGAAGCCGCCGAACGCCGTGGTCAGGATCGCCTTGCCGACCTCTTGGGGATCAAGTTCGACGAGCGGCCCCCGCACCCGGGCGCTGGCGTTGAATACCACGACATCGGGCGTGCCGAAATCCGCGTCGACCTCCGCGAAAAGCGCTTCGACCGACGCCGCGTCCGCGGTATCGCAGGTGTAGGATTTGCCGTCCACTTCGGCGGTCAGGCCGGCCAACTTGTCGGTGTTTCTAGCCGCCAGGGCGACCTTCATGCCTTCCTTGTGGAATAGCCGCGCCAGCGACGCGCTCAGCCCCGACCCGGCGCCGACGATAACGGCGATCTCGTTTTCACTCATGTGCACCTCTTGAACTGGCGTACGGCGGACCGCCGCCCCGGTTTGAACCGGCTCAACGATATCCGATGCGCCCGGGCTTTAACCAGCGTTTACGGCCCGGCAGCCAGGCTCCGGACTGAATATTCGATGGGTTGGGCGGAATCATGGGCTGTCAGGCGTAGACCCGGCCGAACCTGTTTGCCGTGAAATCCTCGAAATCGACCTGTTCCTGGCGGACAAAGCCGGATGCCGGCAGGCGGCCGTCGCGATGCAGATCGACCATGGCGCAGATGGCCGAGGCGGTCGTCAACTGGATCGCGCTCCACGGCGCCCCATCGCCGCCGCCATAGATCTTCTTGGCGTAGGATTCCTGGGTCAGGCGGCCGTCCTTGATCCCCCGGACGGTGACGAAGATCACCACCACGTCCTGCATGGTAACCGGGACCCCGTGCTCGATGACGTCCTTGAACACGTCCCGCCGATTGCAGAGGTTGAGGTCCTCGGCGAGCATCTTGATCATGTCGCGGTGACCGGGATAGCGGACGGTCTTGTAGTTCAGGTTCCCGACCTTGCCCTCGAGGGTGTCGCACAGGCTGCCGATGCCGCCCGAGGTGCTGAATGCCTCGTAGTGCACGCCGTCCAGGGAAAACGCCTCGAGCCCTTCCAACGGAATGACCTCGCGGCGTTCTCCGTCGTGGATCGTGTCGCAGAGATTGCAGTACTCGTTGATCAGTCCGTCGGTGCTCCAGGTGAGGTTGTATTTGAGGGCGTTGTCGGGGAACTGCGGCAACGCGCCGACCCGGAGCTTCACGTCCTGGGGCTCATCGAAGTGCCGCACCAGATGGTGGGCGGCGATGGCGATGAACCCGGGCGCCAGGCCGCACTGAGGAACGAAGACCGTCCCGGCGCCATTGGCGAGCTCCGAAATCGCCCGGGCCGTCCGGACGTCTTCGGTGGGATCGAAGTAGTGAACGCCGGCCTCGCGGGCGAACTCCGCCACCCTGAGATCGAGGAAGTACGGGAGCGTGCTGACCACGACATCCCGGCCGGCCAGGGCGCCGCGAAGGTCCCGGTCGTCGTCCACATCGACGGCGGCGAGGGCGATTCCGCCGCCGACCGCCCCCTCCGGGACCGCGGCCTTGTCGGCGAGCGTAACGGAGTAGTCGCCGGTTTCGGCCAGCATCCGCGCGGCCGCAACGCCGATCTTGCCGGCGCCCAGCACCAGAGTATTCGTCATCGCATCGGCCCGTCAGGTTTCATCGCCCTTGAGGATATCACGCAACCGCTTCACATGGGCCCGGGCGCCCGCCGAATTGGGATGAATTTCCAATACCTGCTCGAACGCGCGAAGCGCCGCGTCCGGCCGTTCGAGGGCCATGTTGATCAGGCCGGGGCCGGAAAGCGCACCGATACCGCTCCCGGGCATGCGTTCCGGCTCGGCCTCGAACTGCGGTTCTGAGACGGGGCGCATCACCCCCACCCCAACCCTTGTGTCTTGCGGAATGAGGTAAGATCGGGAACCGGCGGAGCGGCTTGCGCCTCCGCGGTCACAATTGACGCGGGTCGGGCCCGCCGGTCGCCCAGTCGAGCAGCTCGACCGTATGAAAGACGTCGAGCCCGCCCTTCTGCCGCAAATGATGCAGGCAGCCGATGTTGCCGGTGGCGACGACCTCCGCCCGGGTCCGGCGGATGGCGTCGATCTTCCGGGCCGCGAGCGCGTCGGCGATTTCGGGCTGGAGGATGTTGTAGCTGCCGGCCGATCCGCAGCAATGGGTCTCGGCCAGCTCGCCCACCCGGAACCCCGCCGCCGTCAGAAGCGCCCGCGGCTGAGCGGCAATCCCCTGACCGTTTTTGAGCGAGCAGGCATCCTGGTAGGCGACCGCCGGCAGGCGGCTTTGCCCCGGCCCGCCCGGATCAAGTTCGCCCAGGCCCAGTTCGCCGAGGATCTCCGAAATATCCCGCGTCAGGCCGGAGACCCGCCGCGCCTCGTCCGTATCGGCCATGTGGCCGTAATCCTTCACCACGGTTCCGCAGCCGGCCGCGTTGGTGACGATGGCGTCGACCTCGCCGGCCTCGATCTCCGGGCGCCAGGCGGCCAGATTGATCTCCAGGGACCGTCTCGCGGCCTTCTCGTCGCCGAGATGATGGGTCAGCGCGCCGCAGCAGCCGGTGTCCCTGGCCACCGCCACCTCGCAGCCCAGCCGGTTGAGCAGCCGGATCGTCGCATCGTTGATGTTGGGCCGCAGCACGTCCTGCACGCACCCCGGCAGCAGAAGCACCCGCATCCGGCGCGCGCCCTCCGCCGGATAGGTCCGGCCCATCCGGTCGTCCGGCCTCGGCGGAAGTCTTGCCGGCGCGAGGTCCAGCATGGCCCGGACCTTGTTCCCGAGCATGCCGGCAAAAGGCCGCGCCAGTCCCGACCACCTGAGCGCCAGGCGGGCCCGGCCCGGATGGGGCAGGATCATCGAAACGGCGCGGCGCAGCAGCCGCTCGAACCAGGGCCGGACGTAATTCTTCTCGATATGAACCCGCGCGTTGTCCACATAGTGCTGATAGTGCACCCCGGACGGACAGGCGTTCATGCAGGCGAGGCAGGACATGCAGCGGTCCACATGATGCACGATTTCGTCCGCCGGCCGGCCGCCCGCCTGCAGCATGTCCTTGATCATGTAGATGCGTCCGCGCGGGCTGTCCCGCTCGTCGCCGAGCAGCGCGTAGGTCGGGCAGGCCGACAGGCAGAACCCGCAATGAACGCAGTTCCGGAGGATGGCGTTGGCCTCCATGATGGCGGGTTCGGCGAGTTGGGCCTCGGTGAAGCTGGTCTGCATGGCTCAGATCCCCGGATACATCCGGCCCGGATTCAAGACCCGCTCCGGATCGAAGCTTTCCTTGATCCGGGCCGACAAGGCGGCCACCCCGGCGGGAAGCTCCTCGAAGACGGCGACGACGCCGCGGACCGAGGCGGGCGCTCTCATCAGCGTGGCGTGTCCCCCATCGACGCGCGGCGGGGGCGGCGCCCCGTCATCCGACGCCGGCACCGAAATCCATATCAACCCCCCGCCCCAGTCGGTGTAGTACTCGGCGTCGGGCGGCGGCGCATAGCCACCGGCCGGCGGCACCGAGACGCGCCAGATCAGATTTTCGCCTTGCGGCAGCAGGGGATGAACGTCCCGGACCTCGGCCCATAATGTCCTGGAGCGCGAGGTGTGAAGCTCCTCGATTCCGCCGTACTCGCCCAGCAGCCTTTTCAGGGCTTCCGTCCGGGCGGCGACCGATGGCTCCGGGCCCTCGACCCGGAGCGCCGTGGCCGCGGTTCCCGCGCCGTTGACGTAATCGACCGCCGACCGCGCCGCCGCGCCCGCCGGCAGATGCGCCGCGCCGCCGACATCCGAGGGACTGTTGAGCGCCGCCGACATGGCTTTGCGCGCATCTTCGCTGGAGAGGCCGAACACCAGGACGGTGCGCACCTTCTCCGGCGCCGGGAGAACCTTGACGGTGATGTCCGACATCACCGCCAGGGTGCCGAAGGACCCGGCGATGAGTTTGGAGAGGTCGAAGCCGGTGACGTTCTTCACCACCCGTCCGCCGGACTTGAAGGTCTCGCCCCGGCCGCTGACGGCGGTAAAGCCCAGCAGGTGATCCCGCGCCGCGCCGGCCTGGATACGCCGGGGCCCCGCGAGGTTGCAGGCGATCACGCCGCCGAAGGTCCCTTCTCCGGCCGCGCCGCCATAGAGCGGCGCCCAGTCCGGCGGCTCGAACGCCAAATGCTGGTTCTCGGCCGCCAGCGCTTCGTTGATTTCGCGGATCGGCGTGCCCGCCGCCGCCGAGAGCACCAGCTCCTTCGGCTCATAGAGGTGGATGCCGCTGATGCGGCTCAGGTCCAGCTCCTGCTCCGCCTGCACCGGCCGGCCCCAGCCGCGCCTGGTGGCATGACCCCGAACCTCGGTCGGGATTCCGTCGGCCAGCGCGCCGGCAACCGCCGCCTGGATTTCGTCGTGATCGCTCGGGGCCAGGACGCTCACGAATCAGAACCGGGGAATGTCGGGGAAACGGGTTTCGCCGCGATGCACGTGTACCCGGCCGAGTTCCGCGCATCGGTGGAGGGTCGGGAACACCTTGCCCGGATTGAGCAGACTGTCGGGGTCGAAGGCGCACTTGACCCGCTGCTGCTGCTTCAGGTCCTCCTCGGTGAACATGGCGCCCATCAGATCGCGCTTCTCGACGCCGACCCCGTGTTCGCCGGTGAGCACGCCGCCCACCTCGACGCACAGCCTGAGAATTTCGGCGCCGAACTCCTCGGCAGCCGCCAGCTCGCCGGGCTCGTTGGCGTCATACATGATCAACGGGTGGAGGTTGCCGTCGCCGGCGTGGAACACGTTGGCCACCCCGAGACCGTGCTTTTCCGAAAGCTCGGAGATGCGGGTCAGCACTTCGGGCAAACGCGCCCTGGGAATGGTGCCGTCCATGCAGTAATAATCCGGCGTGATCCGTCCCACCGCCGGGAAGGCGGCCTTGCGCCCGGCCCAGAAATTCTCCCGCTCCTCGTCGTTTTCGGAGATGCGGAAATAGCCGGCGCCGAGCCCCTCGGCGATCTCCCTGACCCGGCCGATGAGGTAGTCGACCTCCGCCGCCGGCCCGTCCAGTTCGACGATCAGCAGCGCCTCCACGTCGAGAGGGTAGCCGGCGTGCACGAACTCCTCCGTCGCCGCGATGGCCGGGCGGTCCATCATCTCCATGCCGCCCGGAATGATCCCCGCGCCGATCACCGCGCCGACGCAGTCGCCGGCGGCGGCCGCGCTATCGAACCCGATAAGCGCCGCCCGGGCGGTTTCCGGCTTCCTCAGGATCCGGACCGTCACTTCGGTGATCACGCCCAGCAGACCTTCGGAGCCGTTGATCAGGCCGAGGATGTCGTAACCGCCGGAATCCAGGTGCTTGCCGCCGAGACGCATGATCTCGCCGTCCATCGTCACCATCTCGACGCCCATCACGTTGTTGGTGGTGAGGCCGTACTTCAGGCAATGCACGCCGCCCGAGTTCTCGGCCACGTTGCCGCCGATGGAACAGACGATCTGGCTCGACGGGTCGGGGGCGTAATAGAACCCGTCGGCCGCCACCGCATCGGAAATGGCGAGGTTGGTGACGCCCGGCTGAGTGACCACGCAGCGGTTGGCGTAGTCGATATCCAGGATGCGGTTGAATTTGCCGAGGCCCAGCATCACCGCGTCCGCCAGCGGCAGCGCGCCGCCCGACAGCGAGGTGCCCGAGCCCCGGGCCACCACCTTGGTGCCCGTCTCGTGACAGTATTTGAGGATATCGGATACCTGCCGGACGGTCTCCGGCAGCACCACCACCATGGGCAGCTGCCGGTAAGCCGACAAGCCATCGCACTCGTAGGCCGACAGGGTGTTGGCATCGTCGATCACCCCGTCGCCCAAGGGTCCGGGGGGGACGATCTCCCGCAGCTTGGCGACGATCTCCTGGCGGCGCGCGAGGGTCGCCTGATCGGGGGCCGGCATTTTCATGACGCCGACAGTCTAGAAAGGTTGCGGGGTCCTAAAAAGCAAAACCGCGCCCGGAGGGCGCGGCCGCGATCCGCCGAATGGGCGGCGGCGTTTACCCTTGGCGGGCCTTGAACCTCGGGTTGCGCTTGTTGATCACGTACAGGCGGCCGCGGCGGCGCACCACGCGGCAGCCCTTTTCCCGCAGCTTCGCCGACTTGAGCGAGTTTCGTACCTTCATGATCGGACCCGACGGTTAAATCGAACGCGCCGCCCATGAACTGTCCTGGGGACCGTCCGGGCGGCGAAGTCGCGGGAACATAAGGGCCCGGACCGCGCCTGTCAACGTCCTCTCCGCCGGCTGTATTCCGGGATTTGCCTAAATCGCGGCTTTGGGGTGAAATGGGGTCAACGGAGAGGAGATTCAAATGGACGGTCAATCGGCCGGCCCGGCCGGACCCGCCGGGACCACCCGAACCAAGGATGACGTGCCCACCCGCGGCGTCCATCACCTGGCGCTCACCACCGAGGACATGAAGGCCACGGTCGAGTTCTATGTCGGCGTGCTGGGCATGAAGCTGGTCCATGCCATGAAGGTGCCGGAAGGCGTCGGCACGGTGGACAACCGGGGCAACCCGCCCTGGGAGCGGCTGCGTCATTATTTCTTCGATATGGGCGGCGACAGCCTCTATGCGTTCTTCGAAATCCCCAAGGGGGAGCGCCCGCAGACCGACCGGGACGCCATCGGCGGCATGCAGCATGTGGCCTTCGCCTGCTCCGCCGAACGGTTCCAGGATATCCAGGACCGCCTGAAGGCCCACGGCGTCCCCGCCGACGGGCCCATCGAAATCCTGCCCGGCATCTGGTCGGTCTATTTTCATGACAACAACGACATCCGCCTGGAGGCCTGCTGCAAGCTGGACGAAGGCGATGCCCAGGGCGTCGTCGACAGCGTCACCCAGACCCGGGCGGAGGCGGCGGAGGAACTGCTGACCCTCGGCGACGAGGATTGGATCGACATGGTCGCGCCCAACCTTAAACCCTAATTGTCCGGCCGACAGAGTTGGAATTCCGCGCACCGGACATGATTCCGGCCGGCGGCGTTTCGGCGGAATGGACATTCATGGACATTTATGGACATTTGACGACTTGCTTGAATTCCAATGGGCGACTCCGGACATTCGGGGTGCACGTCTTAATGTGTGCGGCCGGGGGGCGGATTCAAGCGGGATGATAATGAAAGTTGCTGCCGGGCCGGGACCGGCGGGTTAGAATTCCCCGGCGGACCATCAGAGGAGGAGACCCGACATGAGCGGCAAATCGGAAGGCCGATCGGAGGGCAAGACGCCGGGATATGCCCCCCACGACATGCTGGCGGCGCTGTCGTCCCGCTTCGTGGATCTGGACGAGATCCCGTGGGACGAGGCCAAGCCGGGGCAGCGCGCCAAGGTGCTCTACAAGGACGACGCGGCGCGGGAGGCGTGGGTCCTGGTGGAGACCGACCCGGGCTTCGTCATCGAGGATCACCAGCACACCGGCCTCGAATGCACCTTCGTGCTCGAAGGCTCGATGGTCGACCAGGAAGGCGCCTGCGAGGCCGGCAATTTCGTCTGGCGGCCGGAGGGCAGCCGCCACGAGGTGACCACCCCCGACGGGGCGAGGTTCATCACCTATTTCCGGGGCGGCGCGAAAAACATGAAGACGGGCCGGATCTTTCCCGATTTCGGCGCCGAGGCCGCCAAGGAGGCCGCGGAGTAGGACGCGGCGCCCCCCTCACCCAGCTACGGCTAAGCTCGCTTCGCTCGCCAAGCCTCCGCAGCCCTCTCCCTCCGGGGGAGAGGGAATAGTTCCTCCCTCCCCCTCGACGGGGGAGGGTTGGGGTGGGGGTGATTCAGCCCTCCGCCGTGCCCTGTTGCCATCGGCTAATCTTGGGAAGGGAATGGTGGGCACGGCTGGGATTGAACCAGCGACCCCTGCGATGTCAACACAGTGCTCTCCCGCTGAGCTACGCGCCCGTATTCCCCGAGGGGATGGGTTTTATCGGTTTTTGGGGGGGGATGGCAAGACCGGGACGCGCGCGCCGGTCCACCCTCCATTCCCGCCGGTAAACGGGTTGCATCTCAGCGCCGGAGCGCTAATAGTTTCAACGAATATCAGCCCGAGCACCGAGACCCCGGGGAGAGAAATTGGATCAACTGTCCGCCCAGGTTTCCGCCCAGCCCGCCGTCCACCGGACGAATGAACGGGAAGACCAGGAAGCGCCCTACACCATCGCGACGCCGATGAAGCTGACCTCGCCGGCGGTCTTCGCCTCGCCCCATAGCGGGCGGCGCTACCCGGCGGAGTTCCTGAAGAATTCGCGTCTCGACGCGGTCGGAATCCGCAAGTCCGAGGACAGCTTCATCGACGAGATCTTCGCCGGCGCCCCCAGGCACGGCGCGCCGCTGCTGATGGCGGAGTTTCCCCGGGCCTACGTGGACCCCAACCGGGAGCCGTTCGAACTCGACCCCGACATGTTCGACGATCCGCTGCCCGACTACGTCAATTCATCGTCGCCCCGGGTCGCCGCCGGGCTGGGCACCGTCGCCCGGGTGGTCACCAACGGCGAGGAAATCTACGACAAACCCATCGGGGTCGACGATGCGTTCCGCCGCATCGACGGGTGCTATCACCCCTACCACCGGGCGCTGCGCGGCCTGATCGAACAGGCCGTGGACGCGTTCGGCGCGTGCCTCCTGGTCGATTGCCATTCCATGCCCTCCATCGGCGGGCCGATGGAGATCGACCCCGGCCGGCGGCGCGTCGATATGGTGCTCGGCGACAATCACGGCCTCAGCTGCAATCCGGCGATCACCGACCTGGCGGACGATACGCTGAAAGGGATGGGCTACGCGGTGAACCGCAACAACCCCTATTCCGGCGGATTCACCACCCGCAATTACGGCCGCCCGGCCACCGGCGTGCATGCGCTTCAAATCGAGATCAACCGGGCCACCTACATGAACGAGGCGACCATCGAGCGGGACGCCGGCTTCGAGGCGCTGGCCGCCGATATGGCCCGGCTGGCCGAGATCCTGACCCGGATCGACCCGGCGAGCCTGATTCCCCGCTAGACTCATCCCCGTCAAACCGGCACCCGACACCGCCATGACCGACCAACCCACCTCCGCCAAGGCCGTCATCCGGACGGCGGCGATGGACGACCTGCCCCAAATCCAGGCCATCTACGCCCATTACGTAACCGCCGGCGCCGCCACGTTCGAAATCGATCCGCCCGATCTCGCCGAAATGACCCGGCGCTTCGAAACCCTGACCGGCGGCGGCTATCCCTACATCGTCGCCGAGGTCGACGGTGCGGTGGGCGGCTATGCCTATGCCGGGCCCTACCGGACGCGGCAGGCCTACCGGTACACGGTCGAGGATTCGGTTTATGTGTCGCCCGATCATGTCGGCCTCGGATTGGGACGCAGGCTGCTCGAGGAAATTATCCGGCGCTGCACCGAGGCCGGCTTCCGACAGATGATGGCGGTGATCAGCGACGACCGGAACGCCGCCTCCCTCCACCTGCACGCGCGGTGCGGTTTCGAGCACGTCGGCGTGCTCAAAAACGTCGGCTACAAGATGGGACGCTGGATCAACCGCACCGTCATGCAGCGGCCCCTCGGCGAAGGAGATCGCGCCGAGCCGAGCCGATAGGGCACAAAGATCACAGAGAAGGGTTGATTCACCCCCACCCCAACCCTCCCCCTTCGAGGGGGAGGGAGTTTTTCTTTTA
>JAJECC010000056.1 GCA_022822205.1 Rhodospirillales bacterium | reverse complement strand
ACGGCCGATGCGATGGGACTGCCCGCCGTATGGATTTGCGCCGCCATCTCAAAATGGTTGCACTCGGCCAGAAAGCAGGTCGTGACCGCGTGCCCCGCATCGGCCAGCATTCCGGCCAGCGCCTTGCCCTGCCGTTGAAATTCGTCGAGCTCGCGTCCGCCCCAAGCCACCGTCACGTCTCTGGGCAGCCGGTCAAGGTGGCGGTTCGGCGTGTTGCGCTCGACCGCCGCATCGTCGAGGAACAGGTATTCGTTCCGGGCGCTCAGTTTTACCGGCGCCAGGTCGTAGGGCCCGCTGACGATGGTCAGGCCGTTGACGACGTCCGATGGGCAGCCATACTTGGACCAGTCGGCCAGGCAGGCGGCGGCGGCCAGGTGCGCGCCGGAAGATATGCCGCCGAGATGAATGCGTGACGGATCGCCGCCGAATTCCCGGGCGTGACGGCGGACGTGAGCGACCGCCCGGCGGCACTGGTCCAGGATCGCGTCCAGCGTGGAGTCCGGCGCAAGGGCGAACTCCACCGAGACATGGAGGCCGCCGGCCGGAACAACCAAATGCGCGGCGCCTCCGGCCTGATCCTTCGATCCCCGGCGCCAGGCGCCGCCGTGAAAAAATACGAGTATCGGCTTGCTTCCGCCCCCGGTGCCGTAGACATCCATCACTTCCCTCGGCCCGGGTCCGTAAGCCACGTCCGGCGCGCAATCGAACGCCCGTTTCGCGGCCGCGGATTTTTCGGCCTCGGCCTCCATATAGGGCGAGTTGTCCGGAACCAGCGTTGCCTGATCGTACTGCCGGTCGAGTTCGGCTTGTGTGTAGCCGCCATAAATGATGTCCCGGGACATCCCTGATTTTGACATTGTCCGCGAGGTTTCGAAAGCCCCGCCGGCGTTCGGGCGCGTGATTTGCCCTGGGCCTGCGAATCGGATAGCAAGCCGCATGCTTCGCCGCCTCTACGACTGGACCCTCGACCTCGCCGGGCACAGGCACGCGCTCCTGGCGCTGGCGCTGGTGTCGTTTGTCGAGAGCTCCGTCTTTCCGATTCCGCCGGATGTCCTGATCATCCCGATGGTGCTGGCGGCGCGGGACAAGGCCTGGAAAATAGCCTTCGTCTGCACGGCGGCCAGCGTCCTCGGCGGCATATTCGGGTACGCCATCGGCGCCCTGCTGTTCGATCAGGTGGGCAGTCCGGTGCTCAATTTCTACGGCTATACCGAGCGCTTCGACGAGTTCCGCGCCTATTACAACGATTGGGGCGCCTGGGCGGTCTTCATCGCCGGCCTGACGCCGTTTCCCTACAAGGTGATCACCATCCTCTCGGGCGTCACGGGGCTGGACCTGCTGGTGTTTACCGTTGCCTCCATCCTCGCCCGCGGCATGCGGTTCTTCATCGTTGCCGGGCTGCTGTGGTACTTCGGCGAGCCCATCCGCGCCTTTATCGAAAAGCGGCTCGGTTTCCTGTTTGTGATCTTCGTGATCCTGCTGGTCGGCGGTTTCGTGCTGGTCAAGTTCGTCATCTAGGCCTTTAATCCGGTCTCATGGCCGGCCTTGTTTCACGCAACTTGTTTCCATTGATGACGCTCGCGGCGCTGGGCGCGCTCGGGGCTGCTCTAATTTCGCAGTTTGCCTTCGATCTCGAGCCCTGCGTGTTGTGTATCTATCAGCGGGTTCCGTATGCGGCGGTGCTGTTTCTGGGCGCCGTCGGGATCTGGGTTACGATGATCAACCGTGCCCATCTCGCGGTGCTGACCGGATTGGTGTTTGCCGCGGGCGCTGGCGTCGCGCTCTACCACGTCGGGGTGGAGCAGCACTGGTGGCCCTCGGCGGCCGGCTGCGGCGGCGTGACCGACATTCCGGCCAATTTCGAGAATTTCCGCGCCGGCTTGCGGGATTTGAAACCGGTAAAACCGTGCGATGAAATCGACTGGACGCTTTTCGGGGTCTCCATGGCCACCTACAATATGGCCGTATCCCTGGGACTGACCGCGGTCTGCCTGTACGCCGCGCGCCGGATAGGTGGAGGGAAGTCTGCGTGACTGCGGCGGCCAAACGCGCCAAGCGATTTTCACGAATGCCCGGCGATCCGCCGCGGGACGAAATGCTCGCCCGAATGATCCGCGTCGATCAAGCAGGCGAGTACGGCGCCAAGCGAATCTATGAGGGGCAGTTGGCGGTCCTCGGGCAGTCGAAGGACGGCCCCGTACTTCGGGAGATGGCCGCCGTCGAAGAACGGCATCTCGAAACCTTCAATGAACTGATGGTGCGCCGTCGCGTGCGGCCCACCGTGCTGACGCCTGTCTGGCACGTGGCGGGGTTTGCCTTGGGCGCGGGGACGGCGCTGATGGGGCGCGAGGCGGCCATGGCCTGCACGGTGGCCGTCGAGGAGGTGATCGAGGAGCATTACGCCGACCAGGCCGTCCGCCTGGAACGCGAAGGCGATCCGGAGCTGACCGGGATCGTCGAGAGATTCGGCGCCGAGGAGGCCGAGCACCGGGAGACCGCCCTTGAACACGATGCCGAAAAGGCGCCGGGCTATGAGCCCCTGACCGCCGCCGTCAAGGCCGGATCCCGTCTCGCCATCTGGTTGTCGGAGCGGGTCTGATCCACGGCGCCCGGCACCGCTGCTTCCTTGGATGAGTGAGACGCTCCCTCAGCAGGATCCCCGCGCCATCATCAGGGCGGGTGCCTGGATGGTCGGCGCGCTGCTGTCGTTCAGCGCCATGGCCATCGGCGTCCGCGAGCTGCACGACACCATGGGCTCTTTCGAGATCGTCTTCTGGCGGGGTGCGCTTGGCCTTCCGGTCCTGTTGTTTCTTGCCTGGCGGGCCGACTGGCAGCCCATGCGAACCCAGCGGCTCGGGTTCCATGTCTTTCGCAACCTCGTTCACTTCGTCGGTCAGTTTTCCTGGGTGGTGGCCGTCGGCATGCTGCCCCTGGCCGAAGTGTTCGCCATTGAGTTCACCGTTCCCATATGGGTTCTGATTCTTGCCACGATATTTCTGGGCGAGAAGCTGACGGGGGGCAAACTGATCGCCGTCGCGGCGGGCTTCACGGGCATTCTGCTCATCGTCCGGCCCGGATTCGAGGTAATCCACGTGGGCACCTGGATCATGCTGATCGGCGCGGTGGGGTTCGGCGGGTCCCTCACCTGCACCAAGAGCCTGACGCGCACCGAATCCCCGCTCACCATCCTGATCATGATGTCGATCATTCAGCTGCCGCTGGGGCTTATTCCGGCGACATTCGACTGGGTTAATCCAACGCTCGAGGATGTTCCGTTTCTGGCGATGATCGGATTTACCGGGATGTTCGCTCATTACTGCATGGCCCGCGCCCTCATCCTCGCGGACGCCACGATTGCGATGCCGATCGACTTTCTCCGCCTGCCGTTTATCGCCGTGATCGGGTTCGTCCTCTATGACGAGGCGTTGGAACTGTGGGTGCTGTTGGGCGCACTGATTATCTTCGCCGGCAACTACTACAATCTCCGGAAGGAACATCGGGCGGCAACGGCACGGACTTAGCGTCCGGCAAAAAACGGGCGGTCCCGCTGGACCGCCCGTTTCCCTCGCTGGACGCGAGATTTATGAATTTTCCCGGTTTTTTTTTATATTTGTTCCAGAAGGGTTTCGGCGCTGCTCTCGCCGAAGGAGCCGGCGGGCTCGACGTTGAGCTGCCTGACAACGCCATCCTCCACATACATGGAGTAGCGCTGCGACCGCCGGCCGAGGCCGAAGCCGGAGCCGTCCAATTCCAGACCGACGGCCTGGGTAAACTCGCCATTGCCGTCGGCCAGCATGAGGACCGTATCGCCGACGTTCTGAGCGGCGCCCCAGGCGCCCATGACGAAAGCATCGTTGACCGACAGACAAACGATGCCGTCGACGCCCTTGGCCTTCAGCGCATCCGCATTGTCCACGAAGCTTGGCAGATGTTGGGCCGAGCATGTGGGCGTGAAGGCGCCGGGCACGGCGAAGAAGGCGATGTTCTTGCCCTTGAAGATTTCATCGGTGGTGATTTCATCGATCCCCTCGGCGGTTTTGTGCCGGAGGGTAACAGCGGGAATGGTGTCGCCAACGCTGAGTGCCATGATGTCTTGTCCTTGATGGTCATGTTTTCGGAAGATGCATCTTTATAGGCCGCCGCCCCGGCACCGTCAGCGACAAATTTAGTAGGGATTTCTTGGCAGGGTTATTCGGCCGGTTATTTCGCCGCCAGCACGCCGCCGGAGGCCTTCTCGATCCCGCCGAGCACGATGCCGGCGGTGAGCAGTTCGGGCAGCACGACGCCCTTTTCCGCGCCCGGGCCGTAGACCGCATTGAACGGGATGCCGAAGCGGTTGAAGCTCGCCAGATACCTGGAGATGGTCTCGTCCGGGCGGGTCCAGTCACCCTGCATGGCGATCACTTCATCCCCTGTTAGGAACGCGTTGACCTCGCCCCGGTTGAGGACGGTGGCCTTGTTGACCTGGCAGGTGATGCACCACTCGGCGGTGACATCGACGAAAACGGTCTTGCCCTCGGCGACCAGTTGCGGGATTCGCCCGGGCTCGAAGGGCGCCCAATAGGCTTCCTTGGCGGTGTTGAGTTCGGCCCGCGGCGCCACCTGGCCGGGGACCAGGAAGGCCGCCAGCATGGCGGCGGCGAGGCCGGCCATCGCGGCGCGCCTGCCGGTTTCGGCCATCCGGCCGCGCATCCAAAGGATGACGCCGATGGCGGCCATGATGATGCCGATGATCACGGCGGCGGTTGGGCTCACCTGCACGGCGAGGACCGAGAGCAGCCACAGGGTCGTGGCGGCAAGCGCGAGGCCCATGAATTGCTTGACCCGGACCATCCAGGCGCCCGGCCTTGGCAGCTTGGTGGCCAGCGCCGGCACCCCGGCGATGATCAGGAACGGCAGCGCCATGCCGATCCCGAGGGCCGCGAAGACGGCGAAGGTATCGGCGATGCTGCCGGCAAGCGCGAAGCCGACGGCGGTGCCGAGGAACGGCGCCGAGCAGGGCGTCGCCAGCAGGGTTGCGAAAGCACCGGTCGCGAAATTGCCGCCGATGGAATGTTGGTCCCCCGGTCGGGAACCGCCGAGCGCGCCGGCGAACCGGGCCGGCATGTTGATCTCGAACATGCCCCAGAGGTTATAGGCGAACAGGGTCACGATGATGGTCAGCGCCACCAGGAACCAGGGGTGTTGGAACTGGATGCCCCAACCGACCGCCGATCCCGCCAGCTTGAGCGACACCAGCCCCGCCGC
>JAJECC010000085.1 GCA_022822205.1 Rhodospirillales bacterium | reverse complement strand
CAAAAGGGTGTCATCAAATGTCCATAAATGTCCATGAATGTCCATGTCCCCGAAAACAGTCATTTTTGGGAATTGAATGATTTCAAAGACTTACCGATATGCGCCCAGTGCATGGCCGGACCGGAAATCGCGGGCTTTCGGCCGCGCCGCCTTTGGCGCTACAATCCGGCCAACGCGTAACGGGGAGAAGACCCATGCATAAATCCGAAGTTCCGGCCTACGCCGTCGAAGCCGCGATGCGCCGCCGCGGGCGCCGGCACCTGTTCGAAACCATCGACAGCGCCCGGACGGCGCTGGTGGTCGTCGACATGCAGAACGTGTTTCTCGAGGAAGGGGCGCCCATCGAAGTGCCCTATGCCCGGGAAATCGTTCCCGCCGTCAACAGGCTGGCCGCCGCGACCCGGGAAAGCGGCGGCACGGTGGTCTGGGTGCAGATGACCCAGACCGAGGCCTGCCTGGACGACTGGTCGGTGTTTTTCGAGGGCGACCTCAAGAAGGACCGCCAGGACACCACGTTGAACTGGATGACGGAGGGCGATCACGGCCACGCGGTCTGGGACGGCCTGGATACCCGCGACGGCGACCTCTACGTGCGGAAGAACCGCTACAGCGCGTTTCTGCCCGAATCCTCGGACATCGAGGACCGCCTGCGCGAGCGCGGGATCGACACGGTCATCATCGTCGGCACGGTCACCAACGTATGCTGCGAATCGTCGGCCAGGGACGCCATGATGCGGAACTTCAAGGTGATTTTCGTCGCCGACGCCAACGCGGCGCGCACCGACGAGGAGCACAACGCGACCCTCGGCATCATGGCGCAGGTCTTCGGCGACGTCCGGTTCGCGGGCGAAACCGTGCAACTGCTGCGGGACGGCGCCAAGCGCGAAGCGGCGGAATGACCAACGCCGCCGGGGTCCGGGAATCCGAATTTTGGGTTGCCGTCCCGCGGGGCGAAAAATATAACCGTTACGGGTAAATCCCCTGGGAGAAAGTCGGCGGTGAAGCGATTTGTACTAATTCTTGCCGTAATGTTCTGGGCGTGGGGCGGCTCTCCCGCGGCCGCCGAACCCTCGCCCGGCGAGGCGGCGGCGTTCATGGGCGGTCTGAGCGGCCAGGCGCTCAAGGTGCTTCGGGCCGACGGCGTGCCGCTCAGCGACAAGGAAGAACAGGTCCGCTCGCTGCTGGCCGAAAACATCGACCTCGATGCGATCGGGCGGTTCGTCCTCGGGCGGGCCTTGCGGAAGGCTTCGGCGGAACACCGGGATCAGTTCCGGGCGCTGTTCCGCGAATTCGTCCTCCGGACCTATGCCAGGCGGCTCGGCGGCTACAACGGCCAGGCCTTCGAAGTCCTCGGCGCGCGGGCGGTGGGCAAAACGGATGTGCTGGTGGACACGCGCATATCCAGGCCAAGCGGCCCGCCGATCGAGTTGGGCTGGCGGGTCCGGAACGGGCCGGACGGCCACAAGATTCTGGACGTCGTGGTCTCCGGCGTCAGCATGGCGGTCACCCAGCGTTCCGAGTTCCGCTCGGTGCTGAGCAAACAGGGGATGGAGGGATTGATCGAACTGCTGCGGGCTCAGGTGGACAAGATCGCCGCCCGGGAGTCCTAGGGTCCGGTCACGCCGCCGACATCCGCCAGGGCCGCCTGAACCGCGGCCTGATCGGAAAACGGCTCGTCGACGATCGGCCAGCGGTTGACCAGCGGGCGCATGAAGTCCGGATGGTATACGCTCCTCGCTTCCTGGGTCATTTCGAGGAGGGTATCGCCGGTCTCGGGATCGAAAATTTCCGAAAAGAAGAACACTTGGCCGAGGCCCTTCCCATCCATGCAGCCCTGTTCGGCGACCGCATCCCGTAGCCGGTTGTAGCGGCTGACGTAGTAGGCCATGTGGAACCGGTACAGATCGTAGTCCTTGAGTTTGCGTTCCCGGAACCGGGCATATTGAAACGGCCCCATGGTCACCACCGCCGTCCGCTCTCCCCCGATGGACCGCATGGCGACCGGCGCATCCATGAGCCGGCTGAAAAATCCGCCGATCGGCGCCGCCAGCCCCGGCTCCACGGGAACGTCCACGTAGTTCATGCCGAGGGGCCTGAGGAACGGGACGGTCCCCGCCTTTTGCAGCCGGAGCTTCAGGCCCCAGGGCGCGGTGACGACCGGGGTTTTCCCCTCCATTTTCCAGGCGTACCGGGTGCCCTTGAACTTGCCGTCCCGCTTCAGCCGGTCGAGCCGCGCCTTCATCGCCTTGAATTCGGGCACCACCAGTCCGATCTCGCCGTAATAGGGCGGCGTCTCCATGCCCCGCCGCGGCAGATGGAATTGCTGCAGGCCTATGTTGACCCCCATATTCCGGTGATCGGTGCGCCGGTAGGGATCCCGGGTGAATCCGAGGCCGGCCATGAAAAACGTCGTGACGATATCGTGGTCCAGCACCTCGCAATTGAAATGTTCGAGATGCAGAATGCCCCCAACTTCCGGCAGCCGTTCCCGCCGGTCCGCGAGGCTTGGCGGCTTCTTGGCCATATGGTCGTCCCCCTTGTGGTTCGGCGCAGCATAGCCAATCAACCCGCCGCCCCCAAGAGGCGGGCGCCGGTTCCGGAATCAATTGCCGGAATCAATCGCTTGACCCCGGGTTCGGGAAGAACTCAAAATTCGCGGCCACGCGGCGTGCGGCTCGGGAGGACCGGTTGATGCCCAAGGACAAACGCATTCTCGCGGTGATCGAGCGATGGGCGCCGAGGTTCATTTCCAACGGCGTCCCGCTGACCGACTACCAGGAGGTGATGGACGGGCTGGAGGTCTGGGAGGACTGGTGCGGCCATTGGGCCGCCCGGGCATCCGAGCACGAGGCGCGCGGCCGCGAGGCGCTGGAAGCCGGACAAACCGTTTCGGCCGCCGAGCACCTGGATACGGCCGGCGTGCTCTACCACTTCGCCAAGTTCGTTTTCGTCAACGACATGGCGCAGCTCAAGGCGGCGCACGCCAAGGCCGTGGAATGCCGAAACCTGGCGCTGCCCCACCTGGACCCGCCCGGCGAACGGATCGAAATCCCCTACAAGAACGGCGCGCTCTACGGAAATCTGCGAAAGCCGGCCGGCGCGGCGCGTCCGCCCCTGGTGATCATGTGCATGGGGATGGACTCGGCGAAAGAGGAAATGGGCACCAACGAGGCGCATTTCCACAAACGGGGCATCGCCACCCTGGCGTTCGACGGTCCCGGGCAAGGCGAGGGCGAGTACGATTTTCCCATCAATCCGGCCTACGAGGAAGCGGTGACGGCCGTCTGCGACGCGGCAGGCGCCCGGGACGATATCGATGCCGGGAACATGGGCGTGTGGGGGGTCAGCTTCGGCGGATACTACGCCCCCCGGGCCGCGGCGTTCGAGAAACGGCTGAAGGCCTGCATCTCCATCTCGGGCCCGTTCAATTTCGGCGGGCTCTGGGAGCAGCGGGCCACCAACGAGGTATTCGTCGTCCGGTCTCATTCCAGGTCCGAGGACGAAGCCTACGAGATCGCCAAACGGGTCGACCTCCGGGACTGCGCCGGGGACATCACCTGCCCGCTCTACATCGTCGGCGGCGAGCTGGACGTTTTGACGCCGCCCGGAGAGCAGGAGGCGCTCGCCGCCGCCGCGTCGGGTCCGGTCGAACTCAATATCCTGAAGGGCGGCAACCACTGCGCCAACAACCTGCGCCACAAGTACAGCCCGCAGAGCGCCGACTGGATGGCCGGCCATCTGGGCGGTCGCGTCGGTTAGAGGCGCGAAAGCCGATAACCCAGTCTAGTAATCCGCGCCGCAGATCACGTTGAGCACGGCGGGCTTCCGGTCCACCGTCACCGCCTCGATGGCCCGGTCCAGCGCGCCCGCCAGTTCAGCCGGATCGTCGACCCGCTCGCCATGGCCGTCCATCATGTCGGCCACCATCTCGAACTTGGGCGACGGCTCCAGGGTGGACATGGCCATGCGGTTGGATCGGACCGCCCTGCCCTCGGGATACATGGACATGGTCGCCCGCTGAACGGCGAACCACCGCGAATTGTTGAGCACGATCGAGAGGATCGGCTTGTCGTAGGCGGCGGACACCTGGGTCGCCGGAACCGGGTTGGAGAACATGTACGATCCATCACCCGTCGCGGCGACGCAGAGCCGGCCGTTGGCGCCGAAACGCCCTCCAATCGCCGCGCCGGTTCCCCAGCCCAGGCCGCCGGCGAGCGGCGTCCCGAAATGGGTGCGCGGCTTGGTGTTGCGCATGAACGGCAGCTGCAGGCCGTAATCATTGAAGATCATCGCTTCGCCGCCGGTCGCCTGATCCAGGCAATGGGATACCCAGGCCGGGTGAATGGGCGCGTCGGCCTTCGCCTTTTGGAGAGCGCCCTTCATCCGCTCGGCGCGGGATTTCTGAATTTCCCTTATCCGCTTCCGCCGGGCGTCGGCGCGTTTCTTCACGCCGTTTCTCCGCGCGCCCAAAGCATCGCTCAGCATCGGCAGCGCGGACTCCAGGGTACTCGTAATGGCGAGCTCGCGCGGGAAGCCGCGGATGGGGTAATTCTCGAACAAGGGATCGGCGCCGATCTGAATAATCCGGCAATCTTCGGCCGGCGGCGACTGCATCTGTTTGGTGAACGGCGCATCCGTGTCCAGGGTCACGATGACATCGGCCTCGCTGACGTGGGGTTTGGAATCAAACCCCAGGTTCATCGGATGGTCGCCCGCGAGCCCATTGGTGCAGGGCCGGTATTCGAGGACGGGAATTGCGTAAGCGGACGCCAAAGCGTCCAGCGCGGCCGCGCTCCCGGCGTTGCGGCCGGCATTGCGCGAAACGATCAGCGGATTCTCGGCCCTGGAGAGAATGTCCGCCGCCTCGTCGATGGCGTTGGCATCGGCGGCCGCCGGGACAGCGGGCCGGCGCAGGCTTCCGTCGCCGATTTCGGGCAACTCGACGTCCATGCCCAGCACTTCCCGCGGAAGCGAAAGATAGACCGGCCCGCCGGGCTCGCTCCGCGCCAGTTCCAGCGCCCGGTCGACCACCGAGGCGACCTGCGCCCCGTTGCGGAGTTCGTAGTCCCATTTGACCAGTTCGCGCAGCATGCCCGCCTGGTCGAACATCTCCTGGGCCCAGTGAATGCCGGCATTTCGCGAGCCGTGAAGCTCAAACTCGGTGAGCGGGGTCCGGCCGGCGGTGAACAGGATCGGAACACGATCGCGGCTGGCGTTATAGAGCCCGCAAATCGCATTCGCGGTGCCCACCGTCACGTGGACCATGACCGCGGCCACCTTTCCGGTGGCGAGGTAGTAGCCATGGGCCATGGAAATGGCGACGTTCTCATGGGGAACGGTAATCGGCTCGGGCAGCTTGGACTGGTCCTTGACCGCCGCGTAAGCCTCGATGATGGGGGCGAAGTCGGTGCCCGCATTGGCGAAGATGTAATCCACGCCCCGGCTCTTCAGCAGCCGGAGATATACCTCGGCAACAGTGACCTTCCTTGATTTCGGCACGGTAATTCTCCCCTTTCGGCGAACGCCGCCGTTCAATTGCTCTTGTCGGCCCAGCCTTCACTATATCAGCCGCCGGGAACTGGCAAATCCGGTCGATACCCGTGTCCCGCAACCGGACAGGCAGGCCTCATTTCGAGATCAGCATGCTCTCGTAATTTCCGCCCATGACCTCGCTCACCGGCCGGCCGGCCTCGACGGCCCGGGCCATGCCGGCTTCCTTGGCGGCTATTTCCTCGGCTTTTCGAACCACCTCGCCGGCCCGGTCCCTGGGCACGAAGACGACCCCCGATCCGTCAGCCAGGACGAGGTCGCCGGGCCGGACGTTCACGTCACCGACGGTAATCGGGACGTCCCATTCCAGTTCGGCAATTCGCCCGCGGGCGGTGAACGAGGTCGCCCGCCGGGCAAACACCGGATAGCCGGCCTCCCGGCTCTCATCCATATCCCGTGCCGGCCCGTCGACGATGGTTCCGGACAGCCCCTTGGCGGCCGCGGCCCGGGAGAGGATGCCCCCCCAGCCCGCGGCGATTTCGGTGGCGTGGTTTTCGACCACCACCACATCGCCGGGGGCGGCGGCGTCGACCGCCGCGGTACAGAGATGGCGTTTCGGAATATCCGGGCTTGGCGGGCCCAGCCGAACGGTTTGCACCTTGCCGCCGAAACGCTTGGTCACCGAATGGGCATCGAGCCCGATCACCGTTCCCGGCACCCCAAGCGCGTCGCAGGCATCGGAAAGCGCACAGGTATCGACGGCTCGAAGTCTATCTGCAAGGCTGTCGCTCATGGCGCTGACCTCTAAAGATTGAAGATGCGTTCCGCGTTCTTCGATTTGACGGCGTCGCGGGCGTCCGCCGGCAGGCTCTCGACACGCGCCAGACAGCCCTTCATGTCGCCCACGTTGTGCGGATAGTCGGACCCGTAGAGAATCCGATCCCTGCCGGCCACCCTGTGGCACAGGTCCAGCCCGTCGTCGGTATAGGAAATCGAATCGAAATAGAGCTGTTCGAAATACTCGCTTGGATGCCGGTCGATTTTCTCGCGCGCCGGCGGCATGTTGTCCCAGGCGGTGTCCAGGCGGCCCATCAGGTAGGGCAACGCGCCCCCCGCGTGACAGACGATGATCTTGAGTTTTTGATGGGTATCGAAGAAGCCGTCGAAGATCATCCGCGAAACGGCAAGGGTGGTGTCGAACATGAACCCGACCGAGAACACCAGATTGAACCGCTGCATGTCCATTTCCCCGACGCCGGGCGGCGCGCCGGGATGGACGAGCACGGGCAGCGCCTTGTCATCGATCGCCTTCCAGACGGGGGCGAAAAGCGGATCGGTCAACGACGTGCCGGCGACACTCGCGGAAACGAACACACCGACCGCCCCCAACCCGAGAGCACGCTCGAGCTCGGTCACCGCCGCATCCGGATACTGCCAGGGCAGCGTGGCAAAGAAGCGGATGCGGTCGGGCCAGCGTTTCTGCCGGCCCGCCATATCATCGTTCATCATCCGCGCCGTCCCGGTGCTGATCTCCTCGCCGCCCCAGTAGCAACTGGGACAGGTCAGGGACACGATGGCGACATCGACGCCGCATTCGTCCATGTCCCTGATCCGTTGCTCATAATCGAACATGGGGTCCATGAGGGTCATGAACGGCGCGCCCGCCTCATGGATGACTCGCTGCCCCATCAGTTCCTTGACCGTGAAGCCGCCGCCGTACGCCACAATACGGTCGAGCCACTCGTCGTTGAGCATGTGGGTGTGAACGTCGATGACGGTCATCTGGTTCTGTCTCCGGGTTGCCTCCCCATGTTTCGATCGGGCCGGCAGAATCCCGGCCCGGTCAAAACATGAAGCGGGCGGTCCTACTCGGCAGCCTGGGCAGCCACCGAGACGTCGAGCTTGAACAGATCGATCGCGTTCCGGCTGAGGATCTTGTTCTTGTCCTCGTCCGAGATGAAATCGATCGCCTGGATGGAAGGCGCTACGTCGTCCATCACTTTGCCGGTCACCGGATGCTCCTGAGAACCGACACCCGGGCACTCGGCGCCGAACAGGCAATTGTCCGGACCGACGGTCTTGACCAGAAGCTCCACCGCATCCTGGGTGTAGAGCAC
This sequence comes from Rhodospirillales bacterium, assembly GCA_022822205.1. Taxonomy (GTDB): domain Bacteria; phylum Pseudomonadota; class Alphaproteobacteria; order Rhodospirillales; family UBA2165; genus JAJDXO01. The sequence continues at coordinate 1,105 of JAJECC010000085.1, read as the reverse complement.
CGTGTCGTAATAGAGCTTCTTCATCCGGCTGGAAAACAGCTTCGCCGGATCGCCCCCGGCGCGCCGAACCGAGCCCGCTTCGAACCGGCCGAGCTGATAAGGGATGGATCCACCCCCGTGCGAGACCAGGATCTTCAGGTCCGGGAAATCATCATATACCTGGGAGTTCACCAGCCCGAACACCGCCGTGGTCTCCTCGTTGATGAAGTGCAGGGTGTAGGGCTCCCGCTCGGCCCGCGAGCCGGTGCCGTGGATGTGGGCAACGACATCAAGCTCACAGAGTTTCTCGTACAGCGGATACCAATACCGGTCGCCCATGGGCGGCGCCTGCACGCCGGAATTTTCATACGGATCGGGATTGAGCAAACACCCCTTAAACCCGAATTCGTTCACGCAGCGCTCCAACTCGGCGATGGCCATGTCAAGGGGCTCGCCGGCGCATTGCGGCAGCCCCGCGACGCCATAAAACCGGTCGGGATACAGCTGGGTTTCACGATGGATGATGTTGTTCACCTCTTCGTGGAACCACTGTACAATCCGGTTGGGTTTTTCGGAGTGCATAAGCTGGAACGGCCGAGGGCTGAGCATCTGCCGGTCGGTCTTCACATGATTAATGTAATCCAGGTGGCTGAACTTACCGATCTCGGCGCGCTGCTCCACCGCATACCTGATCTGGTCGTCGGTGACCTTGACCCCGCCTCGGCCGTGAGTCCCGCGAGACGCGAGTTGGGATGCCTTATAGGCCCAAAGTTCCGCGGGTGCGCTGACATGTGCATGGCAATCGATGATCATCTACTCCTCCCGTTATGCTGTTTGCAACTCTATTTTCTTATTATTTTTCAGTCTCTTACGTCTAAAGATGGTATAATTACGTGGGTAGTCTCGCCGGTTATCTCCCGACCGTCAAGAAACATGGCCTTGCGTGGGACGGAATTTGAGACTTCAATTTTCGTCATCACGAGAATGAATTTCGGATCACTTTAGGCATCTGATAAATTTCATACTCAGGGAGAAGACCGGCGATGACCGGACAAGCCGCATTCGGCGGCCAACCGCGGGAGAAAGGAATCATGCTCAAGTTCTATCGGAATGCTGCCGCCCTATC
>JAJECC010000116.1 GCA_022822205.1 Rhodospirillales bacterium | reverse complement strand
TTTCCACAACTCTTCGAGCAGAAACGGCGCGGTGACAATTGTCGGCCCGCGATCGAAGACAAAGCCGTCGATTTCGCGGACATAAGCACGCCCACCCGGCTTATCCATTTTTTCGAGAACCGTAACCCGGTAGCCCCGTGCTCCAAGTCTTATGGCGGCAGCCAGTCCGCCGAACCCGCTTCCGATCACTACAGCATGGGGCTTTTTCTGATGATCAAGAACCTCGTCGCCGGGTGCCGGTGGATATGTCAATGTGTCCATACACTACACTGTAATGAATATTTGACGCTCCGCGCAAGATTGGGATGACTACCCGAGGCCGATTTTCTCGGCTACTTCATGGACGAGGTCGGCGACCAGCTCCGGTTCCTCCTCATGGGCCAGATGGCCGAGCCCGCGCAACTCAATAGTCGAAGAGTCGGCAACCACCCGGGCGACACGGTGGTAATTGGATTTTGGGATCGTCCGGTCCCGAGACCCGGTGACGAGGGTCAGGGGCACATCGAGTGTGGGCAAAATATTCTCGAAGTCATCCAGGTCCCAGTTGGCCATCATGTCGAGGGTCGAGGCGACATGGCCAGCCCGACCGAATATGCGCCGGTAAAACTCCACGCCTTCCCGATCGATCCGCGATCCGGTCCCTGAAAGGAGCCGCTCGGCGACCTGCCGATTGCCGGCCCGCCAGGCAAAAAATCGTGACGGAAGCGACGTCACCGAGAGGAGCCGGGCGGTGGGCAGAAAAAGATACTGGGCGGCCCCTCGAAGCGGCAGCAGCGCACCGTTCAAGCTAACCAGCGCCTTCGGCGTCATGAACTCATCGAGGGTCATTCGAATGACAATTGCCGCGCCCGCCGAATGTCCGGCGGCAATGACCGGGTTGACGCCGACCGTCTTCAGGAGTGCGCCTAGCGCCCGGGCCATTTCCGGCATAGACATGCGGTGGGGTGGCCTTGGCCGCGTGAATCCGTGGCCTGGAAGATCCGGTGCGACGACGGTGAATCGGGAGGCGAGCAAGGGCAGCAACCCTCGCCAGGAATGGGTGGCCGCCCCAGTACCGTGAATGAGAAGCAGGCCCGGCCCGTCGCCAGCGATCTGAACATGCCACCGTGTGCCGCCGGCCTCGACAAACTGACTTGCCTCCCGGTTCGGCCAATCGCGGCCATCCACCTTCCAGCTTGGATAATCGTCCATAAACTAAGCTAAACGCCAACCGGGCCGCGATTCAAACCATCGAGGCTGACGGATCGTGCGCCACCGACCGAATGGCATCATTAAGAACTTTTGAATCCGCGAACGGTAACGGCAGATAGGTGGCGTCCATTTCGGCGGCCAATTCCCGGCCAACCGGCTGCGGTCTCGGCGAGGTATCGATTAACAGGGATCGATAGCCGACAGCCCGGATTCGCCGCGCCGACGATTTAGCATCAATATTCGCCCGGCCGCGGTCGGCACTGCCGTCGGCGGCGATATTTGCCCGGCCGTCCGTCAGCAGAACGATCACCGGCGTCTCATCGCGGCGCACGACCTGATCGGCGAGTTGGGCCGCAGCGTCGATCCCGGCTGCGAGCGGTGTTCCGCCACCGCCGGGCAACGCCGCTAGGCAGCGTTTTGCACGGACCAGCGATCGGGTCGGCGGCAAAGCGATCTCCGCGCCCTGATTGCGAAACGCCACCAGTGCAACCTGGTCCCGCCGCACATAACAATCCGCTAGCAGAAGCTCGACCGCTCCCTTTGCTTCTGCGAGCCGGTGCATCGCCGAAGAGCCCGAGGCATCGACGACGAATATGGTTGTCGCCTTGCCTTGGTGCTTCAGCCGGGAGATTCGCAAATCATCTTGAGTAATCTTTAGTCGGCCCGTCGGTGCCGTGTCGGTTTGCCGGCGGAGTGGCTGCCAAGGCGCTGCCGCCCGCAGGGTTTCAATGACGTTCAATCGCTTCCCCGCACCTGGGGACCCGCGCTTCACACCGGCCGGCCGGCCCCGGCGCGGCGCCGCACCATGTGAACCGGAGCCCGCGCTCTTCGCCGATTTCCTGCCGCCGAGTTCGGCTTGCTTCAACCGCTCCAGCAAACCCGGCGGAATGGCTGCGGTGCTCGCATCGAGGACCACATCCATCATTGGTCCCCGCGCTTGGTCGTCGCCGGGACCTTGCCGGTCATTGTCGCCCGTATCTTCCTGCGGTTCGGGTTCGTTCTGCTCTTCCGGCGCGGGTTGCGGCAGCATCGTCGCCCGGAGTGCCAGAACCAACCGGGCAGCATTCCCCGCATCTTCTTCCTCAACCCTCGACCGGCCATTGAGCGCCGCCGAAGTCCGGGCGGCGCGGACAACGGCGGCGGAGGGCCGAAACGACCGGATGCCGAGGGCAAATGCCGCACCGCACAGTGCAGCGACGACGTCCTCATCACAAACAACGCCGGTAATTTCCGCCGCGGCCCGGGCAACCGTCTTGGCCGAATATGGACTCCCGGGCAATTCCCGGGCGGACGCTTCCGGCAGGCGCAAATGAAGCGCCAAGCGGTCCGAAAGCGCCGCGGCCACATGGTCGTCCTCATCGATCCCTTCATCGAAGGCGATGACGCCGAACCGCACCTCGGATTGATGATCGATCCCATCGCGCTGAACCGACACGATGCCCCGCTCTAAGGCTTCACCGATGCATGCAGCAGCAGACGCCGGCAGGCGCTCGGCCATGGCGAGAAGCAGAATGCCGCCATCCGACTCGGCCAATATCCCGGTCTCGCCGATGGGTCGGCCGGCAGACAGTGTCGCCGCCAAATCCAATCCGCCGAGCAACCGGTCTTCGGTAACGGCACAGGGGATGCGCCGGAACTCAGATGGCTGGCCAATCAGATTTTCCACCTGCGCGAACCAGAAATCCCGGATCGGGCCAGGTTGGGACCGCACGCAAACACCGCCTAAACCGCTGGGATCAGAGGCAAAAATCGCCGCGCCCAATAGGGCGTCATCCCAGGCGCCGTCGGCTTGTTCAAGGTCCACTAGTGAAAAACTTCCGAAATGGCGCGTTCGACCCGGACCGTCGAGCCGGCTTCATCCAGCGGGTCCCTCCGTAAGCGGTGCCGCAGTGCCGATGGCGCCATGGTCCGAATGTGAGATACGTCCACCTCTTCCGCCCCTTCCCAGGCAGCCAGGGCCCGGGAGGCCCTCGAGAGGGTGAGCTCGCCGCGCAAGCCATCGGTGCCGAGTGCCAGGCATAAATTCGCCATCGATTCCAAAGCGGAATCCGAAATCTGTACCGACGGCATCTGCCTGCGGGCCGTGACAATCCTGTTGCGCACCCTTCCGTCCCGGCGCTTCCACTTGGCGACGAAGGCGTCAGGATCCGCTTCAAATTCGGATCGACGGCGCACCACCTCCACACGGCTGTCCAGGTCGCGGGGCGTATCGATCTCCACCGACAGACCGAAGCGGTCCAGAAGCTGCGGCCGCAAATCGCCCTCTTCAGGATTGCCGCTGCCAATCAAGACGAAGCGCGCCGGATGCCTGATGCTCAATCCTTCCCGCTCAACGACGTTTCGGCCCGATGCGGAGACGTCCAGAAGTAGATCCACCAGATGATCTTCGAGAAGATTGACCTCGTCGACGTAGAGGAACCCTCGATTGGCCCGGGCGAGCAATCCCGGCTCGAATGACTTCTTGCCGGCGGTCAGCGCCAACTCAAGGTCCAGCGCACCGACCACGCGATCTTCGGTGGCGCCGAGAGGAAGGTCGACAACGGGTACCGGAACGCTACGGGCCCGTTTTTGCACTTTGGTATGTTGGGCGGGACAGCCGTCGGCGCAGACCGTGCTGTCGTCGTCCGGATCATCATTGTAGGGACAATCGGCGACCACGCTCATCTTTGGAAGCAACGAGGCAAGTGCTCGGACCGCCGTTGATTTTCCGGTGCCTCGATCACCGAAAACCAGGACGCCGCCGATGGTTGCATCAATGGCAGCCACCAGGAGAGCGGTTTTCATCTCCTCCTGGCCGACGATCGCGGAGAAGGGGAATGTTGGAGCCACACCTATGTCCGCCTTATGATGTCGCGCGTTTCAGCCTTGTCGGTAGACATCATCACTTCTGCAGCGATTTCAGGTAAGCGATGACGTTCGCGCGGTCCTTCGCCTTTTTGGTCTTGAGGATCATGGTAGCGGATTTCTTGGTCCGCTCACGGGTGAATTTCTTCGGATCTTTGAGGTATGCGTTTAGCAGTTCCTCATCCCACACCCAATCTGCGCCCACCAAGCCCTTATATTTCTTGAAGCCCGGCGCCGTTCCCGCTTTGCGACCGATCACTCCGAGGAGCGACGGTCCGGTACGGTGCTTACCCGCCTCGACGGTATGGCAGGTCTTGCAACGATTGAAGACCTTCTTGCCTTTTGCCGGGTCGCCCGTCGCCCTCACCTCGGCGCCAAGAGTCAAACCAACAACCAGAATAGAAAGAAACGCTACCGCTTGACGCATAAACAAAGGCTCCTATGTCAAAAGATTTTGACGATGTCATTGTAGTCGATATTTTACAAAGTTCCTGCGAGTGTCAACAACTTGGCCGGCTCCCCCAGCAATTAGACCGCCTCTTCACGGGAGACGTTTTACGCCGCCGCCAATTTTCCACGGAGGAGCAATCTTCGGAAAACCGATAGGCGATCAACAAACAACTTGCCCGCAAGATGATCCATTTCATGTTGCAGGCAGACGGCGTTCATGCCCTCAAGATCCTGCTCAACGACCTGCCCGTCGCGGTCTTGGGCGCGCACGCGGACCTGCGTGGCTCTGAAGACATTTCCGACAATTCCGGGGATCGATAGGCAGCTCTCTTCGACCAGACCCCAGGCCGACTTGCCAAGAATTTCGGGATTTATGTAGACCCTGGGCCGCAGTTCGTCATCAGGGATGTCGACGACGAGCACTTCCCGGAGATCGCCGACCTGCGGCGCCGACAGGGCTAGGGAGCCCGTCCCGGAGAGCGTTTCGATCAGGTCATCGACCAACTGGTTCAAGCTTTCGTCAAACACTGTCACGCGGGCAGCCTGCCGGCGAAGGCGGGGATCGGGATATTTGATGATTTCGAGCCGTGCCATTTCGTAACGCTACTTTCGCTGTCCCATGAAGTTCCCGGCCGGAGACTGAGACCGGATTACCGTCGCCTCAGCAGCCTCGGAAGACCCACGCTGGAGCAGCGGAATGGTCGCCGCGATGGTGATCAGCAGGAGGACGATCTCAAGCCCGTAAACAGCTACGAATCCGCCAGCATCACCCGCCCAGACCGCGGTCGCCTCGGTGGTGGCCAACACCGCGTCGACGATGTCGCGCAACGTCCCGCTGAGCGCCATACCAAGCCCCGCCGCCGTGGTCTGGACGGCGCCCCATGCACCAAGCGCCAGCCCCGCTTGTTCCTTCGGCGCCTGGCTCATGGTGGCGGTCAGGGTGCCGTGACCGAACAGTGCGGTGCCAAATCCGATTAGGAAATTCCCCGCCAAAAAGGCACCGGAGAGGCCATAGGGCGCCGCGAGAATCACCAATGCGAACGCGGGCAGACCGATCAGCGCGCCGCCGAGCGCCATGCGATAGGGATCGTCGCCGCGACCGTGCATGTGTGAGGCATAGATAAACCCGAGAAGTCCACCGAGCGCCAGAACCGCCGTCAATTTGGTTGTTGCACTGACCGACCAGTTCAACACCTGCCCACCAAAGGGCTCCAACAGGACGTCGGCCATCGCGAACGCCATGGTGCCGAGACCGACGATGACCAGCCGCCGAACTGTGTTGTGTCCCTTGCAGAATTCGGCCCATGACTCCCGGAAGGATGGATCGGGCGCACGCTGAACGGCGCCGCGGGGAGGCCGCCGGGTTTCCTGTTTCCACATGGCCGCCACATTCATTACAACCGAAACGATCGCGGCACCCTGGATCACCTGGATCAGCCGGCCCGGGGAAAAGTCCTCCAGAAGAACCCCGAATATGAGGGCGCTGCCCATCATGCCGACCAGCAGCATCACGTACATGAGCCCAACCACCTTGGGCTGGGATTCGGGCGCCGTCAGGTCGGTCGCCAAGGCGAGGCCCGCGGTCTGAACGATATGGGCGCCGGCGCCCACGAGTAGGAAGGCCAAAGCGGCCGCGGCCTGGCCGATCCAATCCGGGGCACGGCCCGCCTCTCCCAAATCGGCGAGGACAATGAGCGCGAACGGCATGATGGCGAAACCGCCGAACTGGCAAAGCGTGCCGTTCCATATGTATGGAACCCGCCGCCAGCCGAGTTCGCTGCGGTGATTGTCCGACTTATGGCCGATCAGCGCGCGAAAGGGCGCGAAAACCAGCGGCAGGGCGATCATCACGCCGACAATGGTCGCCGGCAGATTCAACTCCACGATCATGACCCGGTTGAGAGTCCCGACCAGAAGGACCAGGGTCATGCCGACGGAGATTTGGAACAGAGAGAGCCGCAGCAGACGGCCGAGCGGTAGGTCCGGCGTGGCGACATCGGCGAACGGCATGTAGCGCGGACCGAATGACATCCACGCCGCCGCCAGCAACCGATGTCCAATTCGCCTCATGCTATACCCCCCTAGGACGATCCTTCGTCGAGCGGAGAGCGGACTACACTGCCACCGGCACCCCACCCGGCGGGATTTCGCCGTTATCGGTCCCTACTTAAGCAAGGTCGGAATTCCAAGCATTGACGAGAGCGGTGAGGGATTATTGGACAGAAGCGGATAGCCCAGACTCCATTCCCACGGCCCTTTCCTCGGGCTGGTCAGGGGTTTCAGCATGATCATCGACGAGAGGGGGGCCGGATTACTTGATATCATGGGTAGCCCAAAGCTCGTCCGCCACGGTCCCGGCTTCGGCTTCGAAAGGGTCCGCCAGTTCAGCATCGATGAAAATGGCGCCGCTTTCTTGCTCAGCAGGCCCATTCCAAACATGGACGAGAAGCTGTAGGACGAATTCGCCAACTGAGTCGATGAACTGTAGGCCGACAGCAACGGAAGGCCCGACATATCCGACAACGGGGCCGGATCGTTGGTGCTGTATGAGTTCATCATATGCGAATCGACAGCGCCGCTGCCGTCGAGGATTCTCTCGGCCCTCACGCCTTTGCCATACGAAACATTGAGGCCTACGAGAGACCGGCCGCGTTTGAGCTGAAAAACGCAGGTCGTTACAAACGGAAGCAGGCCATCCTTCGCCGCCTGGGAGACCGCTTCCTCCTCCCGGCCAGCAACACCGCTTGGGATCAGTACCGTCTGGATACCGTACCCGGCCTCCTCAAGCTTGCGCGCCGCTTCGCGCGCGGCCTCTTCTGTGCTGAATGCACGTACCATCGCCGGCATCGCCGTTCTCCTACGAGTTATTCGTAACGATCAATTCTACCAACTCACCGACAGGAATTGCCTTGCTTAGCGCAATCCCTGTCAGGTCAGTCGGTAACACGTGCCTGAAATCCTATCCGCCGCCACCTTGGAAAAATGCGGCCATCCAGGTCGTGCTGGTCAAGATCGAAAAGTGAACGAGCAGTGAGATCACCGCCACACCACCGAGGAACAGTGGTAAGCCGACCGTCGGTTTTACGACACACCAAATTCTACCTTGATTCATTCTCTATCTCCTCCTAGCCGCCCCACGGCGTGTAAATCCACGCAAGGACGTGCGCGATGAGCGCGATGAGGAAGAATACACGGGCGCCATCAATGACGTGCTTGTGCAGTTCTTCCGATTCCCTGATCGTCAATCCAGTCGGCCAAACCCGATTAGGATCGTCCAGATCAGCGGTCTGTACTTCTTGCTGCATGAATCTCTCCTTTAGAGCCCTCTGCGCCCGATATGGAATTTTCGGGCACCAACATGGTGCGTCCACCCATTACAAGTGTCAATATAAAATGTCATTTTATTATGTCTAGTTTACGTGACACTTGGGCCGCGTACAATGAGCGCCAGCCCAAAGTTAGCAAGGAGGATTGACCCCATGCTTAGCCAACACCCCTTGAGAACCGCCATAATCGGCGAGATTCACGCGCGTCCCTACGCCCTGGTTACAGTGCCAGCGCGGGTTTCCTTCATCGCCTTGATGCTGGAAGACGAGACGGCCGACGACGTGCGCGGGCACATTGCCGGTCTGTGCCGCGGGGCCGGCGTGCCGGCACCCGATTCTGATAGCATGCACCACCTGATGGAGATCGGGCCGCTGCTGGTCCGATGGGAGCAGCACACCGAATTCTACTCTGTCGCGGTTTCCGAATCGGGTGAATTCTCCAATCCTTTCCAGGAGACGCCCATCAAACGATTGGATGGCGATTGGGTGGATGGCTTCCCCGGGCAAGCCATCAGCGCTACCCATCTCGCCATCGAATCGGCTGACATGCCGGAACGAGGCATAGACGGCGTTGCGGCGCACCTTTCAGACGATCGTCTGGTGGGCTCGGAGATCGTCGACGGCGGCGCCCGCTATTGGACCGACTACGACATCCACCCGGATGGCTTCGGCCGGGTACTGGTCCGGAACAATACCCTGAACGCCCGGCAAATGGGCCGGATTCTCCGCCGGCTACTGGAAATCGAGACATATCGCGCAATGGCGATGTTGGCGTTCCCGGCGGCCAAGGCCGCATTACCGGCGATCGCGTCCGCCGAAAAATCACTGAGCGACATCGTTGAACAACTGGCCGACACCGCCAAGAATTCCACCGACGAACGGCGGCTTCTCGACGAGCTATCCAACCTATCCGCGGAGGTCGAACTTTCGGTGGCCAGAACCGCCTTCCGGGTGTCCGCGGCACGGGCTTACGAGACCCTGGTCCGCCGCCGTATCGACGAGCTGCGGGAGAAACGCCTGCAGGGGCTGCAAATGGCGGGAGACTTCCTCTATAGGCGCCTTGCACCCGCCATGGCCACCGTCGAGAGCCTGTCTGCCCGCCAAGCCGAACTTAGCGACCGCATCGGTCAGGCAACCGACCTTCTCAGAACCCGAATCAACGTCAGTCTTGGGGAACAGAACCAGCAACTCCTGCAGTCCATGGACCAACGGGCGAGCGCCCAACTCAGGCTGCAGCGGACGGTGGAAGGCCTGTCGGTCGTTGCCATCAGCTATTACGCTGTGAGTCTGATCCTCTACGGAGCCCAAGGGGCCGGCGCGGCTGGATTGCTGCCCATTCCCCCGGAAGTCGTTGGCGGTCTGGCGATACCGGTGGTCGCACTTGCCGTCTGGCGCGCCGCCGTGGCGGTCCGCAGGGCGTTGGTCAAAGAGTAGGGCGCACTTGGCGCGTCGGACCGCCGCCGAGTGCCGTGCGGCGCATGTCGTGTCGACCCTATGCCTCACGATGCGAAAGAGAACAACCCGGCGTCTAGGGTATTGGATTCGTGCTATTCCAATTGGTCTAAACGGCTGCGATTGAAGCGCTGGTATTTTTCTGTTTGAGCGTATTTTCGCCACCGAAGGTGTAGCCGGGCGAAATTGGATCATGGGTTTCGCTGACCATTCGGTCCGCCGTCCTGTCAAACGGCAATTGGCTCCCGTCTTTCCGCTCGACATTTGGAACCTCACCGCGGGATGCAATCCATTTGACCGTGAACCCCGGTTGATCTGCTTATTCGCGGAATGCGTATTGGAAATACCTGGCCGCAAATCGATTTGGAGGCTTCGGGCTTGCCCATATCACTCCGTACGAAAATTGGCGTAGCCTCGATGCTTGGCGCATGCCTGGCTGGCGCGATACCGGCGTTGGCAGGGGTGTCTCTTGCTGATCCAGTTTCCCTCTATGGCGAGCAGATTGTCTTTGACGTCAAACGAAACGGCACCCGAGTCGGGACACAGACTGTAACGTTCGGAAGAACTCCCGACCAATCGGTCAAGGTTGGTGTAGCGCTTGAGCTTGCCATCAAATTTCTCGGCATCACCGTTTATCGGTACGATTACCGGTCCGACGCCATATGGCGTGATGGTCTGTTGATCCGATTGAAGTCGAAACAGAACGATGACGGCAAGATCAACGAGGTCAGGGTCGTGTCATCGGAGGACGGTCTGAGGGTCGAGGGTCCGAAGGGCGTCGTCGTGGCCTCCGCGGACCTGTTCCCGACCAATCACTGGAACCCAGGGGTCATTGGATCCAAACAGGTGATCAATACCCTAAACGGTTCACTGGCGGAGGTGACGATAACCAATGAAGGCCGAGAAACGATCACAGCCCAGGAAAAGGCGATCTCCGCGACAAAATTCGTCTATCGCGGCGACGTCAACCCGACGGTCTGGTACGATGACAGCGGTCGTTGGGTGAAATTCAAATTCGTCGCCGAAGACGGCTCTGAAATCGTGTACGAATGCCGAAAATGCGGCCTCTAGTCTGACACCCACGCTGAGAGACGCTTATGAACAAAGTGGCCTGGATCACCGGAGCCGGAAAGGGTTTGGGCCGGCATGTCGCCATGCAATTCGCCGAGAAGGGTTGGCGAGTGGTAGTAAGTGCCCGTACCGCATCGGATCTCTATACCCTCCAGTCTGATTGCCAAGCTATGTCGGGCGAGATTATTCCCTGTGCGGCCGATATTTCCGATGAATCAAGAATGGCCGCGCTGGTCGAAACCATCGAGCGGGACATCGGGCCTCTCGATCTCGCCGTCCTTAATGCCGGCACTTACATCCGGTTTGGAGCCGAAGATTTCACTGTTGAAAAATTTCGCGACCAGATCGACACAAATGTCATGGGTACCGTCAACTGCCTCGCGCCGGTTGTCGAGGCGATGAAACCGCGCCGCCAAGGCCGCATTGCCATTGTCTCTTCGCTGACAGCTTATCGCGGCCTGCCGATGGCAAGTGCCTACGGCGCATCCAAAGCAGCATTGACGAACATGGGCGAGGCGTTGCGCCCGGAATTGGAGCAGCTCGGGATCACTCTTTCGATCGTGCATCCCGGATTTGTCCGAACGCCGTTAACCGACAAGAACGAATTTCCAATGCCGTTTCTCATGGAGCCTGACACGGCAGCCCGGCGGATCGTCCAAGGTCTGGAGCGAGGGAAGTTCGAAATCACGATGCCGCGCCGATTCGCCTACCTTCTGAAAATAGGCCGGTGTTTGCCCTACCGCCTCTACTTCGCCATCACTCGGCGAATGATTGGGAGCTGACATGCATCCGAAGACAGCTTTCGATCGCTATAAGACCTATCTTGAACAATTGACGGCGGACGGGCTGCCTTCTCTCGGTGAGTTCGTGGCGGAGAACGTTGTATTCCGGGATCCGCTGCATGAAGTTCACGGCCTATCGGAGATGCGGGCGGTCCTGGCCCGAATGTTTGAAACGGTGAGCGATGTGGTATTCGTTATCGACAGCCACGCTGTTGATGGTGATGCCGCCTTTTTCCGTTGGACCCTCACAGGTGTTCTGGGTGGTAAGCCGTGGTCTGTCGAAGGTGTGACACGTTTGACATTTGACCAGGCGGGCAAGGTACTGAGACAGGAAGAATATTGGGACGCAGCGTCCCAGCTATTCGGCCGTTTCCCGGTTATTGGGCCGCTACTGAAATGGTTTCGGCGGAAGGCTGCTGGGGATATACACCAGACTGCCGGCCCTCGAGTTTGGTAAACGAGATGGTCACCTGACCGAGCTCGATCCCGAATTTGCTCATCCGCGCTCTGTTGAGCAGCACTCCGCCCGGTTGGAGGAACATCCAGTCGTCAAACTTGACTTTCATGGTTTTGTTCTCGCTGGTCTCAAGATCGAGAATGTAGGACCAGTTGAGCGCATTGCCCTCGGCGATGCCCGCCGCCACGCCAATGACGTCATCGGCCCGGCCCTCATATTGGCCGTCGGAAATCTTCCTAATCCGCCACTGGCGGAAACTCTTCTCGCCATCGCTCCAGTCAAAGTGTTCATCGAGAGTAAGGGTTTCGCCGTCCCAAGTGCCATCTATGTCGACAACGAACTGTCGGCGGACTTTCCCAAATCGGTCTTCGAACAAACCCCATGCCCGCGTCTTCCCGGCGAAGTACTCCTCCAGCACAAGCTTCGGTTTCGAATTTGCGAAATCACTCGGTTTCATCGCTGTACATCCGGTTAGCGCCGCCAGGGAAAATAGTGCAACGAGTACCGTCGGCAGGCGCATATTCATGACCCAATGAATTCAGTCCTTCTTGCCTCCAATACGCTCAGCCGTCGCGTCACAACCCCTTGTTTCTCTGCGGTTAGGGGGTGCCGCCAGATGATGGCGATAGAGGTTATTTTTAGTACGACCGGCACGCCGGCATAGATCACCGATAGAGCCAGCAGGTTTTGAGGACCTCCATCCGCTTCGGTTCGGAAACCTAGTGCTTCCAGCGTTGGCAACGCGATCAATACCGAAAAAGCAACCGCGAACTTTGTGGTCATGCTCCAAATTGAAAAGAGCAGGCCCGTCCTATCGCGGCGAGATCGTAAAATCTCATACTCGGCGACATCGGCCTGCATGGAGGGCGGGATCGCCAAATCGGCGCCAAGTGTCATACCGGTAACCAGCGTGATCACGAAGAAGGCGATGATATCGCCTGCTCCCAAAAACGGTACAAAAGCAAAGGCGATGCAGGCGATGCCCATTGAAACACACCAGGTAATGTGTTTCCCGATACGCCCGCTCAACCAGAGCCAAAACGGAATGCCGACAACGCCTGCGACAAAATAGACAAATGTCAGAATTCCCCGTTGCAGTTCATCCGCTTTGAGCACAAATGTCATAAACAATATGAACAGCGCCGCGGGAATACCGTTGGCCAAGCTGTTGACGAACCAGCCCCCGACCAAGAGCCGAAAGGGCTTGTTCGCAAACACGCCTTTGAGTGCCGGCCAAGGAAGTTCGGTGCGATGACTCGGCGGCGGGGGTGGCTCATCAACACCAATTAGCAAGACAGCAAACAAAATAGCCCCGACCCCAACCACCCCCCAGCCGATCAGAGCCAAAGCCTGGCGCTCCCCAAAGCCTAAGACCGCAGCCACGGCGGGTATGGCACCGGCCGCAACAATGCCTCCCAGCATGAAACCTTCCCGGATCGAGGTAATGCGGGTGCGCCCGAAATAATCGGGGGACAAGGCCGCTCCCCAGGCCAAGTAGGGGATATTGATCATTGTCCACCCGAGATAAAGTACGGACGCCCAAATCGCCAAATATGCGGCGCCGATACCGCTCCCGGGATTAAGGAGCAGGACTGTCCCAAGCGCCCCGATAAACCCGCCGGCCAGGATGATGGGTTTGCGTCGTCCCCATCGGGTATCCAAGCGGTCAGAGGCGACACCGATCAGTGGATCAGAGACAACATCGAATATCCGGGCGATGAATAGGGCGACACCGGTCGCCGTGAGCCCAAGGCCGAGTTCCGCAGCATAGATGGCCGGCAGGTGAACGAGCAGCGGGATGGTCGGCATCCCCAGGGCGAACGCGGCCGCCCCGTATCGGAGATTGCGCCAACTCTCGCCGCCAATGGACTTGGCGCCCGCAGGCATTTAGCCCTTAATCAGACGAAACTGCCCAAGGTCGATGGTTCCGGCGCGAAATCCGGCGGACGTGTAGGCTAGATAGTATTCCCACATCCGTTTGAACCGATCGTCAAATCCTAAAGGCTCGATGTCTGCCCACCGTTTTTCAAATACGCTCCGCCATTCGTCCAGTGTCCGCGAATAGGACTGGCCGAACATGTGGACGTCTTCGACAGTCAAACCCGCCGCTTGTCCATGTTCGGTAATCTTGCCGGGACTCAAGAGCATGCCTCCCGGAAAAATGTAGCGCTGGATGAAATCAACTGAATTCCTGTAGCGCTCAAACCGGTCATCGGGAACGACGATCACCTGGATCATCGCGCTGCCGCCTGCGCGCAGACGGTTCGCCAACGCCTTGAAATAAGCCGGCCAATATTGTTGGCCGACGGCCTCCAACATTTCGATGGAAACCACGTGGTCGAAATGGCCTGTTACATCCCGGTAATCGACCAGGACGACGTCGACACGTTTACTCAACCCGGCATCCGCCATACGGCGTTCTGCGTAATCGTGCTGCTCCTGAGACAGGGTAATCGCTGTCACATGGGCGCCGGTCTCTCGGGCGGCAAACTCGGCAAAACCGCCCCAGCCGCAACCAATTTCGAGCACCGTCTCGTCCGGCTGAATGTTCAGTTCCTTAACGATCCGGCGATACTTGTTCCGCTGTGCGTCGAACAAGGTCTCGCCGGTTTCGCCAAGATATAGCGCCGAGGAATAGGTCATCGACGGGTCGAGCCAAATTTCGAAAAAATCGTTCCCGATATCGTAGTGCTCAGCGATATTGCGCCGGCTGCCCGATCGGCTATTGCGGCGCTGGCCATGACTGAAGGCGAGCGCCAATCGGGCGGTTAGGCTGCCCGACAATGTGCGGTCGAGAGAAGCCCGATTGGCGGTCCCGAAATCAAACACCGCCGGCAATGAGGGGGTGGTCCAGTCACCGGCCATATAGCCTTCGGCCAAACCCACGTAGCCCCCGGTCACCAGCCGACGCACGGCATGAAGGGAGTGGATGTTCATTACGGCCTGTGGTCCCGGCTTACCGCTGCCGCAATCGATCCGGTGCCCGTCGTCGAACTGGAAGGCAATGCTGCCGGCATCCAGGTCGCCAGTGAGTCTACGGAATATTCTTTCCGTCGCCGCCTTGTTCAGCGCCGCAACGCGCAAGAAGCCCGGCATGGGGAGTTTAAGTTGAAGGTGACGCAACGCGATCGACATGGCCTACACCGCCTATTTCGTAATCCGAGAAATCGGTTTTCCGTGTGGACCCGTGGACCCGGTCTTGGACGATTTCTCGGCCGAACCGCGGGGGAAATAGGGTGCTCCCTTCAAGAACAAACGAACAGCCTCCCAGTGGATGCCGATTACCACCTTGAGGGTCATCAACGGATACTTGAACGCCGCTTTCAGGAGATTGACGTCGGTTAGGGGTCTGCGATCACCGCTGAAGGCAGCAGC
>JAJECC010000131.1 GCA_022822205.1 Rhodospirillales bacterium | reverse complement strand
CACCTTCGCCCGGCTCGTGCGCGTCAACCTCATGCATCGAAAGCGCATCGACCGCCTCCTCGAACCCAAAACACCGCCGCCCGGAAACTCAAACCAAATGGCAATCCAATGGACGTGAAAGTTAAACCGGACAGTAGTGGGCTTGACCCGGTGATCCACGTGGATGGCCGGGTCGGGGCCCGGCCATGACGCAATTATTTTATGCCCCATCGCCCAACACGCGTAGGGCCGTTCAATCGAGTCCGGACCCTAGTCGGCGAAGGGATCGCGAACGAGAATCGTATCCTCCCGCTCGGGACTGGTTGAGAGCAGCGCCACCGGGGCCTCGATGAGTTCTTCTATTCGCCGGATGTACTTGATCGCGGTCGCCGGAAGATCGGCCCAGGACCGCGCCCCCTCGGTACTCTCCGACCAGCCCTCCATCGATTCGTAGGCCGGTTCCACCCCGGCTTGCGCCGTCATTGACGCCGGCAGGTAGTCGTACGGCTCGCCGCCGATGCGATAACCCGTGCAGACCCTGAGCTCCTCCATGCCATCCAGCACATCGAGCTTTGTCAGGGCAATTCCCGTAATGCCGCCGACTTTCAGGGCTTGGCGCACCATCACGGCATCGAACCAGCCGCACCGCCTTTTTCGGCCCGTCACCGTACCGAATTCGTGACCTCGCTCGCCGAGACGCCGGCCGATTTCGTTGTCCTGCTCGGTCGGGAAGGGGCCTTCGCCGACCCGGGTCGTGTAGGCCTTGGTGATGCCGAGCACAAATCCCGCGGCGTCGGGACCGACGCCGCTGCCCGAGGCGGCCTGCCCGGCGACAGTGTTGGAAGAGGTGACGAACGGGTATGTCCCGTGATCGATATCCAGCATGGCGCCCTGCGCGCCTTCGAACAGGATACGCTTGCCGGCGCGTCTTGCTTCATCGAGGCGCCGCCACACCGAATCCATGTAGGGCAAAATCTTCGGCGCGACCTCCTGAAGCTGGGCGGTCAACTCCGATGCTTCCAGCTCCGATTCGCCAAGTCCTCGACGGAGCGCGTTGTGGTGGACGAGCAAATTGTCGATTCGGGTCCGCAACGTCGGCAGGTCGGCCAGGTCGCCCAGGCGGATGGCCCGGCGTCCGACGCGATCCTCGTAGGCCGGGCCGATCCCGCGACCGGTGGTGCCGATCCGAATCCCCGAGGTTACGCCTTCCCGGGCCTGGTCCAACCGGCTGTGCAGCGGAAGAATCAACGCCACATTTTCCGCGATGGCCAAATTCCGGGGAGAAACCTCCACACCTCGCGCCGTTACGTCCTCGATTTCCCGGAGCAGCGCCCAGGGATCGAGGACCACCCCATTGCCGATCACCGACATTTTTCCGGGACGGACGATCCCCGACGGCAGCAGGCTCAACTTGAACGTCTGACCGTCGATGACCAGGGTGTGGCCGGCATTGTGGCCGCCTTGAAAACGGACCACGACGTCCGCCCGTTCCGACAGCCAGTCGACGATCTTTCCCTTGCCTTCATCGCCCCACTGGGCGCCGACCACGACCACGTTAGCCATCCGGGGCGCCTCCCCCGGCGCCGATCCCGGAGACCTCGCCGTCGACGAGGATATGCGTGCACCCCAGAGCCCGGGCCCGGTGCGCTCCATCCTCTTCCGCCGACAGCGACGGTACGGTGATCCACCCCTCGGCCCTCAACCGTCGGGCATCCTCGGGACTGCTCCCGGTCGGCAGATAAATCCTTTTCGGCTGCGGCGAATCGGGGAGCGACCGAATGACCGTATCGAGGAACAAGGTGATTCCCGTTGCCGCCTCGCCCGCCGTTTCGGCGCCGTTGCCCGCGATATACCGCCCGCCGCGGCCCAATTCGCCCCGGGCCGATTTCGAAAATATGGTGAAGGTGACCCCGGAATGGTACTCGTAGCCCCGGATTTCCACCGGATCGATGGTCAACTCGAGCGATGGCGCTCTCCGCTTCACGATCTCCGCGACCGAGACCAGGTGCGACCATTCACGCTCCGCGTCATCCGGAAGGTCAATCCCGCTTATCCGCTCGATTGCCGGGGCCGCGCCGCCGGCCGCCGCCAGCAGTTCTCCCAATACCGGTGCGGCCGGTCCTCCGAACTGCTTGATCGCCGCCGCATCTTTCTGATTGAGCGCGCCGCGCAGGACGCCGTCATTCCCCTGCGGGTCGACGCCGTGTTCCCGGCAGATCGCCGCGACCAGCGTCGGCAGGCCGAGGTCCACGCTCAGTCCGTCGGCGCCGGCCGCGTTCAGGGCTTCGCCGGCCATCAAAATGACCTCGGCGTCGGCTTCCGGTTTGTCCGAGCCGATCAGTTCGGCGCCGACCTGGGCAAACTGGCGTTCCGGCCGGAGGCTGGAACCGCGCACCCGCAATACCTCGCCCGCATAGCTCAGCCGCAACGGACGGGGCTCGTCGATGAGCCGCGTCGTGGCGATGCGGGCGACCTGCAGCGTCATGTCGGGCCGAACGCCCAGCATCAATTGCGACACCGGATCCATCATCCGGAAGGTCTGCGAGGACGTCGCCTCGCCGCTGCCCGAAACCAAGCTGTCCTCGAACTCGATCAAAGGAGGTTTGACCCGGTCGTAACCGCGCGAAACGAACGCCGAAATCAGCGTCTCGCGAACGGTCGCCTCGCTTTCGGCATCGGGCGGCAGGACATCCTTCAGCCCGGCGGGGAGGAGGGCACGGTGCACTCTATCGGTCATGTGGGGCCGGTTTCGTCGGTTTGGTCAAATCCGAGGGCGAAGATACAGCCAAATTGCGATTTGGCAATCGCGCGCGTTGGCGGAGACTTGGGCCACCGCGCTTCGCCGTTTCGCCAAGCGCGTCCGTCGGCCCCGGGATCATCCGACGAACCAGGGGTGGGGACGGCGCTCCTCACTGTCTCACCGTCTCCGTGGTTCAGGAATTGAAAATCTGGATACCCCGGACTTGCGCCGGGGTATGACGGAATAGGGGGTTCCAACAACACCCGTCATGCCCGGACTTGATCCGGGCATCCACGCCTGCCGCGGGTGCGCGGCCTGCCCGCGGCTCAGAGATCGAGGTGCAAGGGCGACGTCGGAATGTTCCGCGTATCAAAATTCATGAATCCAAGGAACAGCTGTATTCCGACCAAGAAGGTCAATGCCGGGAGAATTATGGTCCCGGTGGAGGCGGGGACATTGGTCGTTATGCTGTCGTACCAGTGCACGCCGCCGAATATCAGCGCAAAGCCGATCAAAATCAGCCCGGCGATCAGTTCCACGGATGCAATCGTGAAATCACGGAGGAAGTACGAATAGACCAGCCGTCGGAACGTATTGGCAATGTTCTTGCCGAGAAACGGCATCAGGATTTTCCAGATCACAAGGGAGCTGCGTTCGTCGCCATAGATGGCCGGGATAGGGATATCCGCAACGACCGCCCGCAGCGTATTCAGCCGGAACAGCATGTCGGACTCGAAAAAGAACCCGTTGTCGATCTTGGCAACCGGCAACAACTCGGCCACGCGCCGGTCGATCGCGGTGTATCCGTTCGTCGGATCGAAAATATTTCAATAACCGCTCGACATCTTTGTGGCGAAGGACAGAAAGAGATTGCCGAAGAGGCGGACCCTGGGCATCGCGGAAACGCTCTCAACGCTGCGAAACCGGTTTCCCTTGGTGTAGTCGGCCTGGCCGTTGACGATTGGACGGACCAGCTTGTGCAGCTCCTTCGGATCCATCTGCCCATCGCCGTCCAATTTGACGATCACGTCCATTTTGTCGTCGATCGCCCGGCGGTAGCCGGCCAGCGTCGCTCCGCCAACGCCCTTGTTTTCGGATAATTTCAGCACCGTGACGCGGGGATCGGAACAAGACTCTTCGACCAGATCGCCGGTCCCGTCCGGACAGGCATCGTCAATCACGTAAATTCTCTCAACCTCGTCCCCTATGCCGGCCAAAACCCCGAGAATTCTCTCGGTTTCGCGGTAACAAGGGATCACGGCGGCGATTCTCGTCTTTGCGGCATGTCGGTTTCGGCGTGCATCGATGGTTTTTTCCGTACTCGACTGCTACGGACCATAGTCAGCATGCCGAATCGGCGCAAGCTGGGGCGCTATTTGTCGTTTATTTCCTGTGAATTACCGAGTATCGCTCTCCGTGCCCGGTGTTTGTGACACGGGCCGGGAAATCGGGGTTTGTTCCATGTCCAAGACGGTCCTGATCGTCGAAGATAATGAGCTCAATATGAAGCTCCTCAACGATCTGTTGCAGGCGAATGGCTACGATACGCTGCAGGCCAACGACGGGTTCGAAGCCATGGAACTGACCCGCAGCCACCGTCCGGACCTTATCCTCATGGATATTCAGCTGCCGAAAATTTCCGGCCTGGAAGTGACTAAGCGGCTAAAGGGCGATGCAGATACCGCCCATATCCCGGTGATTGCCGTTACGGCTTTTGCGATGAAGGGGGATGAAGAGAAATTTCGCGACGGCGGCTGTGACGCATATATCGCCAAGCCCATCTCCGTGCCCGCGTTTCTCGAGACGGTCGCCGCGTTCCTGAACTAGCCGTCACGGCCCGTTCAACCCGGGCAAAGCCGTCTATTTGATTTTGGTTTCCTTGAACAGCACGTGTTTCCGCGCGACGGGGTCGTACTTGCGGAATTCAAGCTTCTCGGTCTGGGTCTTCGGGTTCTTCTTGGCGACGTAATAAAACCCGGTATCGGCCGTGCTTTCGAGCTTGATCAAGATTGTGTTGGGCTTTGCCATTTCACGAATATCCAGCCAATTTCGCAATTCGAGGGCCGCAACATAACGGTTAACGGCAACCTGTCAACGCAGGAGCAGTATCCGGCGGGGAGCCGTTACTTGCCCCGGCTGGCCGCGATCGCCGGCGCGACGGCAAGCAACTGCCGGTACCGGTCCGGATGGTCCAACAGATATTCGCCGAGCCGGACCTCGATATCGCGTCGTCCGCGTGCCGCCGGGCATACCCGGCGCAAGGCTTCCCGATTCGACGCGTCTCCCACGGGGACCGACCGCCACCGCGCCATGTGCTCATAGGTCTCGGCGATTTGGCGCAGCGCCGAACCGACAAACCCGTCAACGCCGCTCACCGGTCCCGACGTACAAACCGACGGCGAGACCCCAAGATCATGAAGCGAGTAGCCCGAGGGCGCGACGAACCGTGACCAGGTCAGCGTAATTTCGCCATCGTTGGGCAGCCGGGTGATTGTTTGAACCGTGCCCTTGCCGAAAGAACCGGTGCCGATGACGACCGCCCGCTCGTGATCCTGGAGAGCCGCCGCCACGATCTCGGCGGCGGAGGCGGACCGGCCGTTGATCAGAACCACCATGGGCAAACCGTTGGTGATGTCCGTGCCGTGGGCGTCGTAGTCCCGGACACTATTGGGATGCCGTCCCCGGGTCGAAACGATCCGGCCGCTCCTTAGGAACAGATCCGCCACCTTCACCGCCTGGATGAGAAGCCCGCCGGGGTTGTTGCGGAGATCCAGTAAAATCCCCTGCAATTGCGCATCCCGGCGAGCCATGGCCGCCTTCATGGCGCGAATCAGGTGTCCTGATGTGCGGTCGTTGAAGCCGGAGATGGTGACATGCAAATTATTGTGGTGAACCTTGGTCCGAACGGTCGGCAGGATGACGCGCGAGCGTTCAAGCGACCGGAAAGTCGGACGGTTCGTCCGGGAATCCACGTATCTCAGCAGCACGGTCGTACCGGCGTCCCCCCGGAGCATGTTTCGGATTTCTTTCCGGCTGCGACCGGCCAGTGGCTGCCGGTCCACATGGGTGATCAAGTCGCCAACCCTTAGTCCGGCCCGGGCGGCAGGGGTATGAGTAAAGACCGCGGTTATTTCCGATCCGTCGGACCCTGCGCGAAACCGTATACCGATTCCGTCAAATCCCGACCGCTTGGCGCGATTGTCCAGGGCCTCGGAGGCGCTGGCATAGCGGGAAAAAGAATCGAGTTTCGACAGCATGCCGTCGAAAACCGCCTCATAGAGGCGCTCCGCGGGCATTCGGCGGAGGGTCTCGGAAGCGTTTCGCGCTTCGGCCAATGCGTCGAACGTCAGCGTCGCCCACCCTTCGGCATCGTCGGGCGCCGCCGCGCGGGCCACGCGCAGGACCGCGCCGTCATACAACAGGCGAACCCGCGGGCCGGACCGCTTGACATCAATTTTGGGGTCGATGGCGTCGAGGCCATTCAACCCCTCGACCGCAAGCGCGTCGACGGCGACCGGTTCGATATAGCGGCTGGCGATCTGGCGGTAACCGGCGGCGAAGGTGGATTCGGCGCGCTGGGCATCCAGGTCCGTCGTCGTATCGACATGGGGGTTGGATGCCGCGCAAGCGCTAAGAAACGCGGCCGCAAGGGCCGTCAATGCGACTCGCGCGGGGCGGAACACCAGCCTCCGGCTTCCACCCTCCCAGGTGAAACAAGCGTTTCTCACTCTTTTCAGCCCGATTCCGGACAATTGCCCGCATTCTCGCAGGCAAGGATTCTTGCCGTCAAATGTTAATTGTTCACTCCGAATCAATGGGTTGCAGGATCAGCCGGCCCCTGAGCGGGTCGGCTTCCCTGATGGTGACAGCCAGGATTTGGCCAAGCGAATAGCGCAATCCGCCCCGCTGGGCCCCCAGGGATTGGCTGTTTTCGTCGAAGCTGAACCTGCCGGCGCCGAGCAGGCGTTTGGGAATGAATCCCTCGGCGCCGCTGTCTTCCAATGCCACATAGAGGCCAAATCGGGTGATGCCGGTGATCCGGCCGGCGAGCCTGTCCGACCCGGCATTGAGCGCGGCGGCGACGGCGAACCGGTCCATGGCTTCACGCTCGGCCGACACCGCGCGCCGCTCGGTCATCGACACGTGCGCCGCCAGGTCGTTGAGCCGATCCGACGGCGGAAACTCTCCGTCGTCGCCGAGTTTCAGCGCCTTGATCAGCGCCCGGTGCACCACAAGGTCGGAATACCGCCGGATGGGCGACGTAAAATGGGTGTAGTTCCGGAGGTGCAGGCCGAAATGGCCGTCGTCGGAGGCGCTGTAGACGGCTTGCGCCTGGCTTCGGAGAACCAGATCAGCCAACAGATCGGCCTCTTCGGTATCCGAAGCGTTGGCCAATATCCGGTTGAAGTGACGGGGCAGCAGGACCTGACCCTTTGGCGTCGGGTGGCCCATGGCGCGCAGGGTCTCGGTCAGGCCGGCGAGTTTGTCGGCGGGCGGCTCCTCATGAACGCGAAACAGCGCCGCGGTCCGTTTGGCGGCCAGCGTGCGCGCCGCCGCCACGTTGGCGGTGATCATGAACGACTCGATCAGGCGGTGGGACATGTACCTCGGCCGCTCCTCGACGCGCCACGACTCCGCGTTCTCGAACACCACCCGGCGCTCGGGCAGGTCGAGATTCAGCGGCTCCCGGCGTTTTCTCTCGATTTCGAGCGCGGCGAAGGCGCCCCGCAGCGGCTCCAGGACCGGGCCTTTTAGTTCCGTACATTCCTCGTCGGGGTTTCCGTTCCAGGCGTCGTGGACCCGGCGATAGGTCAATCGGGCCGCCGAGCGCATCGACGCCCGTTCGAATCGGTGATTCAGTATTCGGCCGTCGGCGCCGATCCGGATGTGCGCCGCGAGGCAGGGCCGGTCTTCCCTCGGCCGGAGGGAGCACCAGCCGTTCGACAGGGCCTCCGGCAGCATCGGCACGACCTGATCCGGCAGATAGACGGAATTGCCCCGCTGTCTCGCCGCCTCGTCCAATGCGTCGTCCGGGCGCACATACCAGGCAACGTCGGCGATCGCGACGATCAGTTTCCAGCCGCCGGGATTTTCCGCATCGGCATCCGGCTCGGCGAACACCGCATCGTCGAAATCCCGGGCATCCTCATCGTCGATGGTCACCAGGGGGACCGCGCGGAGATCGACACGCCCGTCCAGGGGGGCCGCAATCGCCGCTTCGGCCAGAGCAAGCGCTTCCGCGGTGAATTCAACCGGTATGTCGTTGGCGCCGAGGGCGGCGCGGCTGAAGGTCTCGGCGGTTCCGAACCGGCCGATGCGCCGGACGATTCGGGCCTGGCGCAAGCCATAGCGGCTTCCATGCCGTACCAGCTCGGCGACAACCAGTTCACCCGCCTCCGCGTCCATCCTGTCGCCGGGTCCGATCTCGAGCTCCGATCTGGCCTTGCGGTCGGCCGGCTTCACCCGCGCGTCGCCGTCGTAGACGCCGATCACCAAGGGGCTGCCTCCGGGCAGCGCGCGGATCAATCTGGCCTGGTAGTCACCGTCATCCTGCCGTCGCAAGCGCACCAGCAGCCGATCGCCAATGCCGGGCGCCGGCCCGGGGCGGCGGTCCGCCTTCAGGTAAATGAGAGGCGCCGGACGGTCCCCGGGTTGGTCATTTGGCCGGTTGTCGGGCGTTACCAAGACCTCGCCGTCGCTATCGGTTCCCGAAACCCGAACCACGGTCACCGGCGGCAGCGCGCCGGTTCGAGACAGCGGCCGGTCATCGCCGTCTTTGATCAGTCCCATATCCTTGAGGCGCCGGATTTCGCTCCGCAGGCGCGCACGGTATTTCTTGGCGACGTTGAAGGCCGAGGTGATATCGCGGACGGTCGTGTGATCCGGATTTTCCGAGATGTAGTCGAGGATGTCCTGCCGGCTCGGCAGGCCCGATTTCGGTCTTTTGCGTCCCGCCAAGCTGAAGCGACCTGGGCAGCCGGGCGCCGTCTAGCCGGCGTCGGCCGGCGCCGGGTCCTTGGGCGCTTTCCTGGCGCCGGTTTTCTTGCCCGCCTTTTTGGTTTTCTTCTTCCGCGCGCCGCCCTTCGCCGCTATCAGGGCGACGGCTTCTTCGAGGGTGGGCGTCTCATCTTTCTTGTCCTTGGGCAGCGTCGCGCGGGTCTTGCCGTGCTGTACATAGGGCCCCCAGCGGCCTGTCTTCAGGACAATGGGTTTTCCGTCGTCCGGGTGATCGCCGATGGTGACCGGCGCGGGCTTGCGGGGCGCATTGGCGAGGAGCTCCACCGCCCGGTTGTGGCCGATGGTCAGAACATCGTCCTCCTTGAGCGACACGTAGGTGCCCTCGTGCTTGATATAGGGTCCAAAGCGGCCGATGCCGGCCTGGATCATTTCGCCGGTTTCCGGATGGGGGCCGATATCCCGCGGCAAGGCCAGCAGGCCGAGCGCGATGTCCAGGTCAACGGCCGCCGGATCCATATCCCTGGCCAGCGAGGCCCGTTTCGGCTTTTGTTTGCCCTCGGGCTCGCCGAGTTGGACATATATGCCGTGAGGCCCGCGCCGCATGGTGACGGCCAGGCCGGTGCCCGGATCGGCGCCCAATTCCTTGGGCCCGGCATCGAGCGCGCCCACGCCATCGCCGCCGTTGTCGACCACAAGGGGCCGCGTATGCTTGCAATCGGGGTAGTTGGAGCAGCCGATGAAGGCGCCATAGCGCCCCACCTTCAGGCTCAACTGGCCTTCCTCGCAGGTTGGGCATTTCCGGGGATCGCGTCCCGAGCCGTCGCCGCGGAAGAAATGGGGCCCAAGAAGCTCGTTGAGCGCATCCAGCACCTCGCGAACCCGCAGTTCGGTGGTGGCGCCCACCGAGTTCGAGAACTTGGCCCAGAAATCCCGGAGGACCGCCTTCCAGTCGATCCGCCCGCCCGAAATGTCGTCCAGCTGGTTCTCCAGATCGGCGGTAAAGTCATACTCCACGTAGCGTGCGAAGAAGCTCTCAAGGAACGCCGTGACGAGCCGGCCTCTGTCCTCGGGGAAGAATCGGCGGCTCTCGAGCCGCACATAATCCCGGTCCTGCAGAACCGAGATAATCGATGCATAGGTCGACGGGCGGCCGATACCGAGTTCTTCGAGGCGCTTTACCAGGCTCGCTTCGGAGAAGCGCGGCGGGGGCTGCGTGAAATGCTGCTCCGGCAGGATATCGGTCCGGTCCAGAGCCTGGCCTTCCTTGACGTCCGGCAGCCGCGCTTCCTTTTGCTCTTCGGTATCGCCGTCATCGCGGCTTTCTTCGTAGAGTTTGAAAAAACCGTCGAACGTAACGATCGAGCCGCGCGCCCGAAGCGTCAGCCGGTCGTCATCCTGAGCCGCACCCGCGGGCCTGAGGTCGACGGCAACCTGGTCGAGCACGGCGGAGGCCATTTGGCTCGCCACGGTCCGCTTCCAAATCAGATCGTAGAGTTTGAACTGGTCCGCATTCAAACCGGAGAGTCCCTTGGGCAGCCGGCCGATATTGGTTGGGCGGATCGCCTCGTGGGCTTCCTGGGCGTTCTTCGCCTTGCTCGAATACTGCCGGGGGCGTTCGGGCACGTAATTGGTCCCATAGGCCGACCCGATATGCCGGCGGGCCTCATCGACGGCCTCCTTGGCCATTTGAACGCCGTCGGTCCGCATGTAAGTGATCAAGCCGACGGTCTCGCCATCCACGTTGACGCCTTCATAGAGGCGCTGGGCGACCTGCATGGTCTTGCGGGCGGAGAAATGGAGTTTGCGGGCCGCTTCCTGCTGAAGCGTCGAGGTGGTGAACGGCGGCGCCGGATTCCGGCGGGATTGCCTGCGCTCGACCCGGGAGACGGAGAAATTCGCGGCCTCGATGGCGGCGACCGCCCGGTTTGCCGCCGCTTCGTCACCCAGCGCCAGTCTGTCCAGCTTCTCGCCGTCGAGATGGGTTAGCTGCGCGGTGACCGGTTTGCCGTTTTGATCGGCAAAGACCGCGTGTACCGACCAATATTCCCGGGGCACGAAGTTCTCGATCGCGGTTTCGCGCTCGCAGATCAGCCGCAGCGCAACCGACTGGACACGGCCCGCGGACCGGCTGCCCGGCAGCTTGCGCCAAAGAACCGGCGACAGGGTGAAGCCGACGAGGTAGTCCAGGGCGCGGCGGGCCAGGTAGGCCTCGACCAACTCCTGGTCCACGTCCCGCGGGTGATCGAACGCATCGAGGATGGCGTTCTTGGTGATCTCGTTGAAGACCACCCGTTTGACCTCGACGCCATCCAAGGCCTTCTTCTCGTCCAGGACCTGCTGGACGTGCCACGAGATCGCCTCGCCCTCGCGGTCGGGGTCGGTGGCCAGATAAAGGTGATCCGCTTTTTTGACGGCCTCGGTGATTTCCCTCACCTGCTTTTGGGAGTCGGAACCGATCTCCCACTTCATCGAGAAGTCGGCACCGGGATCCACCGATCCGTCCTTGGCCGGCAGATCGCGAATATGGCCGTAGCTGGCGAGGACCGTGTAGTCGCTCCCCAGATACCGATTGATCGTCTTCGCCTTGGCGGGCGATTCGACAACGACGACGTTCGACATTTAGCGTCCGTTATATCTCGGCGAGTAGTGAAACCCGATTGCCAGGGTGCCGTTCGATTCTTCCGGCCAACTCCAATTCCAGGAGGATGGTCGCGACCGCGGCAGGGGACATTTGGCATTGCCGGATGAGTTCGTCAACCGCAACCGGCGTCGGGCCCAGAAATTCCTCCAGGTCCGCGCGGTTGGAATCCGTTGGCGTTTCGGCTGGCGTCGATGGAGTTTCTGTTTCAAATTCAATGACTTGCGAGGGGTCGTCCAGCTTTGGCCGTGGCGGAGAAAAAACATCCGGCAAATTATTCGTCACGTCGGCGGCGGATTCCGTGAGGACGGCGCCGTCCCGAATCAGCAGGTTGGGTCCCTGGGCGCGGGGGTCGAGCGGCGAGCCGGGTACGGCGAACACCTCGCGGCCCTGCTCCAAGGCGGTGCGCGCCGTGATCAGCGATCCCGACCGCTTCGCCGCTTCGACAACGATGACGCCTTCCGAGAGGCCCGATATCAACCGGTTTCGGCGGGGAAAATGACGGGCCTGCGGGGTAAGCCCGAGCGGCATTTCGGAGATAACCAGACCACCGGCGGTCAGCCGCTCATGGAGTTGCGCGTGTTCCTTTGGGTAAATTACGTCCACGCCCCCGGCGAGGACGGCGATGGTGCCGGTGTCGATGGCCGCTTCGTGCGCGGCGCCATCAATGCCCCGGGCCATCCCCGAGACAATGGCAAATCCCTCCTTGCCCAGTTCGCCGGCGAGTTTGCCGGCCATGCGCGTTCCATTGATCGAGGCGTTCCGGGTCCCCACGAGCCCAAGGCACCGCCGCGCGGCCAGGCCGGAATCCCCTTTGGCAAACAGGACCGGCGGCGCGTCTTCGATATGTTCGAGGAGAGGCGGATAGGTCTCCTCGCCGAGAAACAGCAATTGCACCTTTTGTTTTTGGGCTGCATCGATTTCGTCCTCGATTTCCGAAACCGCCGGCAGTGATGGGGATTTGGCGCCGCCGCGGCGCGCCAGATTCGGCAACGCCTCCAACGCCGCCGCCGCCGTACCATAGCGTTCAACCAGCCGGCGGTGGGTGACCGGGCCCACACGTTCGGCTCTGATCAGCCGCAGAATGTCCCGTCTCTCGTCATCCGATAAAGACATCGCGCTACACTATCGAACGGCGATGGATGTTGATAGCGCGCAGATGGTTGCCGCTTCCACCGGGTTGCCGTTATTGCTGATCCGCGACCGGCGAAAAAACTAGCGTGTTCAACGACAAGCTGCTTAATATATCGGCCAATACGGAACGACGCGGCGTGATAGCCGCACCAATCAACACTATACGGAGAGGAATATGTCACGTCTCAACAAAACACTCCTTATGGCCGGGACCGTACTTCTGGGCTCGACGATGGTGTCCGGGTATGCCGCCGCCGAAACGGTCACGCTGAAGTTTGCGAACTGGCTGCCGGCGGTTCACCATTGGACGAACACGGCCCGTGTCTTTGCGAAGTCGATCGAGGACGCCTCGGGCGGCTCCGTCAAGATCACCATCGACAAGGCCGCGGTCGCCAAACCTCCGGGGCAGTACGATCTGGTTAAGAACGGTGTGCGCGACATGGTCATGCATGTCGCCGGCTATACGCCGGGCCGTTTCCCGCTGTACCGCATGGCCGAGGTGCCGTTCATTACGCCAAATTCGACGACGGGAAGCGAGGGCCTTCACCGCTGGTACACCAAGAACGGATTCGACAAGGAAGAGTTTAAGGACACCGTCCTGGTCTCCGCGTTTGTCCATGGTCCGGGGCTGCTGCATTCCAAAAAGGAAGTCACATCCATCGATGACCTCAAGGGCATGAAGATTCGCGCGGCCGGCGGCGGCGCGCTGATTGCCAAGGGTTTGGGCGCGGTTCCGGTCGCTATTCCGGCGCCTTCGGCGCACGAAAGCCTGGTTCGCGGCACCACCGAAGCGGCGTTCTTCCCGTGGGAAGCGGTGCATGGATTCAAGCTCACCAAGCTCACTCCGTTCCATTTGGAGGTGCCGGGCGGCCTCTACACGACCTCGTTCATGATCGCCATGAACAAGAAGAAGTATGACGGCCTGTCGGCGCAGGCCAAGGCCGCGGTCAACAAGGCCGGCGGCGCCAAGGGCGCCCGGCTGATCGGTGAGCATTGGGACCGGGCCGACAAGGTCGGCAAAGACGGCGCGATCAAGAACGGCAACAAAATCCAGACAATCAGCGATTCGCAAAGAGCGGTCTGGTCGAAGGCGATTGACGTCGTCCGCCAGAATTGGATCCAGAAGGCCAACGAAAAAGGCAAGAACGGCAAAGCTCTCTTGGAAGAGCTCCGCAAGTATATGGCGGGTGGGGGCGCCAGCTAGCCGTTCGCCGGCTGTCATTCCCATATGACGGACCCTTCCAGAGGTTCCTTATCGACCTACAGCGAGCGAGTCACCTTGTGGCTCGCTCGCGCAGGTGCGGTCGGCCTCGCGGGCATGATGTTCCTGACGCTCGGGGACGTTATCGGCCGTATCTTTGGTCATCCCATTGTTGGCACCGTGGAACTGACCGAGCTGATCATGGGCATGATGGTGTATCTCGGGGTTGGTTACACCACGTTCCTCCGGGGCCATATTCGGGTCGATATTCTCGTCACCCATTTGAGACCCCGGGTTCAGGCGGTCCTCGACCTGTTGACCGTCGCCATCGGCTTCGTCTTTACCGCCGCTATCTGCTGGCGGCTGTTTCTTCAGGCCCAGTCCCGGGTCGAAAACGGCGACCTCACCTCGATCTGGGAACTGCCGGTTTGGCCGGCGGCGTGGGTGATGGCCGTCGCCAGCATCCTGATGGTCACCTCTCTTGGGCTGCATCTGGTATTGACCGCTCGCGCCGTGATGACTGGACAGCCTTACACCCTGGCGCCGCCGCCGAGTACCGCCGAGTAGCCGAGACCGGTCATGGATCCCATTACCCTTGCTATATTGGTCACGATACTGCTGTTCGTCCTTCTGGCGATCGGCCTCCCCATCGGGTTCGCCATGGGCGTCAGCGGGTTCCTCGGCAGTGTATTCCTGATCGATTTCAATGCGGCGCTGAACCTGTTGGGTCAGACGGCGTATGAGACGGCCATCACCTATCAGCTGTCGATCGTGCCCCTGTTTATTCTCATGGGCTACTTCGCCAGTAATTCGGGTCTGTCGGAAGCGCTGTTCAACGCTTGCAACACGTGGCTTGGCCATCGCCGCGGCGGGCTGGCTCTGGCGACCATCGGCGGCTGCGGGGCATTTGCCGCGGTCTGCGGCTCGTCGCTCGCGACCGCGGCGACAATGACCCAAGTCGCGCTGCCGGAGATGAAGCGCTACAACTATGCGGACAGTCTGTCGACGGGCTCCATCGCCGCCGGCGGAACCATCGGCATTCTGATCCCGCCGAGCGTGATTCTGGTGCTCTACGGCATCTTGACCGAAACCAATATCGGCGATTTGTTCCTCGCCGGCTTCATTCCCGGCATCCTGCTGGTGATCACGTTCATGCTCACCATCTCGGTGGTGACGCGAATCAAACCGGAGCTCGGCCCGCGCGGCGAGAAAACCACCATTCGGCAAAAACTGGGCGCGTTCAAGAACGTCTGGGGCACCGTCGTCCTGTTCCTGCTGGTGATCGGCGGCATTTATCTTGGGATTTTCTCGCCCGAGGAGGCCGCCGGCATCGGCGCATCCGGGGCGCTCGCTTTGGCGCTGATCGCCCGCACCATGACGTGGGCGGTTTTCATCAATTGTCTGATGGAGACCGTGCGCACGACGGCGATGATCTTCACCATCCTGATCGGCGCCATCCTGTTCAATAACTTCCTCGTCCTTAGCGCATTACCGGACGCTATCGGCGCATGGATCGAGGGACTGGCGCTGTCGCCGACCATCGTGCTGTTGATCATTCTGCTGATCTATCTGGTACTTGGGTGCGCCCTCGACTCGCTTGCCATGATTCTGCTGACCATCCCGATTTTCTTCCCCGTGGTTCAGAATCTCGGCTTCGACCCGGTCTGGTTCGGCATCGTGGTGGTGATGGTGGTGGAACTCGGGCTGATAACGCCTCCCATCGGGATGAACGTCTTCATAATAAAAGGCATGGCGCAGGAGATCGCGCTCGGGCGCATCTATATGGGTGTGCTGCCGTTCGTCATCTCGCTGATCATTCTGATCGGCGTCATCGTCGCGTTTCCCTGGATCGCGACCTGGCTGCCGAGCACGGCGGCGATGTTCCGCTGACCGGCCGGACTACTCCGCTTCGGTTACGGATTTCTCGCCGATTTTGGATTCCCGGCCGGTCAACAGCCGGCGGATGTTTTCGTGGTGGCGGGCAATTCCGAGTACGGCCAGCAATGCCGCCAATACCGCGATTTGTTCTCCGGACAGCCACCAGGCGATAAAGGGTGACGACGCGAAAGCGAGGATGGCGGCGAGCGACGAATAGCGGGTGACGACCGCGACGGCGAGCCACACCCCCAGGCAACCAATACCCAACGGCCAGGAGACCGCCACGAGCGCCCCGAAAGAGGTGGCGACGCCCTTGCCGCCCCGGAACTTCAGCCACAAAGGAAAATTGTGGCCGATGACGGCCGTCAAACCGGCGATGATGGCGAGATCGAGGCTGAACTGGTGAGCAATCAAAACGGGGACGGCGCCCTTGGCGATGTCGAGCAGCAGCGTTGCGGCGGCAACCCCCTTGCGCCCCGTCCTCAGCACGTTGGTCGCGCCCAAATTGCCGGAGCCGATGGACCGTATATCGCCCAGCCCCGCCATCCGCGAGAGCAACAACCCAAACGGGATGGATCCCGCCAGGTAGGCGAGGACGGCGGTCAAAAGGTGCGCGCTACCGACCAAGAGGGCTGGACCCGATGATTAATTCTCGACCGCGTAAACGGTGCGCCCGTCGATCACGGTACGGATAACCATACCCTGGACCGGCCGGCCGTCGAAGGGGGAGTTCTTCGATTTGGAGGCGAGCTGGTCGGCATCGACTTTCCAGGCCCGGTCCGGGTCGAAGATGACGATGTCGGCGGCCTCGCCGGGCGAAAGTTTCCCCGCCGGCAGGTTCATCAGTTCGGATGGGGCCCGGGTCAATTTTCCGATCACCTCCAGGAGCGGCAGATGGCCGTTGTGGTAGAGCTCGAGCGACACCGAGAGCAGGGTTTCCAGCCCCACGCCGCCGTTGGCCGCCTGGGCGAACGGCAGGCGCTTCGAATCCTCGTCCTGAGGCGCGTGGTCGCTGGCGATGACATCGATGGTGCCGTCGGCGAGCGCCGCGACCACCGCCTCGCGGTCACGCTCGCCCCGGAGCGGCGGCGACAATTTCGCGAACGTGCGGTAATCGCCGACGGATGTTTCATTGAGCGCGAAATAGGGCGGCGCCGTATCGCACGTTACCCGCAGGCCCGCCGCCTTCGCCTTGCGGATGGCGTCGATGGCTTCGGCGCAGGAGACATGGGCGAAATGCAGCCGGCCGCCGGTCAGCGCCAGCAGCCGGAGGTCCCGCTCGACCAATATGGTCTCGGCGGCGCTTGGCAGGCCGGGCAATCCGAGACGGGTGGCGATTTCGCCCTCGTTCATCACCCCGCCCGCCGCCAGGCCGGGCTCTTCCGGGTGTTGGACGATCAACAGGCCGAAGGTCGACGCGTAGGATAGCGCGCGGCGCATCACCTGGGTGTTTGCGATGGCCTTCTCGCCATCGGTGAACGCGACCGCGCCGGCCCCGGCCAGGGTGCCGATCTCGGCGATCTCGACGCCCTTCAGGTCCTTGGTGACCGCGCCGTAGGGGTACACCTTGGACAGCCCCAGCAAACGCGCGCGGCGGGCGACGAATTCGACCTCGGACACCTCGGCGATGACGGGCGTCGTATTCGGCAGGCACACATAGGTGGTGACCCCGCCGGCGGTTGCCGCCCGGCCCTCGGATTCCAGGGTTCCCTTGTGCTCTTCGCCGGGTTCGCGGATCTGTACCCGGATGTCGATCAAGCCGGGCGCCAGGCACTGGCCCCGGCAGTCGACGATGGTGTCCGCGAGGGAAGCGCCTTCGCGGGTGATATTGGGGCCGACGGCGACGACCTTCTCGCCTTCGGTCAGTACGCCGCCCATGGCGTCCAGCCCGGTCGCCGGGTCGAGAAGCCGCGCATTGACGTAGGCGACGCTCCCCAGCGGGTCGTCGGGCATGGCGTGGGTCCAGTTGCCGTGGGCCATCAGAGGTTCCTCGCGCCAAGCTCTTCCGTGTTGCGGCCCAGAAGATCGAGGCACGCCATTCGGACGGCGACGCCCATCTCCACCTGTTCGCGGATGACGCTGCGGGAGAAATCGTCGGCGACCTCGCTGTCGATCTCGACGCCCCGGTTCGACGGGCCCGGATGCATGATCAGCGCGTCTTCCTTGGCGGCCGCCAGCTTGTCGTAGTCGAGGCCGAAGAACTGAAAATACTCGCGGATCGACGGAATAAAGTTGCCCTGCATGCGCTCCATCTGGAGGCGCAGCATCATCACGATGTCGCAGCCATCGAGGCCGGCCTTCATGTCATGGAACACCTCGACGCCGTAGCGCTCCACATTGGCGGGCAGCAGGGTCCGGGGCCCGATCACCCGCACCCGGGCCCCCATGGTGGTGAGCAACAGCAGATTCGACCGGGCGACCCGGGAGTGCAGCACGTCGCCGCAGATGGCGATGGTCAGCCCTTCGAGGCGCCCGAGGCGCCGGCGGATGGTCAGCGCATCCAACAGCGCCTGGGTGGGGTGTTCGTGACTGCCGTCGCCGGCGTTGATGACGGCGCAGTTCACCTTTTCCGAGAGCAGCTTGACGGCGCCCGATTCGCCGTGCCGGACCACCAGCACATCCGGGTGCATGGCGTTCAGCGTCATCGCCGTATCGATCAGGCTCTCGCCCTTGTTCACCGAACTGGTTCCCACCGACATGTTGATGACGTCGGCGCTGAGCCGCTTTCCGGCAAGCTCGAATGACGTGCGGGTCCGGGTCGAGGATTCGAAGAACAGGTTGATGACGGTTCGGCCGCGCAGCGCATCGCGCTTCTTTTCGGCCTGACGATTCAGTTCGACATACGCGTCGGACGCGTCGAGCAGAATGGTGATCTCATCGGGGGAAAGGCCTTCGATACCGAGCAGGTGGCGGTGGGGAAATGCAGCGGTAACCGGTGGATCGGCCATAAAGGGGGGTTATAGGGCGGCGCGCGCCCCGGGGCAAGCGTCATCCGCGCGGGACCGGGCATTGCCGCCCGCCCGCCCCTGATTTTGTTCGCCCCCCCCCTTGCCGCCGCGCGTGCCCGGGCTAAATGGATAGGTGGGAGAGGAAGCGCTTTCTTCTCTCTCTCCCTTCTTCTTCAGGGGGGGAGCAACTGTGTTCGGCGTTTTTTTCATGTAGCTGTTTGCCAGGGTTGATTGTCGCGGACCATGGCGTTGAGGATGACGATGAGTTTTCGCATGCATGCGGTGGTGGCGACCTTTGGCGGTTTGCCGTTGTCGATCAGCCT
>JAJECC010000125.1 GCA_022822205.1 Rhodospirillales bacterium | reverse complement strand
ACCATGCGGGCTCACCTTTCCTGTCTGCCCGCAACCCTAACGGCGCCCCGCCGCCCCATCAACCGGACGCGTTTTGCGGTTAATTGGAATTCGCGATGGTGTTGAAAACCGGAATACAATTTCACCGTCCGGGACGGGTCGGCGCCATGCTCCCTGTCGGGCGGTGGGGCTGAATCCCGGCGATAGCGGGCTTTCGCCGGCCGTGTGACCGGCGCGTGCCATGTTGCAGTCCGCGGCCGGGGCGCGTATTACTGTATTGTTCGTAATTCGTTGATTCGATTGAGGAATGTTCGGACGCCAATTGCGGCCCAGCCGGCTGCTCATGCGGGCACGCCGGATTATCAGGAACGATCAGCTCATTCTCGTGGTGCTGGCGGTCGTCGTCGGCGCGTTGGCCGGCATCGGCACCATCCTGATCCGCGAAGGCATCGATTGGGTCCAGAGCATCGGCTTCGGCTCGCCCGAGGAAAGCATCTTTTCCATGGCCTCCGACCTGGCCTGGTGGGTCGTCCTGCTGGTGCCCACGGCGGGCGGGCTGATCGTCGGATTGTTCATCTACTGGGTCATGCCCGAGAAAAGACCGCAAAGCGTCGCCAAGGTCATCGAGGCGAGCGCGCTTCGCGGCGGGCGCATGTCCATCCGCGAAGGCTTCGGGGCGGCGGTGGCGAGCGTCGTTTCAATCGGTTCGGGCGCATCGGTCGGCCGGGAAGGCCCGGCCATCCACCTGGGCGCCACCTTGGGGGCCTGGGTCGCCCGGCGGTTGCACCTGACGCGATCCCTGTCGCGCGCCCTGTTGGGCTGCGGCGCGGCCGCCGCGGTCGCCGCGTCGTTCAACGCCCCCATCGCCGGCGCCTTGTTCGCCCACGAGGTGGTGGTCGGCCATTTCGCCCTCAGCGCCTTCGCGCCGATCGTTATCGCGAGCGTGGTCGGGACCATATTCGCCCGCGCCTATTTCGGCGACTTTCCGGCCTTCAGCGTTTTCGAGCAGTCGCTGGTGTCGATCTGGGAGTTCCCCGCCGTCATCGGACTGGGCGTCGCCAGCGGCATTACCGCCATCATTCTGATGCGCTCGGTGATGGTGGCCGAAGATCAGTTCAAGAAGGTGCCCGGCCCCACCTGGACCCACCCGGCCATCGCCGGATTTCTGGTCGGGTTGATCGCCTTGGTGTTTCCCCAGGTGCTGGGCGTGGGATATGCAGCAACCAACGACGCCATGCAGACCATTATTCCGCTGCAGTTCCTCATCGCCCTGGTGTTCGCCAAGATTCTCGCGACCGCGCTCAGTCTCGGCGGCGGGTTCGGCGGCGGCATCTTCACGCCGTCGCTGATGGTCGGCGCCATGCTGGGCGGGGCGTACGGCATCGTCGCCACCAGTATCTTTCCCGACCTCTCCTCCGGCCCCGGCGCCTATACCATCATCGGCATGGGCGCCGTGGCCGCGGCCGTGCTCGGCGCACCCATCTCGACGACCCTGATCGTTTTCGAGCTGACCGACAACTATCCCCTGACCATCGCGGTGATGGTCGCCGTGGTCATCTCGACGGTGATGGTGCAGCAGTTCAACGGCCGATCCTTCTTCAGCTGGCAGCTCGAGCGGGCCGGTCTCGACCTCAAGGGCGGGTTCGAAGCCGCGCTGTTGCGCTCCATCAAGGTCAGCAAGGTAATGACCAAGGAGAGCGAGACCGTTCCGGTGTCCGCCGGCATCGCCGAAATCCGTCTCCTGCTGCAGGAATCGCCGACGGGAGAGCTGTTCGTGCTCAAGGAGGACGGGGAACTGTTCGGCACCATCACCCTGCACGACCTCCATGATATCGCCTTCGAATCCGACCTCGACATGGACAATCTGATCAATGCGGGCGATGTCGCGCGGCTGCACCCGCCGGTCATCGATCTCGACGACGACCTCCAGACGGCGAATAAGCTGATCCGGGATTCGGGCGAGCATTACATCGCCGTCGTCGACGACCACAATTCGATGAAGTTCCAGGGGACGCTGCACGAGACCGAAGTGATGGTCGCCTATAACCGCGCGCTGGTCGAAGCGCGGGAAGAAGAGCACCAGTCGGGAATTTAGGGTTCCTACTCGATTGAGCAGCCTTACGCATGTTGCGGCGATGAGGCATAAAATGACTGCGTCATGCCCCGCCTCCGTGCGGGGCATCCAGGATAATCACCACAGAGACACAGAGACACGGAGGTCGGGAGGAGAGGTTTCGATCCCGATGCTCCTCGACGCGGCTTGTCCTCCGGCCGGCGAAGCCGGTCCGGTGGGCCCGGCCATGACGCAATTCAATTGAGTCCGGAAACTGCCCTACAGGCTGTTGTCCATCCGCAGCCAGTCGTAGCGGTCCATCGACCTGACGTCGATTACCTCGGATGTCAGGCTGACGGCGCCCCGGCGCAGCACGTTGAGCGGCACCGTGTCGCCGGCCTCCCAGCCATTCCAGAGCTTGCGGAAGTAATCCGCCTGACCGGAGACCGGATTTCCGCCGACGCCGAGAATCAAATCGCCCGGCTCGATGCCGGCGCGGGCCGCCGGTCCGCCGGGACTTACCCGAGACACGATGACCCGGCTATGGAGTTCCTGGGTGTTGGCGCCGACCCAGGGCCGGTACGGTCCCGCGCGGCGGCCCTTCGAGAGCAAATCGGCGAACACCGGCTTCAGCTCGTCGATGGGCACGAACATGTTGCCCGGCAGCGGATGGCCGAGGCCCGAGGAATCGCCGACGAACAGGGACCCGATTCCCAGCAGTTTTCCGTCCGGGCCGAGCAATGCGGCGCCGCTGTGGAAGGCATGAGGCGGCGAGGTGAATATGGCCTTTTCAAGCAGGTATTCCCAGGCGCCGGCGAATAGCCGGCGGGAGACGACCTGTGCCGTCGATATGGGCCGCGCGCCGCCCCGGCTGACGATCAAAACCTGATCCGTCACGTTCAGCTCCGCCGACCGCCCGAACCTGATGGGTTCGACGCCGAGAGGCCGCCGCGCCTTGATAAGGCCGAAGCCGGTCTCATGATCGTAGGCCACGATGCCGGCGGGAACTTGGTTGCCGTCGGCGCCCGTGACGACCGCCCCCGATGCTTCCAGAATCAAATAGCCGATCGTCAGCACCAAGCCGTTGCCGTCGACCACGACGCCGCTGCCCTGCCGTTCGGTTCCGAGGAATTGGGCGGTCCGTGCATTCGCCGGAACTTCCGCCTTTACGTTGACGATGGCGTTGAGCAGTTCGCCCGTCTGGTTGCCGGATTGGGCGGCAGCGGATTGCGGGAGCAAAAGTGCCGCCGCCAAAATCAGCATGGTGAACAGAGCAGGCGCGCGCCGTAAGGTCATAGTCCGTACCCTCGAACCGGAAACGAATCGCCCCAGGCCTCAACAGTGATCCTACGCCGGAAGCGAGTCAAAGCCTATGTTCGGCTCAACACACAAACGTGACCGAATCCCCGCGGTCCGGAGCCAGTGCCCGCGCAGCCGGCGGTTTTGGACTGAGTCGCCGGACCCGGCGTGATATAACGGGGGCATGTCCGACGCTTTCGATCGCAGCGATCCGGCGCCCGCGCCGCCGGCCCCGGCCGGGTCACGCGCTCCCACCGCCGAGCCGCCCTATTTCAAGGGCCTGAACGAGGAACAGCGGCGCGCCGTGGAGGCGACCGAGGGTCCGGTCCTGGTGCTTGCCGGCGCCGGCACCGGCAAGACCCGGGTGCTGACGACCCGGCTCGCCCACATCCTGATGACCGGGCTGGCGCACCCCGGTCAGGTCGTCGCCGTCACGTTCACCAACAAGGCCGCCCGGGAAATGAAAGACCGGGTCGCCGCGATGACCAGCCGTCCGGTGGAAGGATGGTGGCTGGGGACGTTCCATGCCCTGGCGGCACGAATTCTCCGCCGCCACGCCGAGGCTGCCGGCCTCAAACCCAACTTCACCATTCTCGATGCGGACGACCAGTTGCGGCTGTTGAAGCAGGTGATGGAAGGCCACGGTATCGACGACAGGAAGTGGCCGGCCCGGATGCTGCTGGGCGTCATCCAGCGCTGGAAGGATCGCGGCCTGACGCCGGAAAAGGTGTCGGAGGAGGAAGGCGGCACCATGGCCGACGGGCGTCTGATGCAGCTCTACGCCGCGTATCAGGACCGGCTCCGCACCCTCAACGCGGCCGATTTCGGCGACCTGCTGCTCCACAATTTGACCCTGTTCGCCGAGCACCCGGATATTCTGGCCGAGTATCAGGACCGTTTCCGCTATCTGCTGGTGGACGAATACCAGGATACCAACGTGGCCCAATATCTCTGGCTGCGGCTGCTTGCCCAGTCCCGCAAGAACTTGTGCTGCGTCGGCGACGACGACCAGTCCATCTATTCCTGGCGCGGCGCCGAGGTCGGCAACATCTTGAAATTCGAGAAGGACTTTCCGGGCGCGGGGGTGATCCGCCTGGAGCGCAATTACCGCTCGACGCCGCACATATTGGGCGCCGCCTCCGGCCTGATCGCCCATAACGAAGGACGGCTCGGCAAGACCCTGTGGACCGGGGTCGATGCGGGCGACAAGGTCGGCGTCCGGGGCGTGTGGGACGGCGAGGAGGAAGCGCGGGTTATCTGCGGCGAAGTGGAAGCCAAACAGCGCGACGGCCATTCGCTGGAACAGATGGCGGTCCTGGTGCGAGCGGGTTTCCAAACCCGTGAGTTCGAAGAGCGGCTGATCACCCTTGGGATTCCCTATCGGGTCATCGGCGGCCCGCGGTTCTACGAGCGCCGGGAGACCCGGGACGCCATCGCGTACTTCCGGGTGATCGTCAGCCCGGACGACGACCTGGCCTTCGAGCGGATCGTCAACGTGCCGAAGCGGGGTCTTGGGCAGGCGACGCTGCAATCGATCCACCGGCTGGCGCGGGGCCAGGGAGTGTCCCTCCATGACGCCTGCCGGATGATCACCGAGACCGACGATCTGCGGCCCAGGGCGCGGACGACGCTGGCCGCGCTGATTGCCGATTTCGAGCGCTGGCGCTCCCAGTTGGAAATCCTCGATCACACCGAATTGGCCGCCGTGGTGCTGGACGAAAGCGGCTACACCGAAATGTGGATGAAGGACCGCTCGCCCGAAGCGCCGGGACGGCTTGAGAACTTGAAGGAACTGGTCGCCGGCCTCGGAGATTTCGAGAACCTGCAGGGTTTCCTGGAGCACGTCAGTCTGGTGATGGAGAACGAGGACAACGCCACCGACGAGAAGCTCAGCCTGATGACCCTCCATGCGGCCAAGGGTTTGGAATTCGATATTGTGTTCCTGCCCGGCTGGGAGGAGGGGTTGTTTCCCCATCAGCGTTCCCTCGATGAAGGGGGCCTGAAGGGCCTGGAGGAAGAGCGCCGCCTGGCCTACGTGGGCCTTACCCGCGCCCGCCGGAAAGCGCATGTCACCTATGCCGCCAACCGGCGCATCTACAATCAGTGGCAAAGCGCCCTGCCGTCCCGGTTCATCGACGAGTTGCCCGAGGAACATGTGGACGCCATGGCGGAAAGCGGGCTCTACGGCGCCCAGGCCCGCCCGGTATTAC
This sequence comes from Rhodospirillales bacterium, assembly GCA_022822205.1. Lineage (GTDB taxonomy): Bacteria > Pseudomonadota > Alphaproteobacteria > Rhodospirillales > UBA2165 > JAJDXO01. Next base: position 39,176 of record JAJECC010000125.1, on the reverse strand, counting down.
GGGAAACGCCGCGGACGTTTTCGTTCCGGCAGGCCGGCCGCACCCCGCGCCGGCGGGACGGGGTGATCCTGGACGGCGAGGCATGGGAGATCGATACCGCCGAGGGCGACTCCCGGTTCGAGGAGGGGGCGCGGGTGTTCCACCAAAAGTTCGGTTACGGCCGGGTGGAATCCCGGGACGGCAACAAGCTGGAAGTGGTCTTCGACAAGGCGGGCGCCAAGAAGGTCATCGACAGCTTCGTCGAGCCCGCCTGACCGATCGCCCGTTGGCAACGCCCGAGCATATTTTCCGGGTCCGGATTTCCGCGCCGCTTGAGGCCGCCGACGGTATCGTCACGGCCCTCGAGCCCCACCTCGATTCCGTCGCCCGGACCCACGACGAAGACGACATGCTTGCCGAATCGGTGATCACCGGATTTGCATCCGGCCCGCCGAACGAGGCGGCTATCCACCAAGCGGTCGCCGCGGCGGCTGATGCCGCTCAACTGGGGACGCCGGAAATCGACATCGCCCAAATCCGGGTGCGCGACTGGGTGGCCGACAATCTGAAGGAATTTCCGCCCCTCACCGCCGGGCGCTATTTCGTCTACGGCGCCCACTATGACGGAACCGTGCCGGCCGGGAAGATTGGTCTTCGGATTCCGCCGGGAGCGGCATTCGGGACCGGTGATCACGGCTCCACACGGGGCTGCCTGTTGGCGCTGGATGCCATGCGCGGCGCCCCTCCGCGCCGCGTCCTGGATATGGGATGCGGGTCGGGGATATTGGCGCTGGCGGCGGCAAAGCGGTGGCGGGGGGCAAGGAAAATCGTCGCCGCCGATATGGATCCCCAATCCGTCGAAATCGCCGCCGCGAATTTCGCCCGGAACGGTGTCGGGAACCGGGTCGAGAGCGTCGTGTCCCGGGGCTATCTGGCCGCACCGGTCCATCGAAATTCGTATGATTTGATCTTGGCCAACATCCTCGCCCGTCCGTTGACCCGGATGGCGGGGGACCTGGCGCGTCGTCTGGCGCCGGGCGGCACCGCCATCCTCTCCGGACTGGTGATCCGCGATGCCGCGCGGGTGCTTGCGGCCCATCGGCGGCTGGGTCTGTTTCCGGTCCGGCGCATCGTCATTGACGATTGGGCGACGCTGGTCCTCGGACGGCGCTAGAAACCAAGAACCACCACGGCGCTGCCGCCGATACCCGCGGCGGCGGCGGTGAAGGAGGCCAGCCAGCGCCAATCGTCGGGGACCGCGATCCGCCCGTAGAGATTGGTGAACGTGCCGAGGGCCATGGCGACCAGCGGCCACCACCAACGCCCGACGAAAAAGCCGGCGATCAGCATGGCGATCACCGCCCCGCCGCAAAACCGGGCGAGAAAGCTGAACAAATCGGGATAGGGCCCGAGATAGGCTTGGGTCTTGTTCTGGACCACAAGAACCCGGCGCTGGTCATAAGCGAGGGACAGGCCGAGTACGGCGAGGTAATACCACTCCATGGGCGATCCAAGCCCGCCGGCGTATCAGCCGTCAAGGACGGCGAGCATCTCTTCCACGGTCGGAAATCTCTCTCGCGGGTGACCGCCGGTGGCCCGGGCAATCTCGGCCTCGGCCACTTTCATCCATTCGGGAAAGCTGACGATCCGGGCATTGCGTTCGGCCAGCAGCGCCCGGACGGCCTCACCGCCGCCTTTGCCCGAAGCCGTGACCCGCTCTGAAATCACGTCGGCGACATCCCGGGAGTCCGGTCCATTGGTGGGGATGGTTCCCGTCGGGCCCCGCTTGGCCCACCCGACCACGTAGAGGTTGTCCTTGACGAAGCCGTTCTCATTGGCGACCTGACCGCCGTTCATATCCAGATCTCCCGGCGGCACGGTGTGATAGCCGATGGCGGTGACCACGGCGCCGACCGGTATATCGAAGGTTTCGCCGGTGGCGACGGCGCGGCCGTCGACGACCTCGGTGCGTTCGAGCCGGATGCCTTCGACCCGGTCGCCGCCGAGAATTTCCTTGGGCGAGGCGTAGAATTGGAGGTTCATCGTGATCGGGAGGTCCGGTTTGTTCTGGGCCGCCAGCTCATTCAGAATTTTGAGGTTCTTCTCCTTGACGCCTTTTTCGCGGGCCTCGAACGTGTCCGGGACGTCGCCCGGCAATTGGGCCGGATCGACGATCACTTGGCAGCGTTCCAGCTCGCGGATTTCGCCCAGTTCCTTGGGCGTGAAGCCGGCCTCATTGGGGCCGCGGCGGCCGAACATATGCAGGCCGGTGTAGTCCGCCGCCTCGATGGCTTCGGCCGCATGGGCGGCAATGTCCGAATCCACCATTTCCGCCGGGGTCTTGGCGAGCACCCGGCAGACATCCAGCGCCACGTTGCCGATGCCGATGACCGCGACGCCTTCACCGTCCAGCAACGGATTCAAGCCGCGGTAATCGGGGTGACTGTTGTACCAGCCAACGAACGCGCACGCCCCATAGACACCCTTCAGATCTTCGCCGGGAATTCCCAGCTTGCGGTCGTTGTACGCGCCGACGGCCAGAATGACGGCGTCGTAATGCTCCTGCAGTTCGTCCAGCGAGACATCCCGGCCGACTTCCACGTTTCCGAAATAGCCGACATTCTCCAGCTCGAGCGTCCGCCAAAACTGGCGCGCCGTGTTGCGGGTCTTGAAATGGTCGGGGGCGACGCCGAAGCGGATCAGCCCGAAAGGGGAAGGAAAGCGTTCGTAGACGTCAATCCGGCAATCTTCATACAGTTTAAGCAAGGCATCGGCGGCGTACATACCGGCAGGGCCGGAACCCACGATGGCGAATCGGGCCGTCATAGAAATCTGTCTCCCATCATCCCGGCGCCGGCGCGCCGAGGCTACAATCGTTCAGTCTTCGGAAGGTCGGCTGGAAATTGGACGGGTGTTTAATCGACACTTTTCTTGGCTGAATTGCGGGCCGATTGTGCCACATGACCTAGGCCGGTCAAGGGTACTCTGAGGGCCGCCTCGGTGATCGGCGCCGTGACCGGGATGGCCGGCTTCATACCCGCTCGATCGCCACCGCGATGCCCTGGCCGACGCCGATGCACATGGTGCAGAGCGCCTTGCCACCGCCGCTCCTGAGCAATTGATACATGGCCGTCGTCACCAGCCGCGCGCCGCTGGCGCCCAGGGGATGGCCGAGGGCAATGGCGCCGCCCTGGGGGTTCACCCGCGGGTCGTCGTCCTCGACGCCGAGTTCGCGAAGCACCGCCAATGCCTGGGCGGCGAAGGCCTCGTTGAGTTCGATGATGTCGAAGTCGCCGATCTTGAGGCCGAGCCGGTCCATCAGCTTGGCGGATGCGGGGGACGGTCCCATGCCCATTGTCCGGGGCGGCACGCCCACGGACGCCATGCCGAGCACGCGCGCCTTGGGCGTGAGGCCGTGATCTTTGGCGCCCTGCTCGGATGCAAGCACCAGGGCGCAGGCGCCGTCATTCACGCCCGACGAGTTGCCGGCCGTGACCGAGCCGCCCTCCCGGAAGGCCGCCCGAAGCGTGCCCAATTTTTCCGCCGTGGTGCCGGCACGGGGGTGTTCGTCCAGATCGACGACGATCGGATCGCCGCGCCGCCGGGGGATGGTGACGGGAACGGTTTCCTCGGCCAGGCGTCCGTTCGCCTGGGCGGCGGCGGTCTTCTCCTGGGAACGGGCGGCGAAGGCATCCTGATCGTCCCGGGAGACCTGATGCTCTTCGGCGACGTTCTCGGCGGTCTCGCCCATGGAATCGAGTCCGTACGCCCGTTCCATCTTCGAGTTGGGGAAACGCCAGCCGATGGTGGTGTCGTAAATTTCCGCCCGGCGCGAGAACGCATCGTCCGCCTTGGGCATGACGAAGGGCGAGCGGGACATGCTCTCGACGCCGCCCGCGACCATCAGACCCGCCTCGCCCGTCTTGATCGCCTGAGCGGCGCTGCCGACCGCATTCATCCCCGAGCCGCAAAGCCGGTTGACCGTCGCACCGGGTACGCTTTCCGGCATGCCGGCGAGCAGCAGGGCCATCCGCCCGACATTTCGATTGTCCTCGCCCGCCTGGTTGACGCAGCCGTAAATCACGTCGTCGACCGAATTCCAGTCCACATGCGGATTGCGCTCCATCAACGTGGCGATGGGAATAGCCGCCAGGTCGTCGGCCCGAACCGAGGACAACGCGCCTCCGTAACGTCCGATGGGGGTGCGGATGGCATCGCAAATAAAGGCTTCGCTCATGGGATTCTTGGACCGGTTGGTCCACTCCGTGCTGTCTTGCGTCCGGCATAGTTAGCCGATGAATCCGGGCGGCGCAAACGGCACGCTCCCGGGCTCGCCGTCCCGAAGCGGACACGTGGGGAGTCACCCGTTGACCCCTGGAATTGTTGGGTATACTAACGTCCGCTCGACCGGCAAAACCAAACCGGCGCGGCTCCGCGCCAAGTACTTGGGAACGCAAAAATGGACCTCTTGCTCAAGGTCACCGACATCCGGGACCTGACCTCGGAGATCAAGCAATTCACGTTCGTCGACGAGGGGGGCGGTGATCTGCCGGCCTTCGAAGCCGGCGCGCATATCGACGTCCACACCGGCAACGATCTCTGGCGTTCATATTCGCTGGCGAACAGCCCCGGCGAGACCGCCCAGTACATCACCGGTATTCTCCGCGAAGAGGGCGGCTCCGGCGGATCCAGATGGATGCATGACGAATTGTCGGTCGGCGATATCATGGAGGCTCGGGGGCCCTTGAACGACTTCCCGCTGGTCGAGAGCGCCGAAAGCCATCTGCTGATCGCCGGCGGCATCGGAATCACGCCCATGTTGGCCATGGGCTACCGGCTCAAATCGATCGGCGCCGATTTCCATCTCCACTACTGCACCAAAACGCCCGAGGGCACGGCCTTCATGGACGACGTGAAGGAGGTGTTCGGCGGCAACCTGACCTTCCACCACGACGGCGGCAATCCGGCCGACGGCATCAGGCTGGATGACGTACTGAAGGACCAGCCGGAGGGGGCGCATGTTTATATCTGCGGTCCCGGCGGCCTGCTGAACGCCGCACGCGAATCGGCTTCCCATTGGTCGGACGGCTCCGTGCACTTCGAGTTGTTCTCCAGCGCCGCCAGCGGCGCCGCCGCGCCGGTCCACGAGGAGGGCGATCAACCCTTCGAGGTCGAGCTCAAGAGTTCCGGCCAGGTATTCACCATCCCCGCCGACCGGACGATCCTGGAAGTGCTTCGCGACGAGGGGATCGATACGGTCTATGTGTGCGAGGAGGGCTGGTGCGGCACCTGCGAAACCGGACTGATTTCCGGCAAGGTGGATCACCGGGACGAGTGTCTCACCGACGACGAGAAGGCGACCAATACCAAGATGCAGATTTGCGTTTCCCGCGCTTTGCCGGGCGAGCGTCTGGTTCTCGATCTCTAGGCCGCCCCGATGATCCAACTCTACGGTTATTTCCAATCGAGCGCCGCCTACCGGGCTCGGATCGCCCTGAATCTCAAGGAGTTGGATTACGAGTTGGTGGCCATCCACCTGACCAAGGATGGCGGACACCAGTTCACCGAGGCGTACACGAAGCTCAATCCGCAGCAACTGGTGCCGGCGATCATCGACGGCGACGTGACCCTCACCCAGTCCATGGCGATCATGGAATATTTGGAGGAGGCATATCCCGGCCATCCGATCCTGCCGGCCGATCCGGCGGGGCGGGCCCGGGTCCGTTCCCTGTCACAGATCGTTGCCTGCGATATTCATCCGCTGAACAATCTCAGGGTCCGCAAATATATCGTCGAGGATTTCGGTCTCACGCAGGACCACGGCCAGACATGGCAGGAACATTGGATCAACAAGGGATTCGCCGCCTACGAGAAGATGGTGGCCGGCGGCGCGGCATTCAGCCACGGGGACACCCCGACCATGGCGGATATCTGCCTGATCCCGCAGATGTTCAACGCCCGCCGCATCAATATGGATATCTCGGCCTACCCCAACCTGCTCAGGATCGAGGAAGCGTGCAACGCGCTGCCCGCCTTCGAACGGGCACATCCGACGAACCAGCCGGACGCCGGCTGAGCCGGCCTGCAATTCACAACTTACAGGCTTGAGGCCTTTACGTCGGTCATGGTCCTGAGCCGGTCGCCCATCAGATTGAGCGACAGGATGGTCAGGAACATGAACAGCGACGGGTACATGGAGATAAACGGATTCTCCGACAGCTCGTCGAGACCCTCGGAAATCATCCGGCCCCAGGTCGGCGTGGGGGGCGGAATGCCGACGCCGAGGAACGACAAGGTTCCCTCGAGCACGATGGTGAACGACATCACCAGCAGCGAGTAGGCGGCGACGGGAACCATCACGTTGGGCAGCAGCTCGCGCAGCAGGATACGCAGGTGCGAGGCGCCCTGGGCCCGCGCGGCGACAACGAACTCCCGCTGGGCGTACAGCAGGGTATTGGCCCGCGCCACCCGGGTGAACTGCGGGATCGTGTAGAAGGCGATGACCAGCACCAGATTGATGATCGTCGGACCGGCGAAGAACAGCACCGCGATGGCGAGAACGATGTTCGGGAAGGCCAGAATACTGTCGATGAGGATACTGACGCCGGAATCCACCTTGCCGCGGAAATAGCCGGCGCACATGCCGAGCGTCAGCCCGATGGCCATGCCGATGAACGGCGAGGTGAAGGCGACGCGGAACGAAATGCCGGCGCCATGGATCAGCCGCGAGAACATATCGCGGCCCAGGTGGTCGGTGCCCACCCAGTATTGGGCGCCCCAGCGATCATTGACCGCCGCGTAGTCCTGTTCGAGCGGATCGAGGAACGGCAGGAAATTGGTCGAGATGGTGGCGGCCAGGATGAGCAGGATCCACGAAGTGGCGAGCCAAAAGATCACGCCGAGCCGGCGTTGATCCTCGATGCGGGCGCTGACGATTTCCTCCCGTTTGCCGAACGGCCAGAGGCGTGAGATGAGCGGCGAGGATGTACCGTTTGCCATTTTCGCCTCCTACGCCCGCCGTGCCACGCGCGGGTCGAGGACCGCGTAGAGCAAATCGACCAGCAGATTCACCACGACGTAGACAATGGCGATGAACGTGATCACCCCCTGGACCATGATTTCATCCCGGGTGTCCACGGAATCGATCAACAACTTGCCGACCCCGGGTATGCTGAACAGGGTTTCGATGACCACCGTGCCGGTAATCAACTGACCGATTTGCAGACCCAACAAGGTGACGAAGGTGAACGAAGACGGCCGCAGCGCGTGGTGGAAGAGAATATACCAGGTGGTCATTCCCTTGGACTTGGCCAGCGCGATGTAGTCTTCCTGCAGCGTCGAGATCACATCGACCCGCAGCACCCGCATGAGGATCGGAAACTCGATGGTCGCCAGGGTCAGGGCGGGCAGGATGAACCCCTTGATATTGCCCCACGGGTCTTCGGAAAAGTCGGTATGGCCGGACGATGGCAACCAGCCAAGTTCGATGGCGAATATCCAGATATAAACCGTTCCGGCGACGAACACCGGGATCGACAAAACACCGAAGGCAAACGCCGATATGCCCCGATCGACCGTACTGCCGCCGTGGTAGCCGGAATAGATGCCAATGGGGATGGCCATGGCGATGGCGAGAATCTGCGACATGATCATCAGTTCAAGGGAAACCGGGATGCGCTGCACCAGAGCCTCGGTGACCGGCTGGGTGGTCACATATGACCGGCCGAGATCCCCCTGCACCATATTGCCGAGCCAAAGCGCGTAGCGGACGATGAGCGGCTTGTCGAGATTGAGCTCCTTTCTCAGCGCCTCGCGGGCCTCCATCGAGCCGATTTCGCCGGTATCCGCATCACTGAGGATTGCATCGACGGTGTCGCCCGGCAGCAGGTCGAGCATCATGAAACTGGCGAACGTCACCAGGAAGAAGACCGGGATCAGGTGGAGGGTCTTGAGCCGCAAATAGGCCACAATGTCAGCTTCCCTGCTCCGTCAGCGGGAAGTGACAGGCAACATGATGGCCGCTCTCGATCTGGCGGAATTCAGGCTCCTCCGCGGCGCAGCGCTCCTGGGCATGCGGGCATCGGGTCCGGAAACGGCAGCCGCTCGGCGGGTTGAGAGGCGAGGGGATTTCACCGATCAATGCGGGCCCCGCGTCCGCGCCGATGGTCGAAAGATCGGGGATGGTCGCCATCAGCCCCGCGGTATACGGGTGAGCCGGCGCCTCATAGATGCGCGCCGAATCGGCCAGTTCGCAGAATTTGCCCAGATACATCACCGCGACCCGGTCGCTGATGTTTTTGACCACCGCCAGATCGTGGCTGATGAACAGCAGGGTCAGGCCGTAGCGTTCCTTCATATCCTCAAGGAGGTTGAGAATCTGCGCCTGCACGCTCACGTCGAGGGCGGACACCGGTTCGTCGCAGACGATGAGCTTGGGTTCCATGATCAGCGCCCGGGCGACGCAGATGCGCTGGCATTGCCCGCCGGAGAATTGGTGCGGGCGCCGGTCCATGGCCGTATCGGGATCAACGCCGACGGCCTCGAGCACCTCCCGGACCCGGCGTTCCCGTTCCGCCGCATCCTTCATCCCGGCAATCACCAGGGGTTCGGCGACGATATCCTTTACCTTCCGCCGCGGGTTGAGCGAGGAAACCGGGTCCTGAAAAATGATCTGCAGGCGGCGGCGGACCTGCCGCATTTCCTCATGGTTGAGTTCGCTGAGATCCCGGCCCTCGAAGGTCACCTTGCCCATGGTTGGCGCCGGCAGCTGAATAATCGCCCGCCCGGTGGTCGACTTGCCGCAGCCGGACTCGCCGACAAGGCCGAGAGTTTCGCCTTCGGCAATATCGATGGTGATGTCGGAGATGGCCGCGAACCGCTGTCCCTGGTTGGTGTACTCGACGGTCATGTCCTCGATGGACAAGAGGGCGTTGAGGGCATTCATGCGCTAACCGCCTCCTTGACTTCGAGGGGATACCAGCAGGCGTATATGTGGCTGGGATCGTCATCATCGGTGAGGGCGGGCATTTCCGCCGAACACTTTTCGGCCGCATAGGGGCAGCGTTCAGCGAAGCGGCATCCCCGGGGCACCCGCAACAGGTTCGGCGGCAGGCCCGGAATCGCGTCGAGACGCGTGTGGGGCGGGTCCGCAAGGTTGGGTGCGGAATTCATCAAAGCCTCGGTATAGGGCATCCGCGGCCTCCGGATCAGCTCCTCGGTGGAACAGCTCTCGACGATTTGGCCGGCATACATGACGGCGACATCGTCCGTATATTGGGCGACGATACCGAGATCGTGGGTAATCAGGATCACCGCCATGTTGCGTTCGGCCTGCTGACGGCGCAAAAGGTCGAGGATTTGCGCCTGAATGGTCACGTCGAGTGCCGTGGTCGGTTCATCGGCGATCAGCAGTTTGGGCTCGCCGGCGAGCGCAATGGCAATGGCGACGCGCTGACGCATGCCGCCCGACAGGTGCATGGGGAAGCGATCGAGCTGCTGGGCGGCGTCGGGAATACCGACCGACTCGATTAATTCAACGGCGCGCCGTTTGGCCTCCGCGCCCGGCATGCCCAAGCGCTTGACCAGGACCTCGGTAATCTGTTTGCCGATTTTCTTGACCGGATTCAGGGACGACATGGGGTCCTGAAACACCATGGCGATTTCGCGGCCCCTGATGTCGCGCATGTCTTTTTCCGGCAACGCCATCAGGTCTCGCCCCTCGAACCGGACTTCGCCCTGGTTCAGGACCGATCCGTCCTTTGCCAGGATGTCGATGATGGTACGGGAGAGCACGCTTTTGCCCGAGCCGGATTCACCGACGATCCCAAGCGTACGTCCGCGCTCCAGACGAAACGAGACGCCGTCTACGGCGTGGGCCACGCCACGCGGTGTATCGAAATGGGTATATAAATCGACGACTTCCAGCAGCGGTGAAGCCGAGGTTTCAGAAGCCATGACCGCCCTCGAGGGCACTCAACCGTTGGTCGCGCATGCCATCCCCAAAAAGATTCTTGTCCCAGTTCCGTAGGGCGACGGGTACTATTTTTTTGATTTGGCGAGACCGAAGCCGTCCCGTAGACAGAGCCTTATTGTTTCTGTTGCTTTGGTTTAAGCCCAGATAGGCTTCGGCTGTCAAGGCGGGGCCGAACGGAACGGCCCCACGCCGGTCCTGGCTACATCGGGTCTCCGAGGCGTCCCTGGATTTGTGGCGAATCCGCCGCGTAGCGATAGCACCTGAAGACCACGTTGCTGTTCTTGTAGGCCGGGTGGTCGTACTCGACGAAGAACGGGCTCGTGTAATCCCAAACGATCTCCTTTTCCGGGGTCACCTCGAAGAGGCGGCCCCACAGGCCTTCGCAGATCAGCGTGTTGCCGTTGGGCAGCCGCTGGCAGCCGCTGATGAACCAGCTGAAGAACGAGCGCGGCGGGTCGCCTAAATACTCCCAGACGATTTCGTTGGTTTTGGGATCGAGTTCGACGACACGGGAGCCGACCTCGGGGCCGTGGTAGCCGACCGGGATCGCGCCGTTGGCAAAAAACAGAATGTTGCCGTTGGGCAGCATTTGGACGTCGTGCTGCTGACCGAATTCAAAGTCCTGGAGCGCCCAGTCGAATTCCTTGGTCTGCTTGTTGATGATCGCCATCACGCAGGTATAGCGCTGATTGACGATGATATTGCCGTCGTTGGCGGGGGCGACCGTGTTGGCGTGGGCATACTCCCGCCGAACCAGGCCGGGATGGATGTGCCACTTTTCCATGTCCATGTCGGTGCCGGCGAACCATTCCCAAACGGTTTCGCCTTCGGGCGACACTTCGATCACGGTATCGGCATAAATTCCGTCCTCATGTTCCGTGCCGGGCTGGCCGCCTTGCACCCGCGCGGCCTGTTCGTCCGTCAGCAGGCGCCAACCGGCATAGATGGTATTGCCGTTGTCCAAACGCCGGAAATCATGGTGCTGGCCGGTGTCCACATGCTCCCAGACAATGTTGCCGTCCCAATCGTACTCGACCAGATGACCGCCCTTGGCGGGCAGCCGCTGCGGCCCCTCCTTGGTGCGCAACGCGACGAGGAGGTTTCCGTTTTCCAACAGGTAGGCGTAGTTGCCGACATCGGACGGCAAGTCCCAGGAGTGGACCACCTTGCCGTTCATATCGATCACGTAGGTGTTCGGCAGGCCGAGCGGCGTGAACAACGTAAAGCCGGGCGTCGCCTTGTCCTTATCGAAGTGATTTACCCCGGGTACAACCTGTCTGTTGGGCATGAGCGTTCCTCCCAAAAAAGATTTTGGTCAAATATTTGTGTGATATTTCGGCCGAGGAAGGCTGAGAAATTGTCGTCCCGTCATCTAAATCCGTTGCCTGTCGGCCTCCCTGAACGGTGCACGCCTAAGGTGCTGCCTGGGAGGGATCGGGTCAAGACTCAACGGAATAGGACGTTCCGCCCGTCGTTTGGAGGCCCCGCGACGCGCAAACGGGTGGCGTCGGTTAACCGCCCGGCGGATCGTCGCCGTGATTCGGATTGTCGATGAAGTATTTGACCAGGGCGACCGCTTCCGGCTCATCCCACTCCGCGGCGCCTTCCAGTTTGCCGACTTCGCGGCCCTTGCGGTCGAAGACATACGTGGTCGGCATCTGCCGGACACCCAGCCCGCGTACGGCGGTGTTTTCCCGGTCCAGATAGAGGTCCAGGTTATTGAGCTTCAGCCGCCGCAGCATTTTACGTGCCACCGGTTTGCCGCCCCGATCGATACTGATCGCCACGACTTTGAACTCCTCGCCGTCCAGACTTGCCGCCAGGCGATCGATTGAGGGCAGTTCGCGTACGCACGGCGCGCACCAGGTGGCCCAAAAATTCACCAGGACGACCTTGCCGTCGAAATCCTTCAACGAAACCGTCTTGCCGTTGCCGTCTTTCCAGGTGGTCTCGGGCCTGGGCCGGGTGCCGGGTGCAACCTGGAATATCTCCATGGGGCCTTCGAGCTTGGGTCCATCGGCCGCACGGGCCGGCGCCGAGGCCGCTGAAAAAGCGATGACGGCGGCGGAGAGCGCGAAAGCGCCGAACTTCGTTCCGGCGGTCGACAAGATCATCAACCCGTTCCTCGCGATTAATTTCCATGGCCGCAACGCCGGGAGGCGCCGCCGGCCTTGTCCTATATGTAAGGCCATCGGCGCCGAATGCTAAGGGGCGGCGGATAAAACGTGCGTGACCGGCCCATGACGATGACCATGGCGCCAACCACGCTCCCCGGCTGCCCGAATCGCCCGGCAACCGTTTCGTTGAGCAGATATCGCTCCGTTGCGATTTTATCTCGGATTTTCAATTGACTAGTTTGTCAGTCCTGCCTCACACTACTTTAGAAGGGTCCAAGTCCGGATCCAAACAGAACGCAAGTCAGTCCCAATCGACCACGGAGGGTCATCATGAAATCCACACCTATTCTCGTTGCCGCTGCGGCGGTAGCTGCACTCGTCGCCGGCGCCGCTCAAGCGGCGACCTTGGACGACGTCAAATCCAAGGGCGTCCTGTCATGCGGTGTGAGCACGGGGCTTCCGGGCTTCTCGGCGCCGGATGCCAACAAGAACTGGAACGGCATCGATGTCGATGTTTGCCGTGCTATCGCGGCGGCCGTTCTGGGCGATGCCGGCAAGGTCAAGTTTACCCCGCTGACCGCGAAAGAGCGTTTCACGGCTTTGCAGTCGGGCGAAATCGATGTCCTCGCCCGGAACACGACCTGGACGCACACCCGTGACACGTCGCTCGGTCTGAACTTTACCGGCGTCCATTACTACGATGGTCAGGGCTTCCTGGTCACCAAGAGCCTCGGCGTGAAGAGCGCCAAGGAATTGGACGGCGCGGCGGTCTGCATTCAAGCCGGGACGACGACGGAGTTGAACCTCGCCGACTATTTCCGGTTCAACAAGATGCAGTACAAGGCTGTCGTTTTCGACACCTCCGAGCAGACATTGGCCGGTTTCGAGGCCAATCGCTGCGACGTGCTGACCTCCGATCAATCACAGCTCTACGCGCTGCGCACCAAAATCAAGAATGCCGCCAACACGGTCGTGCTGCCCGAGGTTATCTCCAAGGAGCCGCTTGGCCCCGTGGTCCGTCAGGGCGACGACCAGTGGTTCAACATCGTCAAATGGACGCTGAACGCGATGATCAATGCGGAAGAGCTCGGCGTCTCCTCCAAGAACGTCGATGCCAAGAAGTCCGACAAGAACCCGGCGGTCGCCCGCCTCGTCGTCGGCACGGGTGACATGGGCAAGAAGCTTGGCCTCGATAACGACTGGGCCTACCGAATCCTCAAGCAGGTCGGAAACTATTCCGAGATTTTCGAGCGCAATGTCGGATCCGGCTCGCCGCTGAAGATTTCACGGGGTCTGAACGCCCTGTGGAACCAAGGCGGCATCCTCTACGCACCGCCGATCCGCTAAACGGAACGAGAAACCCCTGAGGCCACTGGTCCCAGGGGTTTTCACTTTCCGGTCTTCGGGGGCACCAACTTAAGAAAAGACTGATCGATGGCCGACCAACCGACATCCGGAGGCGGTTTACAACCATCGAAGCCGCCTCCGTGGAACGACCCAGCCGTCCGCTCGATCGTCTTCCAGGTTCTGGCGCTGGTCGTGTTGGGATGGTTCTTCTGGACCATTCTCAACAATACCCTCGCCAATATGGAAAGGCGGGGCATCTCCACCGGTTTCGCCTTTCTCGACCGGGCCGCCGGGTTCGGCATCCTGATGAGTCTTATTCCCTACGACGAGAGCAACTCCTATGGCCGGACTTTCGTCGTCGGTCTGCTCAATACGGTCCTGGTCGCCTTCCTGGGGATCATTTTGGCGACCGTTCTCGGATTCGTCCTTGGTGTCGCGCGGCTGTCCAACAACTGGGTGATCGCCAAATTGGCGACGGTTTATGTCGAAGTCGTCCGCAACATTCCCCTGCTGTTGCAGATTTTCTTCTGGTACATCGCGGTGCTTCAGGCGCTGCCCGGCATCCGCCAGAGCATCACGGTTGGTGACGCGTTCTATCTCAACAACCGGGGTTTCTTCTTTCCGAAACCCATTTTCGGCGACGGGTTCGGCCTCGTCTGGATCGCATTGATCGTCGCCGTCGCCGCGATTGTCTGCCTGAGAAAATGGGCCAGGCAACGGCTTGACCGGACGGGTCAACAGTTTCCGGTCTTTTATGCCTCGATTGGGTTGATCGTCGGCCTGCCGCTCCTGGCGTTCCTGGCCGTGGGCGCGCCGCTGAGCTTCGAGTTTGCCGAGCTGCAGCGCTTCCGGCTCGCCGGCGGGGCCAGCGTCATCCCGGAATTGATGGCGCTGCTGTGGGCCCTGACCATGTACACGGCCGCGTTCATCGCCGAAATCGTGCGCGCCGGCATTCTGGCCGTGAGCCACGGTCAGACCGAGGCCTCCCGCGCGCTCGGATTGAAGAACAGCCAGACGTTGCAGTTGGTGGTTATCCCCCAGGCCATGCGGGTGATCATCCCGCCGCTGACCAGCCAGTACTTGAATTTGACCAAAAACTCGTCGCTGGCGACGGCCATCGGCTATCCGGATCTGGTGGCGGTTTTCATGGGGACGACACTCAACCAGACCGGACAGGCGGTTGAGATCGTCGCCATGACCATGGCGGTCTACCTGACCATCAGTCTGCTGATTTCCCTGGTGATGAATATCTACAACAGACGAATGGCATTGGTGGAACGATGACGACGGCTTGGCAGCCCTCCCCAAGTCTCCCGCCGCCCGCGTCCACCGTCGGCGCCGTCGGCTGGGCGCGCAGCAATCTGTTCTCAACCTGGCTGAGTTCCGTCTTCACCGTCGTCCTGTCGCTCGTCACCGTCTACTTCCTCTGGCAGATATTGGATTGGGGAATCTTCAGCGCCGACCTCGCCGGCAAGGACCAATCGGCCTGCGACGGTGACGGCGCGTGCTGGGTCTTCGTCAAGGACAGGTTCAACTTCTTCATCTATGGCTTCTACCCGGACGCCGAGCAGTGGCGGGTAAACGTCATGTTCTTCCTGCTGGCGGCGCTCATTTTCCCGCAGTTCTTCGAGAATGCGCCCTACAAGAAGGCGCTCGGCTGGATCTTCCTGACCGTCTATCCGGTGGTCTCCGGCGTGCTGCTGCTCGGCGGCGCCTTCGGTCTGGAGTTCGTCGATACGGACAAGTGGGGCGGGCTGATGCTCACCCTGGTGCTGTCCTATGTGGGCATCGTCGCGGCGCTGCCCATCGGCATATTGCTGGCCCTCGGCCGGCGCTCGGAAATGCCCGTCATCCGGACCATATGCGTGGCCTTCATCGAGCTATGGCGCGGCGTGCCGCTGATCTCGGTGCTGTTCATGGCCTCGGTGATGCTGCCCCTGTTCCTGCCCGAGGGCACCAACTTCAACAAACTGCTCCGGGCGCTGATCGGCATCACCATGTTCCAGTCGGCCTACATGGCGGAGGTGGTCCGGGGCGGCCTGCAGGCGATTCCCAGGGGTCAGTACGAAGCCGCGGCGGCATTGGGTCTCGGCTATTGGCGCTCCATGTGGCTGGTCATCCTGCCCCAGGCCCTCAAGCTGGTGATCCCCGGCATCGTCAACACCTTCATCGCGCTGTTCAAGGACACCACGTTGGTGTTGATCATCGGCCTGTTCGAGGTGCTGGGCGGCGTGCAGTCGGCGATCATCGATCCCGCGTGGCAGAACGTGGCGGCGGAGGGCTTTTTCTTCGCCGCGTTCGTCTACTGGATATTCTGCTTCGGCATGTCCCGCTACAGCCAGGCGCTGGAACGCAAGTTGGACACCGGGCATCATCGATAACCCTTCAGGGCTGGAGAAAACCCATGAATGAGGCGGCAGCGTCACAGGACAACGGATCGGACGGCATTATCCGGATGATCGACGTCAACAAGTGGTTCGGCGAGTTTCATGTCCTCAAGAACATCAATCTCAATGTCGGCGCCGGCGAGCGGATCGTCATCTGCGGGCCGTCCGGGTCCGGGAAGTCGACCGTGATCCGCTGCATCAACCGGCTGGAGGAACACCAGCGGGGACGGATCATCGTGGACGGGGTGGAGCTCACCAACGACCTCAAGCACATCGAGCAGATCCGCCGTGAGGTCGGCATGTGCTTCCAGCACTTCAATCTGTTCCCCCACCTGACCGTGCTCGACAATCTCTGCCTGGCGCCTCAGTACGTCCGCAAGGCGCCGCGGGCCGAGGCCGAAGAGACGGCGATGATGTATCTGGAACGGGTCAAGATTCCCGAACAGGCGGACAAGTTCCCGGGTCAGCTCTCGGGCGGTCAGCAGCAGCGCGTCGCCATCGCCCGGTCGCTGTGCATGAACCCCAAGATCATGCTGTTCGACGAACCGACCTCGGCCCTCGATCCCGAGATGATCAAGGAAGTGCTGGACACCATGATCGAACTCGCCGAGACCGGCATGACCATGCTCGTCGTGACTCATGAGATGGGTTTCGCGAAAACGGTGGCCAACCGGGTGATCTTCATGGACGGCGGCGAGGTGATCGAAGTGAATGAGCCCAACGAGTTCTTCGACAACCCGCAGCACGACCGCACCCAGCTGTTCCTGAGCCAGATCCTGGCCCATTAGCGGACCGCCGCCGTTCGGTTAGCTATGTTGCGCCCCGCTCGGGAAAAATCTGAATCAGTGCAAATGGTGGGCGCGGCTGGGATTGAACCAGCGACCCCCGCCGTGTGAAGACGGTGCTCTCCCGCTGAGCTACGCGCCCGCTCCGGGGATGGGGACGGGCATATAAGTGGTGCGCGCCAAGTCTGTCAAGCGAGGGCGGCCCGGCCCATGGCCTCGGCGCAGTTCGCGGGGACGCAAGGGACATTCCCCGCGCCCGCTTCGGCGGGGCGGGAAAATAATTCGACGGAAAAACGTCCCGCCCCGCGTTTGGGAAATTGACGACGCGTGCGAGGACCGGTCCCCAATCGCCATTTGAAATCAACATTCTTGCAAAAGAGGTTAGCGATGAAAAAGTCCCTCAGACTCTCCCTGTTGGCCGGCGCGGTGGCGGTGGTTTCGGCAGGCTTCGCCTATGTTTCCGTTTCCGATGCCGGTACGCCGGCGGCGGGCGTCACCAATGCGAATGCGGTTGTGTCCGGTACCGCCGGGGAGGCCCGCCGGCACGACGGGATGCACCGGCGCGCTCATTTCCGCGGCCGCGGCGGACCGCGCGGCGGATTTCGGGGCGGACCGCGCGGCGGATCGCGCGGCGGATTCGGCGGCGGGCGGATGTTCGAGACCTTCGATGCCAACGACGACGGTAAGATTACCCAGGCCGAGATCGATGCCTTCCGCAAGGGCCAGTTCGACGAGCACGACGCCAACAATGACGGCAAGCTGACCCTTCAGGAATACCAGAACCTGTGGCTGTCGGTAATGCGCGAGCGCATGGTCGATGCCTTCCAGCGCCACGATGACGACGGCAACGCCGAGGTCACCCTGGAAGAGTTCTCCGAACGGTTCTCGCGCATGGTGCGCCGCATGGACAGCGACGGCGACGGCGCCATCACCCGGGACGACCTGCGGAGCCGGCTCGGGCATCGCGGGGGTCCGAGAGACGGCCGGCGCGGAGAACGCCGGGGACCCGGACAAGGCCAAGGACAAGGACAAGGCCAGGGCGGCAACTAGGTTCGTTACTTCCAAGTCATTGCCACATGACTTGCCGGGGCGGTGCGATGCGCGCCGCCCCGTTTTGTTTGCCCCGGCCGTATGCTATGGCTGAGCCATGGAAACCACGGTCGGGGACTCGGGTGACAGAGGCGGATAGAGAGAAACGCGCCGCCGGACGCGCGGCGGCCGGCTACGTGGCATCGGGAATGGCCGTCGGCGTCGGCACCGGCTCGACGGTAAGGTATTTCATCGACGCGCTCGGCGACCGGGTCAGGGACGAGGGCCTCTCGGTCCGCGGGATCCCGACCTCCGGGGACTCGGCGGAGAAGATGAAGGCCCGGGGGATCGAGGTCGTCGGCTTCGGCGACGTGAACAAGCTGGATGTGGCGGTCGACGGGGCCGACGAGGTCAGCGCCGAATTCCATATGATCAAGGGCGGCGGCGGCGCGCTGCTCCGGGAAAAGATCGTTCTGACGGCGGCCGAGCGGCGGGTGATCATCATCGACTCGTCGAAACGGGTGAAGACGCTGGGCGCCTTCGATCTGCCGGTCGAGGTCGTCCCCTTCGGCCATGAATACGTGCTGGACACGATCGCGCAAACCGGCGCGGCGCCGCGGGTGCGCCAGTCGGGCGGCGGCGATTACCGCACCGACAACGGTAATCTGGTCTTGGATTGCGCCTACGGGTCCATCGCCGATCCGCGGGCGCTGGAAGGGGTCTTGAAGGGCATCCCCGGCGTGGTCGAGACGGGCCTGTTTCTGGGGCTGGTGGATGAATTGCTGGTCGGCCGGGGCAACGAGGTGGAGACCATCACCGCCAACAAGGTTTGGGGCTGAACCGGCGTTTGTTCAGCCGGCGGCCATCTTGCGGCCGAACTGGGCCATCAGCTTCTTGAGTTTCTTCTCTTCGACCGCCCGGACCGCGTCTTCGATGGGCATCCACTTCCGGTCGCGCACCGATTTCTCCGGCCAGTTGCGCCGCACCCGCGAAACCTCCATGGGGAATACCTCGACCCGGCGGAGGCCGCCGCCCTTGGGTTCGGTCTTCATATAGTCGTAGCTGCCGATGCTCTGCCGCGAAACGTCGCCCTCGACGCCGGCCTCCTCGAACGCTTCAAGGGCCGCCGAGTCGCTGGGCGTCATTCCGTCCGCCAGGTGACCCTTCGGCAGGACCCAGCGTTGGGTATCAAGCGAGGTGACCAGTACCACCTGAAGTTGATTCTTTCGTTCCTGATAGGCCAGGACCGCCGACTGCTTGATCGGTTTCCGGTTAGCCACGCATCCCCCCGGATTTCTTGTCTGCCGTGCGATTATTTTCGGGCGGCGCGGGCGGGAATTCAACGGTGTATCGGTCCACATTCCTGTGGATTCCGGGGATAACGCCGTCACAAAACCGAAACATTCGATCAGGGCGGCGAAGCCGGGCTAAGCGCCGGTTTGCCGAGGATCATGTCGGCGGCCTTCTCGGCGATCATGATGGTCGGCGCATTGGTGTTTCCGCCGACGATGCGGGGCATGATGGAGGCGTCGACCACCCGCAGCCCGCCGATCCCTTTGACCCGAAGTTCGGGATCGACGACGCTCCTGTCGTCGCTCCCCATCCTGCATGTGCCGACGGGGTGAAAGATGGTTCCGGCGTATCCCCGGATATAGTCCCGGACATCGTCATCCGTTCTCACCGCCGGCTGGGGCAGGAACTCCTCCGGCGTCAGATGCCGGAAGGTCTCGCTGGTGGCGATGCGGCGGACTTCCTGGAATCCCTTGAAGAGAAGTTCCAGGTCTCGGCTCTCGCTGAAGAACCGGGGCTGCACCACCGGCGGTTTCGACGGGTCGTTGCCGGCAACCGTGACCTCCCCCCGGCTTTCGGGACGCAGCAGCACCGCATTGACGAGATAGCCGTGGCCGTAGCCGACCATGCGGGGCGGAGGCTCGCGGTAGCCGGGGACGAAGATGAACTGGATGTCCGGCCGAACGGCCGCGGGGTCGGATTTCCAGAACCCCCCGGCTTCGACCATATTGCTGGCAAGCATGCCCCGCCGCCGCAGGAAGTATTGAATTCCGGACCAGGCGACGGACGGCAGCGCCGCCGCCGACAGGCCATAGCCGAGCCGGCTGCGGGTGCGGTAGTGGGCGGCCGCCGAAATATGATCCTGCAGGTTCTTGCCCACGCCCGGGAGATCATGGACGACGCCAATGCCGATTTTTGAAAGCTCGTCGCCGGGCCCGATCCCGGACTGCAGGAGTATCTTCGGCGAGACCAACGCACCCGCCGAGAGGATCACTTCCTTCCGGGCATCGATCCGCCGCTCACCGTTGATCAGTTCGACGCCGGCCGCCCGTCCGCCATCGAGCAGCACCCGCGCCACGGCGGCATCGGTGATCACTTCGAGGTTTTTGCGCCGCCGTGCCGGCTTGAGGAAGGCGACCGCCGTGGACGCCCGGCGTCCGTTTTTCTGGGTTACCTGATAGGTCCCGAAGCCCTCCTGGGTCTCGCCGTTGAAATCGGCCGAACGCTTGTACTGCAGCTTTTCCGCGGCGCTCGTCCACAGTTCGTTCAGCGGGTTCGGCGTCTCCAGGTATTTGACGTTGAGTTCACCGCCGGCGCCGTGAAGCCCGTCGTCGAAATGTTCATTGTTTTCGGACTTCCTGAAATAGGGCAGGACGTCGCGCCACGCCCATCCGGGGTTGCCGAGTTCCGCCCATTCATCGTAGTCGCCCTGATTGCCGCGGATGTAGACCATGCCGTTGATGGCGCTGGATCCGCCGAGGGTTTTCCCTCTGGGCAGGAAGATCGGCCGGTTCTTGGCGTGTGCCTGGGGCTCGGAGAAGAAAAGCCAGTTGATCTTGGGATCGCTCATGCCGCGCAGGAGGCCGAGCGGAACATGAATGAACGGGCTGCGATCGGGCGGCCCGGCCTCCAGCAGGCAGACCGAGTTGGACGGATCTTCGCTCAGCCGGTTGGCCAGCACGCAGCCCGCTGAGCCGCCGCCGACGATCACATAGTCGAAACTCTTCCAGGCGTTGTCCGCCATGTCTCTCCCTGCTCCCTTGCGAAAGGGTAGGGGAGCGGGGCCGGCGGTTCAATTCAGCGGTCGGTTGGCTGTCCGCCGCCCGGCCAATCGGCCGGAAGCTGCCCTACGTGCGTTCCAGGATGTGCAGGCCCCGGTCCCGGTCCATCAGATAGATCAGCCGCCGGTCGTCCTCGTAGACGTCGTTGGAGAGCACTTCATCGCATCCCGGCGGTTTGTCGGGCACGAAGTAGGCAACCTCCCTGGGCGCGTGGGGGTTGGCGAAGTCGACGACCCGCAGCCCCTGGGCGAACCAGGCGAATGGAATTTCCGTGCCGCGCACTTCCTCCACCGGCTGATGACACCCGCTCCGCACCGGGGTCGGCTCGCGGCTGCCCAATCCCTCGACCTGGTAGCTGGAGATGGGGATGGGGTTCTCCTCGTCGGTGATGTCGATCACCCAGGCGAAAGCGGGTCCCGCATCCGCCGGCCGCGCCACGTCTTCGTCCGCCACCAGCATGATGTCCATGCCCTGAATTTTCTCCGGGAACGGCAGGCAGGTGTGGGTCGGGCAGGGGAAGGGCGGGAAGGTGGAGAAACGGGAAACCTCTTTCGGGTCGCTCATGTCGGTGATGTCGAGGATCGCCCAGCCCGCATGCCAATAGCTGACGTAGAGCCGGTCGCCCCGCCGGATCGGGTGATGGCAGCGCAGCCGCTTGACCGGCACGTCCGCTTCCTCGCCGGCGGCGACATGTTGGCCGGGCCAATGCCAGCGCCCGACCTCTTCCGGTCTGGTCGGGTTGGACATGTCGAGGATCATGCAGATGTGACCTTCATAGCCCTCCGCCGTGGGAGAGATGTAGGCATAACGGTCATCCACGGTGAACCGGTGGACGCCGTCGCCGGCGGTCTCCCAGAAATGGATGTGTTTGGGGTCCAAGGGATCGGACACGTCGAATATGTTGAGCCCGCCCGTGAACCCGGCTTCGGTCTCGCCCGTATAGTCGATGGATTCGTAATTGGTGAGCATCAGATCGCCCATGATCCGCACCTTGTGCGCATGGCAGCCCTGATGCTTGCAGTCGAGGGTCTTGACCACCTTCGGATTCTTGGGGTCGGCCACGTCGATGACGGTGGTCGCTTCCTTGCCGAGGGTGTGACCGACGTAAGCGGTGGTTCCGCTGACGGTGATTTGGCCGCCGCCCTTGACGTCGACCCAACTGACCTCGCGAATTCCTGATGCTTCGGGCATCCGCTCCTCCCCATTCTTATGAGGCTATCTTGGACGCCCAAATGGCCGGAAACAAGAAAATCGAGCGTGCTCAGAATTTCCGAAGCGTCGGGATCAGCTCGTCGAAATGATCGATCAAGGCATCGGCGCCCAGCCGATCGGGCGGAATGTCGGTGTACCCGAAACTGACCGCAATGGATTTCATCCCGGCGTTCCTGGCGGCGCCCGTGTCAGCCGCCGAATCACCGACCATGATGGCCTCCCCGGCGCTCACGCCGGCGAGTTCGAGGGCCCGATTGAGGGGTGCGGGGTCGGGCTTTCGGGCGCCGACCTGGTCGTAACAGACGACGGGCTCGAACGTGCCGTTCGCGCCGAGACCCTCCAGGACAGGCCCGGTCAGCGACGACCTTTTGTTGGTGCAGATACCGGTGACCACGGCCCAGTCCCGGAGTTGCGCCACCGCTGCCAGCGCACCCGGGAAAAATTCGGTGTCGACCACACAGTTGGCGCGGTAATCCTCCAGGAACTCGTCGAAAATCCGATCCAGCTCTTCATCGGAAAGAGGTTCGCCCAGAATATCGTATGCACCTCTCAGCATCTTGTCGGCCCCGCCGCCGATCAGGGACACGGATTGTTCGTTCGTCAGGGGCGGCTTGCCTTCCCGCTCCAGTCCCCGGTTGAGGGCCGCGTGCAGGTCCGGTCTGGTATCGGCGAGGGTGCCGTCGAGATCGAAGATGACGGCCTTGAAGGGAACGGTCATGAATCCCCGGCAATGCAAAGTTGCGTAACACGAAGTGACTTGGCCTATTTCCGCCCCTGTGGCAAGGTCGCGCCGCGCGAATCGGGTGGGAGCCGCAATTACTTAACGCCTGCCGGCGCATTTTGATTTTCGACGGATATGACCGAGACCGATACCGCCGCCATCATTCTCGCCGCCGGCATGGGGACGCGCATGAAATCGGCGCTGCCCAAGACCCTGCACCCGATCGCCGGCCGTCCCATGCTGTACCTGCTCCTGGATACGGTCGAGGCGTTGGGCCTCGATCGCGTCGTCGTCGTATCGGGACCGGAGCTGGAATCTCACGAGGACGATATTGCGGCCCATCCGGCGAATCCCATCATCGCCTATCAAACGGAAAGGCTCGGAACCGGTCATGCGGTCCTGGCGGCGAGGGGTGCGCTGCCGGACTTCGGCGGCGACGCGCTGATCCTGTTTGCCGGAGATCCGCTGATCACCGCCGACACCTGCCGCACGGTCCTCGCGCGCCTCCGCGGCGCGGGCGAACCGGCGGTCGTCGTCGTCGGCAAGAGGCCGGCGGAGCCGGGCGATGCCGGGCGGCTCGTGACCTCGGATGGCGACCAGCTGGACCGGATCGTCGAGGCGCGGGACGCCGGCCCGGCGGAACTTGCCATCCCGCTTTGCAATGCGGGCGTGATGGCGGTCGGGCGCGGCCGGCTGTTTCCACTGCTGGACCGGGTGACGAACGACAATGCCAAGGGCGAATACTATCTGACCGATATCGTCGGTTTGGCGCGTTCCGACGGCGCCGCCTGCGCCTACGTGGAAGCACCGGACGAAGAGGTGATGGGGATCGACACCCGCGCCGATCTCGCCCGGGCGGAAGCCGTCGCTCAGGAGAGGCTCAGGTCGGCCGCCATGGATGCCGGCGCCACGCTCATCGATCCGGCGACGGTCTATTTGTCCTGGGACACCAGGCTGGGCCGGGACGTGACGGTCGGGCCAAACGTCGTCTTCGGGCCCGGGGTAACCGTCGGTGACAATGTGGCCATTCGCGCGTTCAGTCATCTGGAGGGCGCGCGCGTGTCCGACGGCGCCATCGTCGGGCCCTTTGCCCGGTTGCGGCCGGGCGCCGACATCGGCGCCGATGTCCATATCGGCAATTTCGTCGAGATCAAGAATGCGGCGGTCGGGGAGGGCGCGAAGATCAATCATCTCTCCTATGTGGGAGATGCGTCCGTGGGGCCCGCGGCGAATATCGGGGCGGGCACCATCACCTGCAACTACGACGGCTATCTCAAGCACCGGACGGAAATCGGCGCGGGGGCGTTCATCGGTTCCAACACGTCACTGGTCGCGCCGGTCGCGGTCGGCGCCGGTGCGGTCACCGGAGCCGGCAGCGTGATCACCAAGGATGTCGGCGACGGCAATCTGGCGGTGGCGCGCGGCGAACAACGCCAAATCGAGGATTGGGCGGCCCTCAGCCGGGCGGCCAAACGGGCGGCGGACTGAACATGTGCGGCATCGTCGGCATCATCGGGAAAGGCGAGGTCGGTCCGCTGCTGCTGCAGGGCCTCAAACGCCTGGAATACCGCGGTTACGATTCAGCCGGCATCGCCACTTTGGATAACGGCCACATCGACCGGCGGCGGGCCGAGGGCAAGCTCTCCAATCTGGAAAAGCTCCTCGAGGACGATCCGATCCGGGGAACGACGGGGATCGGCCACACCCGCTGGGCCACCCACGGCGTGCCGAGCGAGGTCAACGCGCACCCCCATGCCACGGAGAGAGTCGCGGTGGTGCACAACGGCATCATCGAGAACTTCCGCGAGTTGCGGGACGAACTGGTCGCGGCGGGCCGGAACCTCGCGTCCGAAACCGACACCGAGGTAGTGGTGCATCTGATCACCCGGTACCTCAACGACGGGATGGAGCCGGAGGCCGCCGTCGCCGAGACGCTTCGGCGGCTCGAAGGGGCGTTCGCGCTTGGTATCGTGTTCGCCGGACATTCGGATCTGATGATTGCGGCGCGGCGGGGCTCGCCGCTGGCCATCGGCTACGGCGAAGGGGAAATGTTTATCGGTTCCGACGCCCTCGGCCTCGCCCACCTTTCCCGGCGGATCACCTATCTGGAGGACGGCGATTGGGCGGTGCTCAACGGCACCGGCGTTCGTATCCGCGATGTTGACGGCGCGGACGTGGAGCGCTCCATCTTCAAGGTGGAGATATCGGGTGCGCTGACCGGCAAGGGCGGTCATCCCCACTACATGCTCAAGGAGATCTATGAGCAGCCCCAGGTGATCGGCGATACGCTGCACAGTTTCCTCAATCCCGCCGACCGCACCATCACCCGGCCCGAATTGCCGGTCGATTTGGCCGCCGTGACCAAGGTCACCGTCTCGGCCTGCGGCACCGCCTTCTACGCCGCGCTGACCGCCAAATATTGGCTGGAAAGTATCGCCCGGGTGCCGGTGGAAGCGGATATCGCATCCGAGTTCCGCTACCGGGCCATGGACATGCCGGCGGGCGGTCTCGCCCTGTTCATCTCCCAGTCCGGGGAAACGGCGGACACCCTGGCGGCGCTTCGCTACGCCAAGGAACAGGGGCAGACGGTGATCTCGGTGGTCAATGTGCCCGAAAGCACCATCGCCCGGGAATCGGACGCCATCCTGCCGACCTATGCCGGCCCGGAAATCGGCGTGGCGTCGACCAAGGCGTTCACCACCCAGTTGACCGTGCTCGCTTGCCTGACCGTCGTGATGGCCCGCGCCCGCGGCGTCATCGGCGAGGCGCGCGAGGCCGAACTCGCCGAAGCCCTCACCGAGGTGCCGTCGCGGGCGGCGGAGGTGTTGAATCACGACGAGCGCCTGAAATCGCTGGCCTACGAGGTTTCTCATGCCCGGGACGTTCTCTATCTCGGGCGGGGCACCAGCTACCCCATCGCGCTGGAAGGCGCGTTGAAGCTGAAGGAGATCAGCTACATCCACGCCGAGGGGTACGCCGCCGGCGAAATGAAGCACGGCCCCATCGCGCTGATCGACGACAACGTGCCGGTCATCGTCATCGCCCCTTCGGACGATCTGTTCGACAAGACGGCCTCCAACATGCAGGAGGTCATCTCCCGGGGCGGGCGGGTGATCTTCATTTCCGATGCCGAAGGCGCCGGGAAGCTCGGCGATCTCGCGGCGGCGACCATCGCGCTTCCGCGCGTCGATCCGTTCGTCTCGCCCATCCTCCATGCCATCCCGGTGCAGCTGCTCGCCTATCACACGGCGGTCATCAAGGGCACCGACGTGGACCAGCCCCGCAACCTCGCCAAGAGCGTGACGGTGGAGTAGGGGCCATCCCGAAGCCCGATATTCTCTACGCCAGCGAGCACGAGGCGGATTTCTTCGCCCTCCTCGAGGAGCACTACACGCTCCATGTGGCGCCCATGGAAATGGGACCGGAGCGGGACGCCTTTCTCGCCGAGGCCGGGCCCAGGGCGCGGGCGATGATCGCCATTTCCATCCTGGGGCCGCGCCCGGAGCAGATCCGCGAAATGACATCGCTTGAGCATCTCGCCTATCTGGGCGCCGGCTATCAGAGCATGGCCATGGACGCGTTCAGGGAATTGGGTGCGACGGCGAGCTTCGTTCCCGCCGCGAACGCCGACGCCGTCGCCGAATATGCCATCGCCCTGATGCTGGCGTGCGTCCGGGAGCTGCGGTCGGCGGACGCCTTCGTCCGCGACGGGCGCTGGGGTCCGGAGTTCGGCCCGCCGCCGGTGCCGGAACTGCGGGGCCGCAGGATCGGGATCGTCGGCCTGGGCGGTATCGGCTCGCGCATCGCCAGGCTGGCCTCGGCCTTCGGGCCGGAGGTGGCCTACACCAAGCCGAATAAAGGCGATGCACCCTATGCCTACTACCCGAGCCTTCTGGAATTGGCCGACGCCTCGGACGTTCTGGTGATCTCGGCGCCCGGAGGTCCTGAAACAAGGCACATGGTGAATACCGACGTGCTCGCGGCGCTCGGGCCCGCCGGCTACCTGATCAACGTCGCCCGCGGCTCCATCGTTTCCAACGACGATCTCATCGCAGCCCTGGAGGCCGGGACGATCCGCGGCGCGGGACTGGACGTGGTCGATGGCGAGCCCGGTGTGCCCGAGGCCCTGCGCCGGATGGACAACGTGATTTTCTCGCCCCACCGGGCCGGCGTCACCCGCGAGGCCATCCGGGTGCAATGGAAAACGGCGATGGAGAACCTCGCCGCCCACTTCGCCGGGGAGCCGCTCATTACCCCGATCCCCGGGTTCGAGGGCCGCTGATCCTATTTGCGGCCGTGTCCGCCGGTCTTTTTGTTCTCCGGCCCGTGACCCGGGTTCAGGGCGTTCTGCTTCCGCTGCAGCGAAGCAGGCCATCGGCTCTTGATGTACGAGATCACCGCCCAAATCTGCGCATCGTGGAGGCGAAACCCGAAAGCCGGCATGCCGTCCTTGACCGGTTTGCCGCCCTTGTCCTCGGATCCCGCCGAAATTTGGTTGAACATGTACTGATCGGAATGATGGGATCCGTGTCCCCGCTCGTCGAGCCGCGGCGGGATCAGGTTCCTCGGGAACTTCGCCGGATTGACCGGTCCCCGGAGAGTCTCGCCGTGGCATTCGGCGCAATTCTCCAAATAGACTTTTTTGCCGGCGGATACCTGACGGTGATTTCCCGTGTCGACCGGATGAGTGGCATTGGCCGCAACGGCAAACAGGATCGCCGCGCCGAAGGCCAGGGACAGGATCGGAGACTTCCTCATCGGCTGCTCCGTTGATTGGCGTTGCGCCGGTCGATCATCTCCTGGCGCCGCCGGACGTTCGCCGGCCAGGTGCTTTTGATGAATGCTAGCACGGCCCAGATCTGGTGGTCGGACAGACTTTCCTCGAAGCCCGGCATGGCGCTGTTGAAATCGTTGCCGGGGATCAATTTCTCGCCGCCCAGCTTGGTGTAATCGAACAACAACTGGTCGGGGTGATGCCAGGTATGGCCCGTCTCATCGTGGGGCGGGGCGGGAAGGGTCCCGTCGGGCAAGGTCGCCCGCCAGTTGGGCTGCCCCTCCAGATTCTTGCCGTGGCAAGAAGCGCAGTGTTCGGCGTAGACGATCTTGCCTTCCGCAACCAAAGCGGGGTCGGAGGCATCCGCCGACGTCGCACCGTTGCCCGGGCCGGCGGCGTAGTAGATGCCGGCCCCCGCCACGAGGACGGCGAGGCCAATTCCAAGGGCGAACCGGACTCTTCGTTCCATTCCAACTACATAGCCCTACCCGTTACTGGAAGGTCAAGGATTCATGGACTACATTGCATCCAAAGCCTGGTCGCCGCTGTTCGGCGCCGCTCATCCGGGGAACGATTTACATGCCCAGGTACGATTACGATCTCATCACCATCGGCGCCGGCTCCGGCGGCGTCCGCGGCACCCGCCTCGCCGGCGGCTACGGCGCGCGGACGGCGATCATCGAGGAGGAGCGGGTCGGCGGCACCTGCGTGCTGCGCGGCTGCGTGCCCAAGAAGCTGCTGGTCTACGGCGCCCACTACGCGGAACATCTGGAGGATGCGGTCAATTACGGCTGGTCCGTCGACGGCGCTTCCCATGACTGGGCGCGGATGATCGACACGAAGAATGTCGAACTCGACCGGTTGAACGGCATCTACCTCCGAATCCTGAGGGAGAACAATGTGGAGGTGGTCGACGGGCGGGGCGTCCTCACCGATCCCCATACGGTGGAAGTGAACGGCAAATCCATGACCGCCGAAAAGATACTGGTCGCGGTCGGCGGCTGGCCGTCGACGCCGGACATCCCGGGCGTCGAGCATGTGATCTCGTCCAACGAGGCGCTGGAACTCAGGGAGTTGCCCAAGCGGATGGTGATCGTCGGCGGGGGCTATATCGCCGTCGAATTCGCCGGCATCTTCGCGGCGCTCGGCGTCGAGGTCACGGAGGTGATCCGCGCCGAGGCGATCCTTCGGGGCTTCGATCACGACATCCGGGTGAACCTGACCGATGAAATGCAGAAGCGCGGCGTCAAGGTCCTCTCGGAGACCGTCATCCGCTCCATCGAAAAGGACGGGGATGTCTATACGCTCCGCTGCGCCGGCAACGAGATCATCGAGACCGACCTCGTCATGTACGCCACCGGCCGGACGCCCAATACGGCCGGCCTGGGCCTGGCGGAGGCGGGCGTCGAGCTTGCCGGCAACGGCGCCGTGATGGTGGATGAGTGGAACCAGTCCTCCGTCGAGAGCATCTACGCCGTCGGCGACGTCACCGACCGCATTGCCTTGACCCCGGTGGCGATCCAGGAGGGGCGGGCGTTCGCCGAGACCCACTTCAACGGCAATCCGCTGACGGTCGACTACGACGACGTGCCGTCGGCGGTGTTCTCGACCCCGCCGGTGGGTTCGGTCGGGCTCCCGGAAGAAGTCGCCCGCGCCCGCTACGGCGACATCGACGTCTATGTTTCCCGGTTCAAGCCGTTGGTGCACACCTTGTCGGGCCGGGACGAGCGCTCTTTCATGAAACTGGTGGTCGACGCCCACACCGACCGGGTGCTCGGCGCGCACATGGTGGGCTTGGATGCGCCGGAAATCATCCAAGGCGTCGCCATCGCCATCAAGTGCGACGCCACCAAGGCGCAGTTCGACGCGACGACCGGCATCCACCCCTCGGCGGCGGAGGAATTCGTCACCATGCGGGAGAAGCGCCCCAACCCGGAACGCGTCCAGGCAGCGGAGTAACAAATGGCCGATCTTCCTCTTTCCTTTGCAGCTTGTGAATACGACCACGTCCGGGACCTGGCCGAAGGAAGGGTCAAGGCCAAGGGGATCGAGATCATCCCCATGCTGTTCGAAGAGCCGCACTTCGTCTTCCAGCGGGCGATGAAGTACGAGGACTTCGACATCGCCGAGATGTCGTTCGGCCGCTACATCTCCATGGTGTCGCGCCGCGCCAACGACATGACGGCGATCCCGGTATTTCCGTCCCGCGTCGCCAGGATCAGCTCTTTCTACGTGCCCAGCGGCTCGAAGCTGAAATCGCCCGGGGATCTGAAGGGCAAGCGGGTGGGCATCCCGGAATGGACCCAGACGGCCAGCATCTATTCCCGTGGCTGGCTGGCCGAGAGCTGCGGCGTCGATCTCAAATCGATCGAGTGGGTGCAGACCGGCGTCGACGAGCCGGGCAGGCCCGAGCCGTCGCCGGTGAAGCTTCCCAAGGGCATCAGGGTTCGGCCGGACACGAAGTATTCCCTCTCCGAGTTGCTGGTCAACGGCGGCATCGATTGCGCCATGACGGCGCTGCCGCCCAAGCCGTTCCGGGACGGGGACGGCCGGGTGCGGCGGCTGGTGAAGGACTCCAGGAAAGCCGAGATCGCCTACTTCAAGGAGACCGGCATCTTTCCCATCATGCACGTAATTGCGGTCCGCAACGAGGTGTTGGCCGGGCACCCCTGGGTCGCGGTCAATTTGCTCGAAGCGTTCGAGCAGTCGAAGCGCAACGCCATCGAACGGACGCTGCGGGGCTCGCACTCGGCCTATCCCATCCCGTGGGGCTATGACGCGGCCCTGGAGGCCCGGGAATTGTTCGGCGGCGACGTGTTTCCGTACGGTCTCGAGCCCAACCGGACCACCATCGAGTCCTTCCTGCGCTTCGGCCATGCCCAAGGCGTTGCGCACCGCAAACTCAAGCCGGAAGACCTGTTCGTGCCGTCGACCCTGGAGCGGATTCTCACATAGATTACGCCGCCGTTCGGTGGGGGTCATCGTTCCGCGGCCCAACCTTATTTCCCTGGAATTCCGCGGCGTTCCGGCGTATAACCCCGCGCTCTGAAAAGAATATTTCCTGGGGATAGGAAAATGGCTGTGAAGTGGGCGCCGGACAGCTGGCGCGGCAAACCCATCGAACAGGTGCCGGAATACCCGGACGCCAAGGAACTCGCCGACGTCGAGGCCCGGCTTTCCGGGTATCCGCCGCTGGTCTTTGCCGGCGAAGCGCGGCGCCTGAAGCGGTCTCTCGCCGACGTTGCGGCGGGAAAGGCTTTTCTGCTCCAGGGCGGCGATTGTGCGGAAAGCTTCGCCGAATTCCATCCCGACAACATCCGCGATCTGTTCAAGATCGTCCTGCAGATGGCCGTCGTGCTGACTTTCGGCGCGGCCCTGCCGGTCGTCAAGGTAGGCCGGCTGGCCGGTCAGTTCGCCAAGCCCCGTTCGGCGCCGACGGAAACGATCGACGGCGTCGAGTTGCCGAGCTACCGGGGCGACATCATCAACGGCATCGAATTCGACGCCGAGGCCCGGATACCGGATCCCAAGCGTATGGAGCAGGCGTACAATCAGTCGGCGTCGACCCTCAACTTGGTGCGGGCGTTTGCCCAGGGCGGATTCGCCGATCTCCACCGGGTGCATCAGTGGAACATGGGTTTCGTTGCCGACTCGCCGCTGGGCGAGCGCTACACGGACCTCGCCAACCGCTTGGACGAGACCCTGGCCTTCATGGCGGCCTGCGGCCTGACCAGCCAGAGCGCGCCGCAGATCAGGGAGACCGATTTCTTCACCTCGCACGAGGCGCTGCTGCTGCCCTACGAGCAGGCCATGACCCGGGTCGATTCCACCTCCGGCGACTGGTACGACACGTCGGCCCACCTGCTGTGGTGCGGCGAACGGACCCGCCAGTTGGAAAACGCGCAAATCGAGTTCCTGAAGGGCATCGGCAATCCGGTCGCCTCGAAGGTCGGCCCGGCCACGGAGCCCGACTACCTGATCAGGCTGATCGACATCCTCAACCCGGAAAACGAGCCGGGCCGCCTCACCCTGATCTCGCGAATGGGCGCCGATAAGGTCGAAGAGGTGCTGCCGGCCCTGGTGCGCCGGGTGAAGGAGGAGGGCCGACACGTGGTCTGGTCCTGCGATCCCATGCACGCCAACATGGTCAAATCGGCCAACGGCTATAAGACCCGCCACTTCGACCGCATCCTGCGGGAGGTGGAGGGCTTCTTTGCCGTCCACCGGGCCGAGGGCACCCACCCGGGCGGCATCCATCTGGAACTCACCGGCAAGGACGTCACCGAGTGCGTCGGCGGCGCCCAGGCGATCACCGAGGCCGATCTCTCGGACCGGTATCACACCCATTGCGATCCGCGCCTCAACGGGCGTCAGGCCCTGGAACTTACCTTCCTGATCGCCGAACGGCTGAAGGAGGAACGCTCCAACGGCCATGTGAACGGTGTCGACAAGGCGGTGGCGGCAACGATCTGAATCGGGTCAAATCCCCGTGAAATTGCGAAACGGCGGGTCTCATGGTCCGCCGTTTTCGTTATGGTGCCGGGCATGAAAGAAAATGATCGGGGCCTGTCGCGCCGCGGCTTCCTGACCGCCGCCGCCGCGGGTGCGGGATTGCTGACGGGCGGCTTCCCGTTGACCGGGAACGCTTCCCCGATGCTCGCCAAGGTGATCCCGTCGACCGGCGAGCGCATCCCCGCCATGGGCATGGGGTCCTACCTGACGTTCAACGTCGGGCGCGACGAAAGAGCGCGGGCTCAGCGGGTACGAGTGCTGCAGACCTTCATCGATGCCGGCGGCGGGATGCTGGATTCATCGCCCATGTACGGCGCCTCCGAAGAGGTGATCGGCTATTGCCTGAAGCGGGTGAGGAACCCGGAGAAGGTCTTTTCGGCCACCAAGGTGTGGACGCCGTTTACGGCCCGCGGCGTCAAACAGATCGAAAATTCCGGGCGCCTATGGGGCGAGGACCGGCTCGATCTCTTCCAGGTGCACAATCTCCTGAATTGGGAAGCCCACCTCGCCGAGCTTCACCGGCGAAAGGAGCAAGGCAAAATCCGCTATGTGGGGATCACCACGTCCCACGGCCGGAGCCACCGGGAGTTCGAACGGGTGATGAGGTCGGAACGGCTCGATTTCGTGCAGCTCACCTACAATCCCCTCGATCTGGAGGTGGAGGACCGGCTGTTGCCGCTGGCCGCCGAAAGGGGCATCGCCGTGATCGTCAACCGCCCGTTCCGCCGGGGAGGCTTGATCGATCGTCTGGACGGAGAGCCGCTTCCCGGCTTCGCCGCCGAGTTGGGCGCCCGGACCTGGGCGCAGCTTCTGTTGAAGTTCGTGATTTCCCACCCGGCGGTCACGGTGGCCATCCCGGCGACCCGGCGGCCCGATCACGCCCGGGAAAACATGGACGCCGCCGCCGGCCCCATGCCCGATGCCAAGTTGCGTCAGGCCATCATCAAGGCGGTGGAAGCGGCTTGAGGCGCCCCGCCGCCTACCAGTGCCCGGTATTCTCCATCGATTTCCACGGCTCGGCGGGTTCGAGCGCGTCGCCGTTTTGCAGCAGTTCGACGGAGATGTTCTCCGGTGAGCGGATGAAGGCCATCTTGCCTTCCCGGGGCGGGCGGTTGATGGTGACGCCCGCATCCATCAGCTTCCGGCAGGTCGCGTGGATGTCGTCGACGGCGTAGGCCACGTGACCGAAATTCCGGCCCTCCGGATACTCGTCCGGGTCCCAGTTGTAGGTGAGTTCCAGCTGCGCCTCTTCGTCCCCCGGCGCGGCGAGGAAGATCAGCGTGAACCGCCCGGCTTCCGATTCCCGGCGGCGCAGTTCCACCAAACCCAGCTTGTCGCACCAGAAATCGAGGGACTCGTCCACATCCGAAATGCGGATCATGGTGTGAAGGTATTTCATGTCTTCTCTCCCGTTTACGCCGCGGCTTGCGCCGCTTGAGCGTCCTGAATGGCGCGCCATACCTTCTCGGGCGTCGCCGGCATTTCCAGGTGCCGGATGCCGAGAGGCTGGAGCGCATGGTTGACGGCATTCATCACCGCCGGCAGGGCGCCGGTGGTTCCGGCCTCGCCCGCGCCCTTGATGCCCAACAGGTTGGTCTTGGCGGGCACCGGATTGTTGCCGATTTCGAAGGCGCAGAAATCGTCGGCCCGCGGCATGGCGTAATCGAGGAAGGAACCGGACAGCATCTGACCGCTTTCCCCGTCATAGGCGACGTTTTCCAGCAGCGCCTGGCCCGCCCCCTGAGCGATGCCTCCATGGACCTGGCCTTCGAGGGTGAGGGCGTTGACCACCGTGCCGACGTCATCCACGGCCACATAGCGGACGATTTCGGTGCGTCCCGTATCCGGGTCGATCTCCACCTCGCAGATGTGACAGCCGTTGGGGAAGCTGGCGGCTTCGGAGATGTAGGTGGCGCGCTCGTAGAGGCCGATCTCCACGCCGGGCGGCATGGCCACGGCGTTGAACGAGGCGCGGGCCACGTCCTGGATATGGGCCTGCTTGTCGGTGCCGGCGACGGTGAAGTTCCCGTTCTCGAATTCGATGTCGGCCTCCGCCGCCTCCAGCATATGGGCGGCGATTTTCTTTCCCTTTTCGATCACCTTGTCGGCGGCCATGCGCATGGCGCCGCCGCCGGCGACCGCCGAGCGGGACCCGATGGT
Source organism: Rhodospirillales bacterium (assembly GCA_022822205.1). Lineage (GTDB taxonomy): Bacteria > Pseudomonadota > Alphaproteobacteria > Rhodospirillales > UBA2165 > JAJDXO01. The sequence goes on along the minus strand of JAJECC010000125.1, from coordinate 5,109 downwards.
GCCGATCCCGAAAGTCACCTTGTCGGTGTCGTCATCGACCACCCGGACATCGTCGCTGTCGATACCCAGCATGTCCGAGAGAAAGATCTTGTACATGGTATCGTGGCCTTGGCCGTTGGACTTGGTCCCGGCTAGAACCGTGACCGTCCCGCCCGCATCGAACCGGATCTCCGCCTGTTCGGGCCGCGGGCTGGCGGCGCTCTCGATCATGTGGATGACGCTGTAGCCCCGGAGCCTGTCGCGGGCCTCGGCCTCCCGGCGGCGGGCCTCGAAGCCGGCGATGTCCGCCATTTCCAGGGCCATGTCCTGGTTCTTTTCGAACTCGCCGGAATCGTATTTGAACACCAGGCCGGTCTGGAACGGCATCGCGTCCGCCGGGATGAGGTTGCGGCGGCGCAGCTCGCCCTTGTCGATCCCGGTCTCCCGGGCGGCGATATCGATGAGGCGCTCGAGGACATAGGACGCCTCCGGCCGGCCCGCGCCGCGATAGGGGCCGGTCGGATGGGTGTTGGTGTAGACCGAGGTCACTTCCACATGGATCGCCGGGGTGGTGTAGACGCCCGCCAGCCCGCCGAGGTTGAGGAAGGTCGGCACCATGGCGGAGCCCGAGGTGATGTAGGCGCCGAGATTGCAGCGGCTCTTGAAGCGGAGCGCGAGAAAGTTGCCCGCATCGTCGAGCGCCAGCTCCGCATCCCACACCTGGTCGCGGGCGTGGTCATCGGAAATAAAGCCTTCCGAGCGCTCGCACACCCACTTGACCCGGCGGCCGAGCACCTTGGCGGCAAGCAGGCAAAGCCGGTTTTCGGGGAAGTGGACGTCCTTCAGGCCGAACGCGCCGCCGATATCCCGCGACACCACCCGGACCCGGGTTTCCGGCACCTTGAAGATTTCGCGGGCGAGGGCGCTGCGCGACGCGTGGGGCGACTGCGTGTCGCAATACATGGTGTAGCGTTCCTCCCGCGCATCGAACTCGCCGACGCAGCCGCGGGTTTCCATGGCGTTGGTCGAGATGCGGTTGATGACGAAGCGTTGGCCGGTGACGTGGGCCGCACCGTCGAACGCCGCATCCACCGCCTCTTTGTCGCCGATATTGAAGACGTTGGAAATGTTGTCGGGATAGTCCTCCCAAAGTTGCGGTGCGTCCGCATCGGTGGCGATGGCCGTCTCGGTGACCGAGGGCAGGGGGTCGTATCCCACCTCGACCAGCTCCGCCGCATCCTTCGCCTGGGCCAGCGTTTCGGCCACCACGAACGCCACCGGATCGCCGATCACCCGGACCTTGCCGCCGGCGGGAATCAGGCCGGGATGGGACGCCCAGTAGACGTCGGATCCATCCTTCGGCCGTTTGCGGGGCGGAAAGTGCGGCTTGGTGACGCCGAGCCCGGCCGCCTCGATGTCCCGGTGGGTGAAGACCTTCAGCACCCCCGGCGCGGCTTCGGCGGCGGAGATGTCGAGGGAGATGACTTTGGCGTGGGCATGGGGAGAGCGGACCGAATAGCCCCAGGCCATGTCCGGAAAGCTGACGTCGCTGACATATTGGCCCCGGCCGGTCAGCAGCCTCGGGTCCTCGGTGCGGGGCACCGGCTGGCCAATTCCGAACTGGCCCATCTGTTCCCTCTCCTGGTGAAATTCGTCCGGATTTGAGCCGTATCTTGCAGAATGAATCCCACCCTTGCAATCAGCCGGGCTTGCCCGGGCGGCGGGTCCGGCTAACATGTCCGGCAGACGATCAGTGGCGAACGAATTTCCGGGGAGATCAAAATGTCAGCACATTCACACGGCATCGTGCACCTGGTGGGGTCGATCCCGCTCGATGATGCGGAGAACGTCTTTCGCACCGTGGCCGGCGCGGTACCCGACCATCTCGCCCGCCTCCCCGACGGTGAAACCGGCGAGCGGATCGGCTGGATTCGCTTCATGCAGGAAATGCTGGCCAACCATCCGGACATGGAGGAGGACCCCGACACGCCGCCGCTCAAATGGACCCAATGGGACGGCGTGCTGCTCAGGGAGATTCCCCAATATCGCTTCAAGCCCGGGAGCGACGTCTCGGCGGCGACGTTCAATACGCCCTACAGCGACGAAGCCATCGCGTCGTTCGAGTTGTTCGGCAAGCTGCAGGACGACGGCGTGATTCCGTCCGGGACCAAGTTTCAGATTTCCATCCCGACGCCCTTGGCGCCCGGCTACAACTACGTCGCCCCCGGCGCCCAGGACGACTTCATCGAGGTTTACACCAGGCATGTCGTGGAAACCGTCGAACGCATCTCTGCCGCGCTTCCCAACGACCGCATCGCCTTCCAATGGGACGTCTGTCAGGAAGTGCTCATGTGGGAGGGCTACTACGATGTCCAGCCGGCCGACTACAAGGAAGAGATTTTCCGGGTGCTGGGTGAGGTCGGCGACGCCGTGCCCGAACCAGCCGAGCTCGGCTACCATCTCTGCTATGGCAGCCCCCGGGACGAGCACATCGTGCAGCCCCGGGACTCGGCCAACATGGTCGAAATGACCAACGGCATCGTTGCGGCCGTCAACCGCTCCGTGCAGTTCATTCACCTGCCGGTGCCCAAGGACCGCTCGGACGATGCCTATTTCGCGGCGCTCGCGGACCTGAAGCTGCCCGCGGGCTGCGATCTCTATCTCGGCCTGATCCACCACGAGGACGAGGCCGGGGATGCGGCGCGTCTCGCGGCCGCGCGAAAAGTCGTCAAAGTGGACGGCGTGTCGTCGGAATGCGGCTGGGGCCGGGGTGATCCGGAACGTGTGCCGAGCCTGTTGGCGTCGCACCGGAAAGCGGCGGCCACGCTGGGGCGGAATTCCTAGGTCTCCCCAATCCGCGTCGCGGAAGGTCTTCCCGTCGCCCCTTTTGTCGCCCGCCATGTCTCGGAAGTAACTGTTCGACCGGATTATTTCCGGGCGTTCCGCCGGGCATGGCCGCCATGACCAGGGGTGCGTTGACACGCTACAGGCCCATCTCTACATGTTACGCCCCGCCGAAGGGCGGTACGGACCCGGCAATCTCGACAATGCGACCCGTATGACCGATCGACTTTCCATCGCCGTGGGCCAGATCAATCCGACCGTCGGCGCGGTCGACGGCAATCTGGACCTGATCCGCCGGGCCCGCGCCGACGCGGCCGCTGCCGGCGCCGACTTGCTGGTCACCGGCGAGCTCGCGGTTTCCGGTTATCCGCCGGAAGATCTGGTCCGGAAACCCGCTTTGGTCGATCGGATCGAGGCGGGGATAAAGGTCTTGGCCGCCGAGACGGCGGATGGCGGGCCCGCGCTCTTGATCGGTACGCCATGGCGGGACGGCGACAGACTCCATAACGCGGCGTTGCTGCTGGATGGCGGCGGGATTGCCACCGGCCGCTATAAGCACCTGCTGCCCACCTACGGGGTGTTCGACGAGGACCGGGTATTCGATGCCGGCCCCATGCCGGGTCCCATCGCGTTCCGGGATGTCCGGCTCGGCGTCATGGTGTGCGAGGACATGTGGGAGGCCGACGTCACCGAGACCCTGGAAGAGTCGGGGGCCGAAATTCTCGTCGTCATCAACGGCTCCCCCTTCGAGGTCGACAAGGCGGATCAGCGGCTCAATCTGGCGGTCGCCCGGGTGACCGAGAGCGGCCTGCCGCTGCTGTATGTCAATCAGGTGGGCGGCCAGGACGAGCTGGTTTTCGACGGGGCCTCGTTCGCGCTCGGCGCCGACCGGTCCCTCAGATGTCAGGCGGACTCCTGGATCGAGCAAACGGTGCTCACCGAATGGACGCGGGGCGCGGACGGCTGGGAGTGCGCGCCGGGCGCCATGGCGGCGCCGGCGAACGGTGAAGCGTCCATCGAGAACATCTACCGGGCGGTGACCCTGGGATTGCGGGACTACGTGAACAAGAACCGGTTTCCCGGGGTAATTCTCGGGTTGTCCGGCGGCATCGATTCCGCCTTGTCGGCGGCCGTGGCGGTGGATGCCCTTGGGCCCGAGCGGGTCCACTGCGTGATGATGCCGTCGCCTTATACCTCGAACGAGAGCCTTGAGGACGCGGCCGAGTGCGCGGGCTTGTTGGGACTGCGCTACGACACGGTCGGGATCGAATCGGCCATGGACGCCTTCGGCGGAATGCTGAGCGGAATTTTCGAGGATACGGAACCGGATGCCACCGAAGAAAATATTCAGGCGCGCTCGCGCGGCCTGATCGTCATGGCGATCTCCAACAAATTCGGCTACATGGCGCTGACCACCGGCAACAAGTCGGAGATGTCGGTGGGCTACGCCACCCTGTATGGCGACATGTGCGGCGGCTATTCGGTGCTGAAGGACGTCTACAAGACCACCGTCTACCAGCTCTCCAACTGGCGCAATCAGCACCATCCCGCGGACGCCCTGGGCCCGGCGGGCCGGGTGATCCCCGAGCGCATCATCACCAAGGTGCCGTCCGCCGAACTGAAACCCGGCCAGACCGACCAGGACACCCTGCCGCCCTACGACGTGCTCGACGATATTCTTGAGTGCCTGATCGAGGGCGAGCGGGCAGTGGACGAAATCGTCGCCCGCGGCCATGACCCGGCAACCGTCCGGCGGGTGTGGCAGATGCTCGATCGAGCGGAGTACAAGCGCCGCCAAGCGCCGCCCGGCGTCAAGATCACGTCACGTGCATTCGGCCGCGACCGCCGCTATCCCATTACCAACGGCTTTACCGGATTGGTCTAACCGCCGTTCTCGGCCGAGCCGTGTTTCGGTTTCCGCCGGTAGGCACCCTTGCCCCGCTTGGCCTTCACGCGCTTCATCTTGAACAGGGGTGAACGCAGGCTGGCCGCAATGGCGTTGCGGCGGCCGGGCTTTCTCTGCCTGCGCCGCCCGGACATCGCTTAGAGTTTGGTCGGGTTGGGGGCGTCGCCGTAGACGTCTTCGGGATCGAAAACCTTTTCGGTCTCTTCGTACCGCAGGGTCAGCGGTCCTTCCGCGCTGCCCGTCGGCACCGAGCGGTAGAAGCACGAGCGATAGCCCACATGGCACGACGCGCCGTTGCCGTCCACGTTGACCTTGAGCCATACGGCATCCTGGTCGTCGTCGATGCGCATTTCGGCGACCCGCTGGGTGAGTCCCGAGGT
>JAJECC010000129.1 GCA_022822205.1 Rhodospirillales bacterium | reverse complement strand
CTCGGCAGCCACAGGACGATCGGCGGGAAGAACAGAACCACGGCGAGGCGCGCGATATCGGCGCAGAAGAACGGTCCGATGCCCTTGAAGATGTCTCCCAGCGGCACGTCGGGCAGCATGGTCTTCATGACGAACACGTTGAGGCCGATGGGCGGCGTGATCAGGCTAATCTCCACCATCATGACCAGGATGATCCCGAACCAGATCAAATCGTAGCCCAGGGCTTCGACCACCGGCACGAACACGGGCACGGTCAGGAAGATCATCGCGAGGCCCTCGATGACGGTCCCGAGGACGATGAAAAAGGCGAGAATGATCATCATCACGACGATCGGCTCGAAGGCGAGGCTGTTCACCCATGCGACGACGGCGGCCGACATCCCGGCGAGGGTGACGAAGTTGTTCAGCACCAGCGCGCCGATGGCGATCATGAACACCTGGGCGGTGGTCATCGACGCCTCGACCAGTGATTCGAAAAACACCCGCCAGTTCATCTTGCGGCGCAGCATGGCGAACAGGAGGGCGCCGATGGCGCCGATGCCGCCGGCCTCGTTGGGGGTAAACACCCCGAATGAGATGCCGCCGAGAATCAGTGCGAAGAGCAGCACCACGCCCCAGACCCGGCCGAGCTTGACCCACCTCTGCCGCCAATCCGAGCGGTCGCCGGGCGGGCCCATCTCCGGCTTGACGGCGGTGACGATTTTCACCACGGCGATATAGAGGACGATGGTCAGCAGGCCGGGAACGACCCCGCCGGTGAACAGGGCCGCGATATCCTCCTCGGTCAGAATGCCGTAGATGATCAGGGCGGCGCTCGGCGGGATGAGGATGCCGATGGTGCCGCCCGCGGCGACGGTGCCCGCGGCGAGGCTGTCGGCGTACTTGTATTTCCGCATGGACGGGATGGCGACCTTGGCCATGGTCGCCGCGGTGGCGAGGGACGAGCCGGAAACCGACGCGAACCCGCCGCAGGCCGCGATTGTCGCCATGGCGAGCCCGCCCCGGAAATGACCGAGCCAGGCGTCCGCCGCCTCGTAGAGATCATCGGAGAGCGCGGCCCGGTGGACGAACGCCCCCATGAGCAGGAACATGGGCAGGACCGCGAAATTGGTGTTCAGCACGATATCGAGAATCTGCTGAACCACCATTTCGAGGGCCGGCTCGACGCCCCGCAATATGCCGAACCCGATACCGCCGACCGCCAGCATGGCGAAGCCGAGCGGAAAGCCGAAAAACGCAACGGCGAAAAGGATGCCGAAGCCGATGAGCGTCGTGACCATCTATCGGGTTTCCCCCGGCCTACGGCGCGTTTTCATCGGCGGAGCCGTGATGGCCGCTCGGCGGCTTCACCGCGAGCCTGCCGGTGAGGAACCGCCAAATCATGACCAGAAGCAGCAGGACGGTGATCACGCTGAAGCCGGAGAGACCGTATATCAGCGGCGCCCGGGAGATGCCCAGATCCTCGGTCACGAAGTTGGCCTGCGCCTCGTCGAGCGCGGCCGCATAGAGCCGCTCGGCGAAAAAGGCGATGGTCACCGCGCTGGCGATCAAGACGATCAGCTGCTGCGCCTTGCGGAAGGAACCGCGGAAGAAATTGTCGAACAGGTCCACGGTGATGTGGCTCCGCTCCCAGGTCACCAGCGGCAGGGCGGAGAACGCGACCACGCCCAGGAGCAGGCCGACGATCTCGAAGGTGCCCTGTATGGGCGCGCTGAAGACATAGCGGCCGATAACGTCCAGGAAGGTCAGCATCGCCATGGCGAAGATATTCGCCGCCGCCAGCAATTTCAGCGCGGTGAACAGCCATGATGCGCCGCGGGCGCCCCGTCGGGGGACGCCCGCGATTTCCCGGCCGGACAAGTTCCGGGTCCTAGAACTGGGACTTGAAGTATTCCAAGGCGGCCTTGCCGTCGATGCCCTTGGAACCGGCGACCTTCAGCCAGTCGTCGACGACGAACTGGGTCCTGGCGCGGATTTCCTTGACGAACCCGGGGCTGGCCTGGTGGAACTTGATCCCTTTCTTGAGCGCCGCCTCCTTCGCCCTGTCATTCAGGAAATCGACCCGCTTGCCGGCATTGACCGCGACGGTATCGCCGGAAACGCCTTCGACCAGTTTCTTGTCCTTGGCCGACAGCCCGTTCCATTTCTTCTCGTTGAGAAGCAGCGAGAAGTTGTTCGACTGGAAGCCGCCCGGAATGTCGGTGATGTCGGTGATGTAGGGCATCAGCTTGAAGGTCATCAGCGGATAGTGGGACGTCACCGAACCCTTGACGACGCCCTTGGAAACGACGTTGAACATCTGCACGCCCGGCACCGACACGACAACCGCGCCCAGCGACTTCATCATGGCGTTCGGAATGCCGTTGATCGCCCAGACCTTGTAATTCTTGAGGTCGCCGACCTTGAGGATGGGCTTGTCGGCCAGGATGCTGGCGGCCGACACCGTCCATTGCCCCAGGAGCTTGATTCCCTTGTACTCGTTGGCCTTGGCGAGGTATTTCACGTGCGTCCGCCACAGGGCGAGACCGCGCTTCTCCGCCGAGGAGGCGCCGAACGGAATCTGCGCGAGGTTCGGCAGTTTCAAGCGGCCGGACTCGAAGTTGTTGGCCAGCATGGCCACGTCGGCGATGCCCTTGGACACCATGTTCCACTGCTTGGGCGGCGGGGCGAGGCTGGCGGTGGTGAATTCCACCTTCACCCGGCCCTCGGTAACCCGCATCACGTCCTTCGCCCACGGCTCGAACATGCCGACTTTGAACGGATGCTTCGGCGGCACGAAGATATTGAACAGCAGTTTGGTCTCGGCGGCGGCCGAGGAGGAGAAGAACGACCCGGCGAGCATCGCGGCGCCCGCCGCGAGCACACCGGACTTGGAAATGAATTTGGAAATGAACTTAAACATGAATGTCTCCCATGAAGCGCGTTTCGTTCAATTGGCTTGGCGGCGGTTGGAAATCCTAGGGGAATAATCCGGTCCTGCGTATCCCCTTCGGCGCCGGAGCGCCGCAAAGTCGCGGGGACGGGAGCTACGCCCTATTCCCGCCCCTCCAGACTGACCGGTAATTGGTACAACGGTTGAAACCGGTTCCTCAATGAAGAACAATGCCCTTGTCACCGGGTGACACAAACATTGTCGTGGGTAAATCGAAAGCATGGCCGCAACCAAAACCATCCGTTCCGTGGAGCGTGCCGTCCGGGTATTGAAACTCCTGGACACCCGCTCGCCCATGACATTGGGCCAGATCGCCAAGGCGGTCGACCTGCCCAAGTCATCTGTTCTGCGCATCGTCCTGACGCTGCACGAGGGCGGCCTGATCCGCAAGGGTCTGGCGGACGGCCTTTACAGAATTTCGGCCGGACTGAGCTTTCAGGCGCTGCTGGATGCCAGAGCGGAGCGGCTGGCGGAGATCGGAGGATCGGTGTTGGACAGTGTCCGACATCGGATCGGGTGGCCCGCCGATCTGGCCATCAAGAAGGGCCGCCATATGGTGGCCATCGAATCGAGCCGCAACCAGAGCCCATTCCGGTTTGGGCCGGTTCTCGCACGGCTGGGCGAACGGATCGATATCTTCGCCAGCGCCGCCGGCCGCGCCTATCTGGCGCACTGTCCCAGGGAAGAGTACGAGGAAATTCTCCAACAGGCGGCCGATGCCCCGTCCGCCTTCACCCCGCTTGCGGACGGCCGCCGGGAATTCGACGAACTCCTGCGCCGGGTGCGCGATCGGGGATACGCAATCCGGGCGCCCGGCTACCAGGGTCAATCCGGCCATACCGACGAACATTTCGACGACGGGCTGACCGCGATGGCGGTACCGGTGGGAACCCGCGGTGTGACCCATGGATCGCTGATCGTCTTCTGGTCCCGGCCCGCGGCGACCGTCGAGGAGATGGCCACGCGACATCTCGAGGAAATTCAAGACTCGGCCGCCGCCATCGCCAGGGGCATGGAGAACGGTTGACATCCCGGTCCCGGCTGTAATCGCGGCGTGAGGTACTATCCGTGCTTTTGACGCCCCCCGAATCCGTGTAGAACGGCGGCAATGTCCCTGATCGCCGACAATACCGCGTTGGCCGAACTCTGCGGCCGGTTGGCAAACGAAGAATTCGTCACCGTCGACACAGAGTTCATGCGCGAGAGCACCTATTGGCCGCAGCTTTGCGTCATTCAGATGGCGGGAGACGGCGAAGCCGCCGCCATCGATGCGCTGGCCGACGGCATCGATCTGACGCCGGTCTTCGAGCTGATGCGCAATCCGGGTGTGCAAAAGGTCTTCCACGCGGCCCGTCAGGATCTGGAGATTTTCTACCACCTGGCGGGGGAACTGCCGGCGCCCATGTTCGACACCCAGGTCGCCGCAATGGTCTGCGGTTTCGGCGATTCCGTCGGCTACGAGACATTGGTCCGAAAACTGGCCAACGCCGAAATCGACAAGTCGTCCCGCTTTACCGACTGGTCGCACCGGCCGCTGACCGACAAGCAGATCAACTACGCCCTGGCCGACGTCACCCACCTCAGGACCGTCTACCGCAAGCTGTCCGGCAAGCTCGGCGACAACGGGCGCCGGGAATGGCTGGATGAGGAAATCGGCACCCTGACCACCCACGGCACCTACGTGACCGAACCGGATCAGGCATGGAAACGGGTCAAGAGCAAATCCGCCAAACCTCGTTTTCTCGCCGTCCTCCGGGAGGTGGCCGGCTGGCGCGAGCTTGAGGCCCAGGCCCGGGATACGCCCCGCAACAGGGTCCTGAGGGACGAGGCCCTGGTCGAAATCGCCCACCACGCACCCCGGTCGGCCGGCGAGCTTGCGCGCACCCGCGGCCTCGGCAAGCGGATGGCCGAGGGAGAGGCCGGCGCCGCCATTCTGGAGGCCGTCGAACGGGGCCTCGCCGTCCCCATCGGGGACTGCCCCCGGCCCGAAAGGAAGGAGCCGCTGCCCCGCGGACTGGGTCCGGTGTCGGACCTGATGAAAGTGCTGCTCAAGATGAAGTGCGAGGAGCATCACGTGGCGCAGCGCCTGGTGGCCAACAGCGACGATATCGAGAGGCTGGCGGCCTTCGGCGACAAGGCCGACGTCCCGGCGCTCGCCGGATGGCGGCGGAAGATCTTCGGAGACGACGCGCTCGCCCTGAAGCGCGGCGATATCGCCGTCCTCGTCGCCGGGCGGAAGCTCGAGATCGTCGAACTGGAGCCCGAGGCCGACTAACTGATCTTCGGTTTCACGTCGAGGGTCTTGGCGAGGTCGCGGAACAGCCGCTCCACCGCCTCGCTGTGGAACAGTTTCCGGTTCGGCGCCAACCCCAGCGTCAGGTTCGATCTGGTAAGCGACAAGCCGGTCTTTTCCAGCAAGCCCGGCACGCCGCCCGAAATGACGTGGGCCAGCCTCAGCGCCAGGCCAAGGACCGCCGCGGCGTGTTCCCGGTCCTCGGTCAGCAGAGGCCGGATTTGATCGACTTCGTACTGGCGGCGGCCGCCGTCGTAGCGGACGAAAACCGCCAAAGCCAGGAACGCGCGATCGCCGTGGGTCAATCCGGCAATCGGCAGCCGCAATACCCTCAGGAACGAGTGGAGGGCCCGATAGTCGGGATGGTCCGCCCACCCGATATCGCTCAACAGCGCGGCGGCGAGGCACAACCGCCTGTCATCGGCGGAAGCATCGGGGAACAAGGGTTCGAGCCACGACACCACCTCCTCGCCATGGACCGAAAACCGGCCGCCGCGCCGGGCGAATCCCTCGCACGCGCTGATCAGCGGATCCTCGCGGCGGGTTTCATCGCTCAGCATCTCGAACAGCTTCCCTTCCCGCATGCTGTAGCCCGAGAACACCAACTGTTCCGGCTGGGCGCGCTCCAGCAGGCGGTTCATGGCCATGGCCGCGAAGGGCAAGGTCTCGGCCCGGCGCCGGGAGACGCCGGTAATACGTTCCAGGGACTTGCGGCCGAGGCCCGCCAGAACCCGGGTCATTTCAATCGCCGTGTCGACGGGCACGGAATAGCCGTCGAGCACATGCAAAGGATAGTCCTTCTGGGTGATCGAGACCCGTGCAAGCGCCCGCCAGGCGCCGCCGGTGGCATAGACCCGGCGCCCGCGGTAGTCGGTGAGCCAGGGCAGCCGGTCGAGCGCCTCGTCGACCAGATCGCGGGTCTTGATCACGTCGCCCCCGGAATCCTCGGCAATCCGGAGGTGCCCGAGGGGAAGCGAGCAGCTCTCGCCGAAGTCTCCCCGGTTGAGCGAGACCAGATCCAAGCTGCCGCCGCCCATGTCGCCGACCAGACCATCGGCGTCGGGCACCCCGCTGAGAACGCCGGTCGCCCCGAGCCGTGCTTCCTCATCGCCGCTCAGGACATGGACCGCCCGCCCGAAGCGTTTCCCAACCCGCGCCGCGAACGCCGGGCCGTCTTCCGCCTCCCGAACGGCGGCGGTCGCCAGCAGTTCCAATTGGCCGACTTCCATCTCCTCGGTGAGGTTGATGAACCGGGTCAGCGCCGACATGGCGAGCTTTACGCCATCAGGGCTGAGCTTTCCCGATTTGCTCAGGCCGCGGCCCAGCGCGCAGGTGACCCGCTCGTTGAAGATGGGAACCGGCAGGCGGCTGAGAGAGTCGTAAACCACGAGACGAACCGTATTGGACCCGATATCGACGATGGCGATACGCCCGGCGCCGTTTTCCGGCGACAGCGGCTTGGTCCGGGCCTTGTCCGCGAGAGAATAAATCCCGGCGCTCATATGGTTTGCGGTCCGCGCCTCAATCCCGGGCCGGGACCGGCCGCGGCATCCGCGACGCGCCGGTCGGGATTTCGGGGCATCCAGTCGGCGGATAAGATGTACACCTTGGCCTTCGGCGATGGCGGTTTCTGACCGTTTCCGAATACCACGATTCGCGAATGTTCAAGAATTCTTCCGGTGATCGATTTGACCCGGAACGGATTTTACCCCGGCCGCCGGGTGTCCGAAAGCATGCAAAGTGGTGGAGGCAGCGGGTGGAATAGGCCATTCTCTGCCGGAAACGGTCCGGGAAGTCCTCTTGAAGCGCCTTTATCTGCTCCGACACGCCAAATCAAGCTGGGCCAACGAAGGCTTGAGCGATTTCGACCGTCCCCTGAACAGGCGCGGCCGGCGCGCCGCCGCGCTGATGGGCGAATTCATGGACAGGAACGGCCACCATCCGCAACTGATCCTGTCCTCCCCCTCGGCCAGGACGCGGGAGACGCTGAGTATCCTCGAACGGCACGCCTCGTGGACGCATGACGCGCAATTCGAAGACGATCTCTATGGGGCATCGTCGTTCGTGATGCTCAATCGCCTGCGGGGGCTCCCCGATACGGCCGCCGCGGTCATGCTGCTCGGCCACAATCCGGGACTGGAATCCATGGCGCACATGATGATCGGCGATGGCGCGCCGGACGCACTGTCCAGGCTCCAGGCCAAGTACCCGACAGCGGCATTGTCGGTCATTTCATTCGGGGCCGGAACGTGGCGCGATGCCGGTCCCGGCGCCGGAACCCTGGAGGCTTTCGTCCGCCCCGCAGACCTGGAGAGGGACTAGAGCAGTTTCCGTACGAACGGCAGGGTGACGTTGCGCTTTTCCGCCAGTGATGCTCGGTCGATATCGTCGACCAGCTTCTCGAGCGCGGTAAAGGACCGCTCGATGCGGGGCAGCAGAAACGAGATCACCGCCGGATCGACCCGCAGCTGGCGATCGGAAAACCGCTTGGTCAGGACCGCCGCCATCAGATCTTCATCGGGCAAACGAATGCCGGCGGAGGGGGCGGCGCGCAGCCGGGACGCCAGATCGGGAAGGCCGATGTCCCATCGGGCCGGCGGAGTCGCCGCGGTGAGCAGGAGGTGACCATCCGCGTCCGCCGCCACATTGTAGAGATGGAGGAGGATGGCCTCGTCCGCCGATCTGTCCGCGTCGTCGACGATCACCACGCCCCCGTCGCGCTCCGCCGCCCGGACATCGCCGTCGTTCAGCGCGCCGCCCGGAACCAGCGTTCCGCCGGTCTGGGCCTGAAAGACATGCGCCAGATGCGTCTTTCCGCTGGCCGGCGGCCCGTGAACCACCAGGGCGGGTCCCGGCCAGTCCGGCCATTTGTCCAGCCAGGCCACCGCCGCCCGATTGCACGCTGTCACCAGGAAGTCGGCGCCGCTCATCGACGGCCGATGATCAAAGCCGAGCGGAAGCTGCCGGGCGCCGGTCATGCATCCGGGTCGTTGCCGGCCTCATCGCCGCCGGCGCCATAGAGCGGGCTCTCCAGATACCGGCGGAGAAAGAACCGGATCAGCACGCCGATGGTTGCCGCGGCCGGCACGGCGAGCAGCACGCCGGTAAAGCCGAAGATGGCGCCGCCGGCGAGCAGCGCGAAAATCACCCAGACCGGATGCAGGCCCACCCGGTCGCCCACCAGCTTGGGCGTCAGGAACATGGACTCGACCATTTGGCCGGCCATGAATACGGCAAGAACGAGGACGAACGGCAGAACTTCGGTGAACTGGGCGAACGCGACGCCGAACGCGACACCCATCCCCACCAGCATCCCGAAATAGGGAACGAAGGAGATCAGGCCGGTCGCCAATCCGATGGTCAGCCCGAAATCCAGCCCGACGATGGTCAGGCCGGCCCCGTAGAAGACGGCGAGAAACAGGCAGACGGTCCCCTGCCCGCGGACGAAGCCGGCAACGGTGGTATCGATGTCGGCAAAGATTTCGCGGATGGCCGGTGCGTGGCGGCGGGGCAGCCAGCCGTCGACCCGTTCGACGATGCGGTCCCAATCGCGCAACAGGTAGAAGCTGACGATCGGCGTGATCACCACCAGGGACAGCAAATTGAAGAAGGCAAGGCCGCCCTGCCAGATCCGGGCAAGCACGCCGCCGGCCCACGCGATCAACGTGCCGGCGGAGGATTGGGCGGCATCGCGCAGCTGCTCCAACCGGCCGCTGGAAATCAGGCCTTCGACCCGTTCCTGGAGCGGCGCGATCGAGGCGAGGAAGGAATTGACCAGTTGCGGCAGTTTCTCGACGAAGGCGAGGACCTGCCCTTGAAGCAGCGGCACCAGCAGCACCAGCGCCAGAATCAACAGGGCGAAGAAGATCAGGGTGATGATGACGGTGGCGACGGTTCGCGACGTCCCCCACGCCTCCAGCCGGTCGGCAAGCGGATCGAGAAAATAGGCGACCGCCATTCCGGCCACGAACGGGAGCAGAATACCGCCGGTGAGCGTCAGGGCGGCGGCCAAGGCGGCCAGGACGCCGATCCAGACCAGGATTTGATTGCGCGCCGTCATCTACTCGCCGGGCTCCAATACCGAGGCGCGCCGGCCCCAAACCCAAACATAGGCGGTGCCAGACGCAAAGGTGGTCGCCGCGACCGCATATATCATCAATTCCACGACTGTCCGGCCCTCCAACTCGTAGCCTGCCATGCCCAGGACGCCGAGGACGAGAAGAAATTGCACCGTCGTATTCAATTTGCTGATCAGCAGCGGCTCCATGGACAGCCGCTGATAAAGCACATGATAAAGCAACGCCCCGAGGAGAATCAGCCCATCCCGGAACACCACCAGGATGACCAGCCAGGTGGGCAGAAATCCGGCGTGTCCCAGGGCGACGAACACGCTGACCAGCAGCGCCTTGTCGGCGACCGGGTCCAGAAATCCGCCGAGTACGGTTTCCGAGTTGAAACGCTTGGCGATGAAGCCGTCTGCCGCGTCGCTTGCGCAGGCGACAAGGAAAACCCAAAAGGCCCAGAGATAGGCGTCACTGAGGATCAGCCAAACCGCCAGCGGCACCGACAGCAGCCGGGCGAAGCTGATGAGATTGGGTATGTTGATCCGCAGCGTTTGGCGCATCTCGCCTCAGCCCTGGTTGGGCGGGGCCACCGCGGGCGGCGCACCGCCCGAATCCAGTTCGAGGATCCAGTTGCCCTCTTCCTCACGGAGACTGAGGTCCGCCTGGGCCAGCGCCAGCGCCAGCTGGTCGATATCGCCGAGATATTGAATGTTGAGGCGCGCCTCGTCACGGGACAGCAGGACAAGATCGACGCGGTCGACGACCGCCACCCGCCCCAGCCTGGACCGGGCCGTCACCCAATCGCCGAGCGACTTGATCGGCAGCACGACCGCCACGATTTCGCTGCGTTCGAACTGTAGAAGGTTGTCGGCTTTCCACCGGTCCTCGATCTCATCGGCAATCCGGGCCGCCGCGCGCCGCAGGACCGCCTCAACCGCCTCGCCCGGCCGGCCGGTGACGCCGGTGACGATGGCCTGCTCGGAAACCGAGTCGCCATAACGGTTGACGGTGATGGAAATCGAGGGCGCCCCGCCGGGCGCCGCCGCAAGTTCGGCAAGGGCGACAATCACGTCGCCGGTTCCGTGACGCCGCGACAGCGCTTTCAAGCGCGCACGGTCGCCGGCGGCCGCCTGCTCCGCGCCGATGGCCGCGATATCGGCCAAGTCGCCTGCCGGAAGCTCCATCGGGACCAGACCGGCCGAGGCGTCGGGCCCGCCCATGCCGCGCCACGCCTCCCGCCAGGGGTTGGGGTCGTCCCACAGCACGACCACGCCCGCGGCGCGGTAGACCGGCAGCACCAGCACCGGTTTGCTTGGGGTTTCGGCGAAATCGATGGCCAAGTCGCGAAGCAGTTGACGCACCTCGCGCGGCTTGAAACGAAATGTCAGTTCGGCGAGATACCGGACGGCGGAGGTTTTCTCATCGGCGACCGAGAGGTCCTGGACCAATTCGGCGCGGTCCGCGGCGCTCAGCACCGGCAGGCGGTCGATATCCGACTTCAGCGTCAAACGATCGAGGAGAATTTCGAAGGCGCGCTGTTCTCCGGAGGCCAGCGCCCGCGCCCGGGCGGCGGCGGCGGTTTCCGCCGTCACATCGACGGCCACGCCCGAAACCTCGAACACATCCCGCGCGGTCGCGGCACCGCCGGCGGGGGCAACCGCCAGGGCCAATGCGAATCCGAAGACCGCCGCGGCATGCAGGGCGCGCGCGCGCCGTTCGCGCGTCAGCGGCATCCCGGCGCCTGGCGAGACGCCGAGCGAGATACGTCCTCCGAACATTGCAAACCGCCCCGGATCAAGTATGTTTTCGGCCTTCGTGGGCGGCTAATTTAGCACGTAGAAACGATGGAGGAAGGCATTTCCAAGGGCGGCGCCAAGCGGAAATTCGGGCACGACGGCAGACCGGTGGAATTCACCCTGAACTATAAGGATGCCGGCGTCGACATCGATGCCGCGGATGAGCTGATCGACGCCATCCGGCCCGCGGCCGAGGCCACCGGCCGGCCGGGCGCCATGTCCGGGCTCGGCGGATTCGGCGCCCTGTTCGACCTCAAGGCGGCGGGTTACCGGGACCCCATCCTGGTTTCCGGCACAGACGGCGTCGGCACCAAGCTGAAAGTGGCGGCCGCGATGGGGCGCCACGACACCATCGGCATCGATCTCGTCGCTATGTGCGTCAACGATCTGGTGGTCCAGGGCGCCGAACCGCTGTTCTTTCTGGATTACTTCGGCACCGGGCGGCTGGAGCCGGCGGTGGCCGCCGCCGTCATCAACGGCATTGCGGACGGCTGCCGGCAGGCCGGGTGCGCCCTGATCGGCGGCGAAACGGCGGAACTGCCCTCCATGTACGCCGACGGCGATTACGATCTCGCGGGCTTCGCGGTCGGCGCCGTGGAGCGCGACGCCCTGCTCACCGGCGATGCGGTCCGGGAAGGCGACGTCGTACTGGGGTTCGCCAGTGCCGGCCTGCATTCCAACGGTTTTTCCCTGGCCCGGCGAGTGGCCGAAAACGCGGACCTGACCTTCGACGATCCGGCCCCCTTCGCGCCCGGGCAGAGCATCGGCGAGGCCTACCTGACCCCGACCCGGATTTATGTACGCGCGGCGCTGGCCGGCATCGGCGCCGGCGGCGTTCACGCCATTGCGCACATCACCGGCGGCGGACTGCTCGACAACATTCCCCGCGTGCTGCCGGAGGGTCTTGGCGCCGATCTCTACGCCAGGGCGTGGGACCTGCCGCCGGTATTCGCCTGGCTGGCCGAGGCCGGCGGCGTGGCGCCTCGGGAAATGGCCCGGACCTTCAATTGCGGCATCGGCATGGTGGCGCTGTGCCCGGCGGACCGTGCGGCGGAGATCAAGTCGGCGCTGGAGGCGGCCGGCGAGACCATCAGCGCCATCGGCGAAGTGGTCCGCCGCGACGGCGATGCGGACCGGGTCCGCATTCACGGCCTCGGGGACGTGTTCGGCGGATGAAGATCGCCGTCCTCATTTCCGGGCGCGGCAGCAATCTACAGTCGCTGATCGATGCCGCGGCGGCGGGAGAGTTGGGGGCCGAGATCGCCCTCGTCATCTCCAACGTACCGGATGCTCCCGGTCTCGAACGGGCCGCCAAGGCGGGCATACCGGCCGAGACCATCGATCATCGGGACTTCGAGGGCCGGGAACCGTTCGAGGATGCGGTCCACGCGGCGCTTTCCGCCCGATCCATCGAGCTCGTCTGTCTTGCCGGGTTCATGCGGCTGCTGACCGGCGACTTCGTCGGCAGGTGGCGGGACCGGCTGATCAATATCCACCCCAGCATTCTGCCGGCGTTCAAGGGTCTTCACACCCACGAGCGGGCCATCGAGGCGGGCGTGAGGTTTTCCGGCTGCACCGTCCACTTCGTGAGGCCGGAGATGGACGACGGCCCGATCATCGCGCAGGCCGCCGTGCCTGTCCTGCAAGGCGACACGCCCGGGGATTTGGCGGCGCGCATTCTGGCCGAAGAGCACAAACTGTATCCGATGGCGGTCCGGATGATCGCCGAGGGCCGGGTCAAGGTGGCCGGAAACAGGGTGGAGATTAGCGGGACGGCGGAGGCGCCCTCCCCGGTTGTCAATCCCGCAAGCTAGCCGACGATGTCCAGTTCGCTGAAGAAGAAGGCGATCTCGCGGGCCGCGGTTTCCGTCGCATCGGAACCGTGGACCGAGTTGGCCTCGATGCTCTCGGCGAAATCCTTGCGGATCGTGCCGTCATCGGCGTTGGCCGGGTTGGTGGCGCCCATCACCTCGCGGTTCTTGGCAATGGCCTCCTCGCCTTCGAGGACCTGAACCACCACCGGTCCGGAAATCATGAAGTCGCACAAATCGTCAAAGAACGCCCGCTCGGCATGTACGTCGTAAAACCGCTCCGCCTGCTCCCGGGTCAGGCGGACCCGGCGCTGGGCGACGATCCGCAAACCGGCCTCTTCGAACCGGGCATTGATTTGGCCGGTGAGATTGCGCCGGGTGGCGTCCGGTTTGATGATCGAAAGTGTACGTTCGACGGCCATTGCATCGAACCTCGTGGTTGCCTCTAGAATCGGGTGAAACGTGATCCCTCCGGATACAAAGCTGCGGGGAACCCCTGAAAACCGGGGCGCTTATATACATATGGCCGGAGCGTGGCAAGGGTCTTGGGGATTCGCGGTGTTGCCCACCTGACGGTTCCTAAGCGCCGGCCTTCTCTTCCCAGGCGCCCGAGACATTCTGCTGCCAATAGGTAAGTGCGTGACCGGCGGCCGCCAGGGATTTCCAGCGGCCCCGCGCCGCCTCGACCGCCGTGTCGTCATTGCCGTCGAACAGGTCGAAGCACCGTTCATAGCCGCTCGGATCCTCAACCGCCGCGCCGTCGGTGAGGAACAGGAAGTCGGCCCGGTTGGGGTTTTCCAATGTCGCGGTCAGCCACACCGGCTGGTGCTCGGCAAACCCGTCGGCGGCCGATCCGTGGGGCAGCCAGCCGCCGGGGTCCTGGCTCCACAGGATGGCGTTCAGCGACTCCACCCGGTCCTCCGAGGACGCCATGACCACGGCCCGCTTGCCCGCCGCCAGGGTCTTCTCCAGCAGCTTGGGCAAAACGACTTCCAGCGGCGAGCGCTGCAGATGGTAGAAGGACACCTCGGTCATCGCCCTACGGTGCCATATTTTTGCCGCCTTTGGCAGTGAGTAGGCGCTACTTGCTTTCGTAGTGGTCCTTCACCAGCCGGTCGAGCAGCCGGACCCCGAAGGCCGTGCCGCCCTTGGGAACGGTGGGCGCGTCCTTCTTCGACCAGGTGACGCCGGCGATATCCAGGTGCGCCCACGGGGTTTTGCCGACGAACCGGTGAAGGAACTGGGCCGCGGTAATGCTGCCGCCGCCGCGTCCGCCGATGTTCTTCATATCGGCCGCGTCGCTGTCGATCATCCGGTCGTAGCCGTCTCCGATGGGCATTCGCCAAAGCTTCTCGTCCACCGCTTCGCCGGCCTTGGTCAACCGGCCGGAAAGCGTGTCGTTGTTGGAGAACAGGCCCGCATATTGATCGGCGAGGCTGACGATGATGGCGCCGGTCAGGGTGGCCAGATTGACCATGAACTTGGGCTTGAACCGCTCCTTGCAGTACCAGAGCGCATCGGCCAGCACGAGGCGCCCTTCGGCGTCGGTGTTCAGCACCTCGATGGTCTGGCCCGACATGGAGGTGACGATGTCGCCCGGCCGCTGGGCGTTGCCGCCCGGCATGTTCTCCACCAGGCCGACCACGCCGACCACATTGGCCTTGGCCTTGCGGCCGGCGAGCGCCCGCATGAGGCCGATCACCACGCCGGCGCCGCCCATATCCCACTTCATGTCCTCCATGCCGGCCGCCGGCTTGATGGAGATGCCGCCCGTGTCGAAGGTCACGCCCTTGCCGAGAAAGGCGATGGGCGCGTCCGCCCGGGAGCCCTCGGATTTCCCGCGCTTCGGCGCGCCATTCCACTGCATGACCACCATCCGCGCCTCGCGGACGCTGCCCTGCGCGACGCCGAGCAGCGCGCCCATGCCCAGACGCTTCATCCGGGCGGCGGTCAGAATCTCGACCTTGACCCCGAGCTTCTCGAGCTTCTTCGCCTCGTTGGCGAGAGACTCGGGGTAGAGAATGTTGGGCGGCTCCGAGACCAGATCGCGGGTGAAGAAGACGCCGTCGGCGATCTTGCCGAGCACGTTGTAGCTCCTGCGGGCATTGAGGTGTCCCGGGCAGCCGAACTTGATCGATTTGAGGATCGGCTTGGCCGAGTCCTTTTCCTTGGTCCGGTATTTGCCGAACCGGTAGGAACGCAGCAACGCCCCGTATCCCATCTG
This sequence comes from Rhodospirillales bacterium, assembly GCA_022822205.1. Taxonomy (GTDB): domain Bacteria; phylum Pseudomonadota; class Alphaproteobacteria; order Rhodospirillales; family UBA2165; genus JAJDXO01. The sequence goes on along the minus strand of JAJECC010000129.1, from coordinate 65,081 downwards.
GGCGGCGAGTTCGTTGGCCGGGAGCTTGCCGCCGTCCACCGGATCGACCGCGACGTTGACCGTGCCGCTCTTGGCGCGGCGGGTGTTGGCGTATATCAGCCCCCCGGTCTTTTGGGCCTGGAGGTCGGTCAGCGCCTCCGGTTTGCCGAGGCCCATGACCATGACGGCTTCCAGCCGGGTTCCCGCCGGCGTCCAAATCTTCAAGAATTGATCCGCGTCGCCCTTGAAGTGGCTCGCCTTGATCGCGCGCTGGACGGCGCCGCCGGTTTTTTTGTCGAGCTTCTCGGCGGACGGGGTGAGCTTGCCGCCGGCGGTCGCGAAAACCACCGCGACCCCATTGGACGCTTGCGCGGGTTTGTCGAACGATATTCTCATTGCGGGACTGCCTTCCTGGGTGATGGGCGAAACGTTAGGCTGCTTCCTGGTCGAGCCACTTGAATTTATGTGATGTGGGCGGGCCTGTAAATTCCGGCGGGGATCAGGCCCGAGGCATTCCGGCCGCCACTTCGGACCGCCGGTGGCCGCTCCTGAGCCATAGCAGCGCGCCCGGCAACGCGACGACGACCATCAGGACGCCGAGCAGCAGCGACAGCAGGACGGCCTCCTGTTCGCCGACCCCGGCAAGGCCGAGGGCGAAGACCATCGCGGTTTCGCGGACCCCCCATCCGGCCACCGAAATCGGAATGGTCGTCACCAGCATCACCGGGGGAATGAGCACCAGGCAATCGGCGAGCGAGATGTCGATGTCCAGGCCGAGAGCGAGCACATATGTCAGGAGGCTGATCAGCGAAAACCCGACGACGCCCAGCCCGATGGCCGGCAGCGAATATTCGGGCTTCAGGAAGAACCGCCGGGCGTCCTCGGCCAGCGTCGCGATTCCCCGAAAGATCCGCCACTTCTTCATCGCCGGCGGAAACCGGTCCAGCAGCATGACGAAGGCGATGCCGGCCGCCGCCGCCGCCGCCAGAATGGGAAAGGCGAACCGCGCCGGGTTATCGCCGATGCGCGGCAACAGGAGCGGCTGCGTCGCGACGACCAGCAGAATCAGTCCCAGCAAGGTCGCCGCGCGCTCGAGCAGGATGGAATTGACCGCCGGGCGAACCCCGGCGCCGGTCTTGTAGACCAGGAACATGCGAACGGCGTCTCCACCCACCGAAGACGGCAGGACCTGGTTGAAGAAGATGCCGATGTAGAGAATTCGGAACGTTTGGCCGAAGGGAAGCGCCGCCGCCAGGCTCTTCATGACGATCCGCCAGCGGATGGTGTTGTTCAACAGGACGCAGGCCCACACCGCCGCCGCCAGCGCCAGCGGCCAAACGGGCATGGAGAACAGCCGGTCGAGCGCCGAGGCGAAATCCAGGTTTCGGGTCGCGTACCAGATGAGCCCGACGGAGACCCCGGCCTTCAGCGCCAAGCTCAGGAACTGGTTCATAGACTCGCTGTCACGGTCGGATTTTTCGCGGCCACAGCTTTAGCACACCTGATGATCAGGTCCAGTGCGGATCACGCCGCCGCCTCGCGAATGCGAACCGGCCGCCGTTTACGGCCCCAGTCACCGGGCGGGCCATCGAACACGCCGGCGCAGGGCGTGCCGCAATCGGCGCACCGGCCGTCTTCGGTGAGGTTCCATGTGGAGAGTTCGTACCAATCCCGGCCGATCAGAACGCCGCCGCAGCCATGGCAGTAGGTGCTCGACCCCTCATAGTCGTGAATGTTGCCGAGGTAGACGTAGCGAAGCCCCCGGTCGAGGGCGATGGAGCGCGCCCGCCGCAAGGTCTCCGGCGGCGTGTTGGGAACGCCGGTCATTTTCCAGTCCGGGTGGAACGCCGAGAAGTGGAGCGGCACGTCGGGTCCGAGATTTTCCGCAATCCACTCGGAGAGTTCGGTCACTTCGCGCTCCGAATCGTTGTGACCCGGAATCAGGAGGGTGGTGATCTCCACCCAGACGGCGGTCTCGTGCACCAGATATTCGAGGGTATCGAGCACGGCATCCAGATGACCGGTACAAAGGTCCGTATAGAACTCTTCGGTGAACGCTTTGAGATCGATATTCACGGCGTCCATATGCTCGTAAAACTCTACCCTCGGCTCGGGAGAGATATAGCCCGCCGAGACGGCGACGGATTTGATCCCGAACTCGCGGCACGCCTTGGCGGCATCCACGGCGTATTCGAGAAAAATCACCGGGTCGTTGTAGGTGAAGGCGACGCTCCGGCAGCCGTGACGCCGGGCCGCGCGGGCGATGGCTTCCGGGCTCGCCCTGTCGGCCAGCCTGTCGAAGTCCCGGGCCTTTGAAATATCCCAGTTCTGGCAGAACTTGCAGGTCAGGTTGCAGCCCGCCGTGCCGAAGGACAGGACCGGCGTGCCGGGCAGAAAATGATTAAGCGGCTTTTTCTCGATGGGGTCGATGCAGAAGCCCGACGAACGGCCGTAGGTGGTCAGCACGATGCCGTCGTTTTTTCGCGCGCGAACGAAACACAAGCCGCGCTGACCGTCGCTCAGCTTGCACTCGCGCGGACACAGGTCGCACTGAATGCGGCCGTCGTCGAGGGCGTGCCAATACCGACCGGGATATGATTGGTCTGCCGGAATTTGGTTCACCCGAGCCTCCCATCGGCGGCGCCATCATCCGGGCCATCATACAAATTTGCCGCAATCGCCTCCAGAGGGCGGCGGCGGCGCATCGGCCGCTTTTGTCCATCTCGTGGACCCCGGGGAAAATCGCGGTGAATTTGGTGGCGGGCCGGCGGCCAAACTGCCTATAAAAAGCGGTCGCCAGACGCGAACAGGGAGAAAAGACAATGAAATTCGGCATTGGGCAGGCGGTTTCCAGAAAGGAAGATCCGAAATTCCTGACCGGCAAGGGGCGCTACGTGGACGACATGGTGCTGCCCCGGATGACCCACGGCTATGTGCTCCGCTCGCCGCACGCCAATGCCAAGATCAAGTCCATCGACACCTCGGCCGCCGAAGCCGCCCCCGGCGTCGTCGCCGTCTTTACCGGCGCCCACATCGAAGCGGCGGGTCTCGGGGGCATTCCCTGCATGACCATCATCCCCTTCCTGTTGCAGGGCGAGGCGGTCCAGCGGCCCGCCGCGGCGCTCGCCAAGGACGAAGTGAAGTGCGTCGGCGCCCGGGTGGCCTTCGTCGTTGCGGAAACCTTGGCCCAGGCCAAGGACGCCGCGGAACTGATCGACGTGGACTACGAAATTCTGCCGGCGGTCACCACCGCCGCCGCGGCCCGGGCCGACGGCGCGCCGCTGGTCTATGACGGCACCGACAGCAACCTCACCTTCCAGTATGCCATGGGCAACGCCGAGGCCGTCGAGGCGGCCCTTGCCGGCGCCCACCACGTCACCAGGGCGCGGATCAACAACAACCGGGTCACCACCAATTCCATGGAGGCCCGGGTTTCCCTCGGCGACTACGATGCGGGCGAGGACCGCCATACCCTCTATACGACGTCCCAGGGCCCGCACGGCGTCCGCACCGAACTGTGCCATGAGATCTTCCACATGCCGGAGAGCAAGCTCCGGGTGGTTGCGCCCGACGTCGGCGGCGGCTTCGGCATGAAGGGCGGGTTTTACGGCGAAGACATCCTGACCGTCTGGGCCGCCAAGGAAATCGGCCGGCCGGTCAAGTGGGTGTCGGACCGGGCCGAGGCGCTGCTCTCCGATTCACAGGCCCGGGACGTGGACGCCGAGGCCGAGATGGGATTCGATGCCGACGGCAAGGTGGTCGGATTCCGGGTCACCGGGTACTACAACCAGGGCGCCTACATGATGCCGAGCGGCGGCATTTCGCCCATGTTCTTCACCACCCTGATGTCCGGCGTCTACGCCATGCCGGCCATCCGCGTGACCACCAACTGTTACTTCACCAACACCCAGGGGACGGCGCCCTATCGCGGCGCCGGCCGTCCCGAGGCGGCTTACGTGGTGGAACGGATGTTCGACATGGCGGCGCGCGAGATGGATATCGACCCGGTCGAGCTTCGCCGGCGCAACATGATCAAGCCGGATCAGATGCCCTATCAGACCGCGCTCATGTACCAGTACGACTGCGGCGATTTCGAGGCTTGCATGGACAACGCCATGGAGGCCGCCGGGTGGGCGGGTTTCGATGCGCGCCGGAGCGCGTCGGAGGCCGAAGGCAAGCTCCGCGGCCGCGGGCTGTCGGTCTATCTGGAATCCGCCGCCGTGTTCAACGACCGGATGGAAATCCACTTCGACGGTTCCGGCGACGTTACCATCGTCGCGGGCACGCACTCTCACGGGCAGGGTCACGACACGGTCTATGCCCAGATGGCGTCCGAATTCCTCGGCGTCGACAACGAGCGGGTCCGGGTGATCCAGGGCGACACGGACAAGGTGTCCATCGGCCGCGGCACGGTGGGCTCGCGCTCCATGGTGGTCGGCGGATCGGCGCTCAAGAACGCCGCCGACGAAGTGATCGAGAAGGGCAAGAAGATCGCCGCCCACCTGATGGAAGCGGGCGAGAGCGATATCGAGTTCGACGACGGCGCCTTCACCGTCGCCGGCACGGACAAGTCCATGGATATCACCCAGGTCGCCGCCGCGTCCTACAATCCGATCATGTATCCGCCTCACCTGGGCGTCGGGCTCGAGGGCGTGGGCGCCTTCCAGGCCGGCCTCGGCAACTTCAATTTCCCCAACGGCTGCCAGATCGCCGAAGTGGAGATCGATCCCGACACCGGCAAGGTGGAACTGGTCGGCATGACGGTCACCGATGACGTCGGCACCGTGATCAATCCGCTGCTGCTGAAGGGCCAGCTTCACGGCGGCGTCGCCCAGGGCGTCGGTCAGGCGCTGATGGAGAACATCGTCTATGACGAGGGCGGACAAATGCTCTCGGGCTCGTTTCTCGATTACTGCATGCCGCGGGCCGACGACTTCCCGAAGATTGCCGCCGACTCCCTGCCGGTGCCGACGGGCAACAACCCGCTCGGCGTCAAGGGCGCCGGGGAAACCGGCACCGTCGGCGCGCCCCCCGCGGTGATCAATGCGGTGGTCGACGCCTTGGCAGGCGCCGGCGTCACCCATGTGGACATGCCGGCGACACCGGAAAGAATCTGGCGGGCGCTCCGGGAAGCGGCATAGTCTCCAGCCGGCCGATCTTCCGCCGACCGCCGGGAACCGCTAGACTGGCCGGCGGAGCTGAGAGGTACGGCAGATGAATGCGGTCCGGCCGCCCGCCGTCGCCGGGATGTTTTATCCGCGCGACCCCAAGGAGCTGAAAGCCTCGGTCAGGCACTACCTGGCCGAAGCCGCCGGGAGCGGCCAAGCGGACGGCCAGCCGGACGGCCCGGCGCCCAAGGCCATCATCGCACCCCATGCCGGCTACATTTTTTCGGGGTTTACCGCCGCCTGCGCCTATGCCCGCCTCGTCCCGGCGGCCGGCAAGATCAAACGCGTGGTGATGATGGGCCCGTGCCACCGGGTCGCCGTGAACGGCATAGCGTTGCCCGAAGCGGACGCGTTCGCGACGCCGCTCGGCGAAATTCCCGTCGACGCCGATGCGGTCCGGAAGATCGGCCGCCTGCCGTTCGTTCAGGTGTTCGACGCCACCCACAAGGACGATCACTGCCTCGAGGTGCACCTGCCGTTCCTGCAATCCCTCCTCGGCGGGTTCACCATCGTGCCGATGATCGTCGGTCAGGCGGCCACCGAGCAAGTGGCCGAGGTGCTGGAGATGCTGTGGGGCGGGCCGGAAACGTTGATCCTCATCAGTTCGGACCTGAGCCACTATCTGCCCTACGACAAGGCGAAACGGACCGACAGCCGGGCCGGCACGGCCATCGAGGCGCTGGACCCGCTGTCCCTGGAGGACCATCAGGCCTGCGGCCGCCACTCCATCAAGGGTCTGCTTACCGTGGCCAGGCAAAAAGGGCTCGCGGCCCGGACCGTCGACATGCGCAATTCGGGCGACACCGCCGGGCCGCGGGACCGGGTCGTCGGTTACGGCTCATGGATTTTCCAGGAGCCGGATGGCGCCGGCCCGGCAAAAGGCGGCTTCGAGGACGAAACCCGGGCCCTTCTTTCGCGACACGGGGAATCGCTGCTCAGACTTGCCGGCCACACGGTGAAGACCTACCTCGCGGACGGCTGGCGGCACACGCCGAACGTGGCCGCCGCGCCGGCTGAACTGGCCCGCGACGGCGCCAGTTTCGTTACCGTGGAGAAAGACGGGAAGCTGCGCGGCTGCATCGGGTCGCTCGGCGCCGCGCGTCCCTTGGCGCTGGATGTGGCGGAAAACGCGTTCAAGGCGGCGTTCGGGGATTCTCGCTTCCCGCCCCTGTCGCGGGAAGAGTTCGAGGCCGGCAATCTGAGCCTGACCGTCACCGTGCTCGGCGATCTTGCGCCCATGGCGTTTTCGGGCGAGGCGGATCTCGTCCGGCAATTGCGGCCGGGAACCGACGGGCTGCTGATCCGGGAAGGCGACAGGCGCGGCGTCTTCCTGCCCGCTGTTTGGGAAAGCATTCCGGAACCGCGGGCGTTCCTGAAAGGGCTCAAGCAGAAAGCCGGATTCGCCCCCGACTATTGGTCCGAGGGGCTCGAAGCCCGGCGATTCATCACCGTGTCGGTCCGCTCCGCCGACCTGCGGAATCCCGACGCCGTCTGGCGCTGATCCTCCGCCCAACCGGGCCGCAACGGCATGGCGTCTTCGGGCCAAGTCTGGTACATCGACGCCCTCTTGACGCTCTCAGCTCCGGGGTAGAGATGACACTCAACATTCGACGCATTGTTACCGATCACGATTCCGAAGGCCGCGCCATCGTCGGCATGGACGAGGTGATGACCAACGTTCACAAGCTTCGATCAGACAATGTTCAGACGCTGATCTGGATGACCGACGATACGCCGGCCGACATCGACGGAGACGAGGACCCGGCGGCCCGTACAATCGATATCGAACCCCCGGCCCGCGGCTCGGTATTCCGGATACTCGAACTCGCGCCGGGCAAAGACGCCTACATGCACCGCACCGACACCATCGATTACGCCATCTGCATGTCCGGCGAGTGCGACATGCTTCTGGACGGCGACGCGGAGGTTCACATGTCGGCCGGCGATGTCATGGTGCAGCGCGCCACCTGGCACGGCTGGGAGAACCGGGGCGCCGAACCCTGTCAGATCGCCTTCATCCTTATCGGGTCCCATCCGCCCTCCAAGACCCTGCATCCGTAAGGAGGCGATGCGCCCATGGCCAGACGCCTAGCCGACGCCGAGATCGGGACGCTCCTCGACACCTCCCGCGAAGCCGGCCGTGCGATCCTCGGCATTTACGGGACGGGATTCGACGTCCGGGCGAAGGACGACGCCTCGCCCGTGACCGAGGCCGACGTGCTTTCCGAATCCATCATCCTGCCGGTGCTGCGGGAGATCACGCCGGATATCCCGGTCATCGCCGAAGAAGCCTATGCCGCGGGCGACCGTCCGGATGTATCGGGCGGCGAATTCTGGCTTGTCGACGCCCTCGACGGCACCAAGGAATTCGTCAAGCGGACCGGCGAATTCACGGTCAACATCGGATTGATCCAGGACAGGATACCCGTCTTCGGGATAATCCACGCACCGGCCATCGGAACGACCTATTGGGGCGGGGAGAACGGCGTGTTCCGGCAATCGGGTGATGGAGCGCCGGAGCCGATTGCCGTTCGGGCGCCCGGCGAAGAGGGATTGGTCGTCATGACCAGCCGCTCCCACCGCGCCAACGAAGAGGAATTTCTCGAAGATTTTAGGGTGCGCGACGAAATGAACGCCGGAAGCTCCATCAAGTTCTGCCTCGTCGCCGCCGGAGAGGCCGATTTCTATCCGCGCCTCGGCCCGACATGCGAGTGGGATACCGCCGCCGGCCATGCGATCCTCCGGGCCGCCGGCGGCTCGGTGCGGGAGCTCGACGGCGGTGACCTGAAATATGGCAAGCCGGACTTCCGGAATCCGTTTTTCCTGGCGCGGGGCGATTGGTCCTGAGACCGATGGGTGCGGCGATGCCGGCAGACATTCTCCCCTCCGACGAAGACGCGATCGACCGGGCCGCGGCGCTCCTGCGGGACGGCGCCGTGGTCGGACTGCCGACGGAGACGGTCTACGGGCTCGGCGGCGACGCGACCGACGATCAGGCGGTCGCGCGGATTTTCGAAGCCAAGCGGCGTCCCGAATTCAATCCCTTGATCGCCCACGTTCCGGCCCTCGAAACGGCGCGGAAGATCGCGGAATTCCAAGCCGCGGCCGAACGACTCGCCGACGCATTCTGGCCGGGTCCGCTGACCCTGGTGCTGCCGAGCGCCGACGGCTCGCCGGTTTCCGAACTCGCCCGGGCGGGCCTCGATACGATCGCCGTTCGGGCGCCCGCCCATCCGGTCATGCAAGCGGTCCTGAGAGCGCTCGACCGCCCCATCGCCGCGCCGAGCGCCAACAAATCCGGGGAGGTCAGCCCAACGACCGCCCGGCATGTCCTGGACTCGCTGGGCGCGGATATCCCGCTGATCCTGGATGGCGGACCGTCGGAAATCGGCATCGAATCGACCATCGTCGCCGTGACCGGAGGGCGCCCCCGGCTGCTCCGGGAGGGCGCGTGCACGCAGGCCGACATCGAGGCCGTCATCGGAGCCGTGGACCGGGCCGCGGCAAATGACGATGTGGCCGCGCCCGGCATGATGTCCAAACACTACGCGCCAAGGAAACCGCTGCAGCTCGGCGTTGAAGCACCCTCGGCGGGAGCCGTCCTGCTGGGGTTTGGTCCCCACGCGCCGGCGGATTGCCTGAACCTCAGCCCGGTCGCCGATTTGGTCGAGGCGGCGGCCAATCTCTACCGCATGGTGCGCGAGCTCGATTCAGGTCCGGGGAGAAAGATTCAAGTCATGCCGATCCCCCGCGACGGTCTCGGCGCGGCCATCAATGACCGGCTTGAAAGAGCCGCCGCGCCCGAGTAGGTCTGGCAAATGGCGGAATTGGAGATCACATGACGTTGCCGGCCGAATTCGTCGCGGGATTGCGCGAGATATTGGGCGAGCGCGGCGTCATCTCGGACGCAGCCGATCAGGCCCCCTATCTCAGCGATGCGCGGCAGCGGGTGGAAAGTTCGTGCGACATCGTTGCCCGCCCGTCAGCTACGGCAGAGGTCGCCGAGATCGTCCGGCGATGCCAGGAAGCCGATGTCCCCATTGTCCCCCGCGGCGGCGGAACCGGTCTGGTAGGCGGCACGGTGGCCGCCGGCGGCGTGGTCCTCAGCCTCGACCGGATGAGGGCCGTTCAGCATGTCGACCCCCTGAACATGACCATGACGGTGGAAGCGGGGTGTATCCTCAAGGATATCCAGGACGCCGCCCAGGAGGCCGGGTGTTATTTTCCATTGAGCCTCGGCGCCGAGGGGAGTTGCCAGATCGGCGGCAATATATCGACCAACGCCGGGGGCGCCGGCGTCCTGCGCTACGGCAATACCCGCGAACTGGTCATGGGTCTCGAGGTCGTCCTTCCCAACGGCGAAATCTGGGAGGGGATGAATGCGCTGCGCAAGAACAACATGGGATACGATTTGAAACAGCTGTTCATCGGCGCCGAAGGCACGCTGGGCATCATCACCCGCGCGGTGCTCAAACTGTTTCCGCGGCCCCGCACCCGGGTCACGCTGCTGGCGGCAATGGACGGCCTCGAGCGGATACTGCCGCTGTTTGATTTGGTCCGGGCCGATCTGGGGGACCGGGTGACCGCCTTCGAACTGATCCCGAGGCTGGCGATGGAGCTTTGTACGCGGCACATCGACGGCCTTGCCGACCCCTTCACCGAACCGCATCCGCAATACGCCCTGATCGAGATCGCCTCACCCCGGGCGGATGAGGATCTTCGGGGCGAAATCGAGCATGTCCTCGGCGGCGCGCTGGAAACCGGCCGAATATCGGACGCCGTCTTCGCCGAAAACGAAGGCCGGGCCTTGGCGCTCTGGCGTCTCCGGGAGAGTATTCCCGAAGCCCAGACCCGCGAAGGCGCGAGCATCAAGCACGACGTTTCGGTGCCTGTTTCCCGGACGACGGAGTTCATCGAGAAGGCGAACGCCGCGCTCGCGCCGGTAGTGCCCGGGGTCCGTTTCTGCGCCTTTGGCCATATTGGAGACGGCAACATTCATTACAATCTCACCCAGCCCGTGGACGCGGACGGGGCGGCATTCCTGGACCGCGCGGAGGATTTCCATCGCATCGTCCACGATATGGTGGTGGAAATGGGCGGGAGCATCAGCGCCGAACACGGCATCGGCACCTTCAAGAAGGCCGAACTCGCGCATTACCGGTCGTCTCTGGAGCTCGATCTCATGCGACGGATCAAGCGCGCCATGGACCCCGGCAACATTATGAACCCGGGAAAGATAATTTCGGTCTAAAGCGGCGCTGCCCGACGGACGCCGGCTATGCCATTGATTCTCTCACTTTTTTGCAGATTCGGCGGTTTTGACGGGTATAATCCCGACCAATGAATCGGGCATTCAGATACGTTTTGGGGCAATTGGTTGTCGGCATGATCGCGACGACAACCGTTTTGGCCGGAATTCTATGGCTTGGGAACTCGGTCAAGTTTGTCGAGCTGATCGTCAATCGTGGGGTTTCCGTGACGACGTTTGCCTATTTGACGATGCTCACCGTCCCCAACCTGCTCAATTTCACTCTGCCGATCGCGGCGTTTGCCGTCGTCGCCTTCATCTACAGCAAACTGAATACCGACCGCGAACTGGTGGTATTGCGCGCCGCCGGTCTAAGCCCTTATCGAATTGCCAAGCCGGCAATTGCGCTGGGTCTGATCTTGACGGCGGTAAGCTACATTTTCGCGTTCTTTCTCACCCCCGCATCGTTCCAGAAGTTCCGCGAGTTGCAGTTCAACTCCCGATACACCTTCAGCCATGCGTTGCTGAAAGAGGGTGAATTCAACAGCTTCGGCAATAATTTCACGATTTACATTCGTGAGCGGAATGGCGAATCGGATCTTCGCGGCGTCCTGGTTCACGATACGACAAACCCCAAAGAACCGGTCACCTACATCGCGGAACGCGGCGTGCTGGTCCAGGGTGAAAAGGGACCGCGTGTCGTCGTATTCCAGGGCAACCACCAAAAAGTGGATGCGGAAACCAGGAAACTGTCAGTGCTTTACTTTGACCGCGCGCCGATTGAGCTGTCCGGCATCCTCAAGAGACCCGACGTCAGATACCGGGAAGCACGGGAACGCGGAACGCTTGAGCTAATCAACCTGAAACGGTCCGACCTGGGAAATGCTTCCGATTACGGGAAATTCAAGACCGAGCTTCATCAGCGGTTTGTTTCGCCCCTGATGATCATGGGATTCGTCCTGGTCACCGTGGTTTCGCTGGTCATTGGCGACTACTCTCAACGCGGCCAATGGAAGCGCGTGCTGGCGGCATTGGTCCTGAATATCCTCATTGCGGTCAGCAGCCTCGGGTTGGCGGGCCTCTCGGCAAAGGTTCTTTACTTGTGGCCGGTTCTCTATATCAATGCGCTGATCCCCATTGGATTCGGCCTTGCGTTTCTTTTCGTCGCCCCGCGACTTCCCGCGACATCGAGGTTGCCCTCCCTGTCCGGTGCGAGCGGTTGAGGTCCGGCATGTTGATATCGCCGCTTCTATCGTTCTATATCGTCCGCAATTTTCTCCTGAGCTTCGGGGCGGTTTTCCTTGGTTTTATCGGGGTGATTTTTTTGTTCGACACCATCGAGCTACTGCGCCGAGCGGGGTCGAGTGACAATATTTCGCTGGGCCTCATTCTGCAAATGAGCCTGCTGCGCCTCCTGTTTCTAGTTCAACAGGCTTTTCCCTTGGCGGTGCTGTTTGGCGGGATGATCGGCTTCTGGCGTCTGACGCGGTCTCGGGAACTTGTCGTCACACGTTCAGCGGGAGTCTCAGCTTGGCAGTTTCTCCTGCCTGTCATTTTGATTTCCGCGGTTTTGGGGGCGCTGAGCGTTACCGTCGTCAATCCGATGGCATCTGCGCTGCTCGCCAAGTATGAGAGGCTCAATGCGAGCTACTTCGAGGGACGCTCCCGCACATTGTCGATCTCGGGATCGGGCCTGTGGCTGCGACAGGCGAACGTTGACAGCCGATCCGTTATCCACGCGCCGAATGTAAGCATCGATGGACCCAATGTCAGTCTGACCAAAGTAACCATATTCGTGTTTGACGGGTCGGACACCTTCAAGTCACGAATTCAGGCTTCGACCGGAAAGCTCGAAGACGGGTTCTGGGATTTGACGGATGTCCGTATCCACGAAACCGACAAGCCGGCGAAGCTGGTGAACGAGCTCCGGTTTGAAACCGACCTTACGCTCAACAACATACAGGACAGTTTTTCTCCCCCGGAGACACTGTCATTCTGGGAACTGCCGACGTTCATTGCCAATTTGGACAAAGCCGGATTTTCGGCCATCCGCCACCGATTGCATTGGCACAGCCTCATGGCCGTTCCGCTGCTCTTCGTCGGCATGGTTCTAATCGCGGCGGTATTCACCCTCCGCTTGTCGGCGCGCGGCAGCGCCACATTTATCATCCTGGGCGGCATACTCAGTGGCTTTTTGCTGTTCATATTTTCCGACATCGTATTCGCACTGGGTCTGAGAGAGAGCGTACCGGTGGCATTGGCGGCATGGACGCCTGCCGGCGTCTGCACGCTTCTGGGAATGTCGATGCTTTTTCACCTGGAAGACGGTTAGCGATGCGACGCGCAGTCGCAGCCGCGTTTTTGGTAACCGCCTTGTTTTGGCTCGGCCCCGATCCGGCCCGGGCGCAAGGAGCCGCTGAAGAACAGCCAATCCGGTTTACCGCCGAGGAAGTAACACATGACCGCGAACTCGGTATTATCCGGGCTTCCGGCAACGTCGAGGTTTCGCGTGACGGTCAGGTACTTCTAGCCGACACCATCACCTACAATCAGAAGCTCGACGTCGTATCGGCGTCCGGCAACGTCAGCCTGCTTCAGCCGGACGGGGATGTCATATTCGCCAATCTGGTTGAACTCACAGGAGACTTTAAGGACGGCATCCTTCGGGACCTGAGGGTGCGGCTATCGGACAATGCCCGGTTTGCCGCGGCGGGGGCGCGGCGGTCAGGCGGCACTGTCCTTGAAATGCGGAACGCGGCGTACTCACCCTGCCAGTCCTGCCCCAATCAGCCCGAGCGCCCTCCCCTCTGGCAACTCAAGGCGCGCAAGATTGTCCACGACCAGACCAAGCAGGTGGTGGAGTACACGGATGCGTGGATGGAATTCATGGGTATTCCGGTGGCCTATACGCCGTACTTTTTCCATCCCGACCCCACCGTCAAGAGACGGAGCGGGTTCCTGACACCCAGCGTGGGGGCATCTTCCACCCTGGGTACGACCATCCGCACGCCCTATTACATAGCCGTCTCGCCGTCGCGGGATTTCACCATCACGCCCACCTTGACCACCAAGGAGCGTGCCGTTCTGGCGGGCGAGTATAGAGAACGCTTTGCCGCGGCCGACCTTCGGACGACAGGAAGCCTCACCTTCGACTCGGAGGACGAGTTCCGTGGGCACATTGACGCCGCGTATCGGGAAGACATCTCCAACACTTGGCGGGGCGGCGTGGATTTACAGCGTTCCACGGACGACACCTACTTGCGTCGCTACAAAATTGGTTCCCCCAAAACGCTGACCAGCAGAGGATACGTTGAAGGCTTCCGAGGCCGGAACTACATGGCTCTGAACGCCTATGCGTTCCAAGGCCTGCAGGGGAACGACGACCCGGGCACCACTCCATTGGTTCTGCCGATGTTCGAGTACCAGCATGTCGGCCTTCCGAATCGGATTGGAGCCTTCAATACGATTGATGCCAGTATGCTCGCCCTGACCCGGTCCGATGGCCGGGACACACGGCGCGGTTCCCTTGGCGGCGGCTGGAATCTGCCCTTTAGATCCAATATCGGCGACCGTTATCTTTTGTCGCTCAAGCTGCGTGGCGATCTGTACCATGTTGACAACGAAATGGGTTCGGCGGCGGATGACGGCGTTGCCGGACGCATGTATCCTGAAGCAAATCTCGGCTGGAGACTGCCGCTGTCCCGGCACGACGGGAATTTTAGTCAGATCCTCGAACCGGTCGCTTCGATAGTCGTGAGCCCGTACGGCGGCAATCCAACCGACATCCCCAACGAAGACAGCGTCGACGTCGAGTTCGACGATACCAATCTGTTTTCGCCTAGCCGGTTTGCCGGGATCGACCGCGTTGAAGGGGGCCCGCGGATGAACTACGGACTCAAATGGAGCGTGGTTGGCTTACAGGGCGGCGGAACATCCGTGTTTGTCGGCCAGAGTTACCGGTTGAAAGACGATTCGACATTCGCGGTAGGTACGGGACTGGACGAAAATCTATCCGACATTGTCGCTCGGGTGGACGTCACCCCCGGCGAATTTATCGATCTCGGCTACCGAACGCGTTTGGACAAGGACAACCATTCTCCAAGCCGAAATGAGCTGGCGCTCAGTGTAGGTCCACAGGCTCTCAATGCTGCGGTCAACTACGCGTTTTTCGAGCGCGAGCAGGGATCCGAGTTCGAGGGCCGCGAAGAACTCTCGGCCTCGGCGCGGGCCACGCTGTCAAGGTCTTGGCGAACGAATTTCTCCAGCCTATATGACGTTGAGGATGATGATCTGCGAAGCATCTCCCTTGGCATTATCTACGAATGCGATTGTTTTACCTTCGACATGACTCTTCGGCGCACCTACTTTGAGGACCGGGACATCGGACGCGAGAACTCAGTCCTATTCCGGCTAACGTTCGAAACTCTCGGAGAAGTGCGGACGGGTGTGCTGGCTTCGGGAAATTGACCGGTGTTCGAAATGACTAAAATTCGTTGCGAACGCGGCGTTTTGGCCCGAACAGCACTGCTGACCGCGGCCATATTTGTCCTTCCGCTGATAACGGATGCCGCAAAGATCGCGGCCCAAACACAACTGACTGGCATTGCCGCCATCGTGAACAGTGATCCGGTGACGCGGCGAGACCTTGAAATGCGGCTTCGGATGGTCATCGTGTCTTCCGGACTGCCCGCCGATCAATCGACCATTCGCCGAATTCGACCGCAAGTGTTGCGGAGTCTCATTGAAGACAACCTGAGACTCCAGGAAGCCAAGAACCGTAATGTTTCGGTCTCGCCCATTGAGCTTGGGGCGGCGATATCGGAAATCGAACGACGGAACAACATGCAGCCGGGCCGGATGCTCCAATTGTTGAAGGAAAGCAATATCGATCGAGCGACCCTGGATACCCAGTTGAGGGCGGATTTATCTTGGAACAAACTCATAGGCGCACAGGTTCGCCGGTCGTCGATTACCGATGAAATGATCGACGAGCGAATTGCCCGGATCGAGTCGGGTACGGGCAAGCCCGAGTTTCTGGTCAACGAGATATTTGTTCCCTTCGACCTCGGCAGTTCGGGTGGCGACGCCAACAGGCTGATTGACGATCTGGTCGGTCAGATCCGGGGCGGCGCGGACTTCGGTTCACTGGCCCGCACCTTTTCGCACAGCACGTCGTCGGCCCAAGGGGGAAGTCTCGGGTGGGTTCGGGCGGAACAGCTGGATCCGGCAATTGGAACGGCCCTTCCCGGGATGAAGACCGGGGACATTGCAGGTCCGATCCGGGCGGCCGACGGTTTCTATATCCTGCAACTGCGAAATCGCCGCGTATTTCGCGGATTGGCGGCTGGCCAGGTGACCGTTGAGCTTCAACAGGTATTTCTGCCTCTCCCGCCGAACCCGCCCCAATCCGCGATCGACTCGGCCAGGGCTTCGTTGAACCGCATAGGATCCGCCGCAAACTCCTGCACCGAGCTGGATGAGCGGGGTAAGGAACTCGGTGCGCCGCAGTCGGGCAGGCTGTCGAACGTCGATCTTTCCAGCCTGGGAGCGCAAATTCGCGGCGCGATCGAAAACCTGCGGACAGGCCAGGTCTCCCGGCCCATCCAATCCGGTGGCGGAATGGTTCTGCTGATGGTCTGCGATCGCCAAGATCGGTCGTCGGAAGAGGAAATACGGCTGCGTGTAGCCTCGGAATTAGGGCGTGAGCGGGCGGAATTAATTTCCCGCCGCATGTTGAGAAACCTCTGGCGTCAGGCTGTGATCGATATCCGATGATGAGCAGCGCCTCGTCACCTCCGTTCCTGGTCACCATGGGAGAACCCGCCGGAATCGGCGGCGAAATTCTGCTGAAGGCCTGGGGGCGGCTACGAAAATCGGGTCCGGCATTTGCCGCCGTCGACAATCCTTCCCGCTTGACGGGGCTGGCAAATTTGATTGGCGAGGACACGCCGCTCCGGGAAATCGGCCGGCCGGAAGAGGCGGCGTCGGTTTTCTCCGGCGCCCTGCCGGTCATTCCGATCGACCTGCCGCGCCCGCCCGTTCCGGGCACAATTGATCCGGAGAACGCCCCTGCGGTACGGGACTCCATCGAACAAGCGGTCGCACTGACGCTTTCGGGTGAGGCTGCCGCCGTGGTGACCAATCCGATCCACAAATTGGCTCAGTATCGGGACGGGTTCGAGTTTCCGGGTCATACCGAATTTCTCGCCCACCTTGCCGGAACCGGGACCGAGCCGGTGATGATGCTGGCGAGCGAGCGGTTGCGCGTCGTGCCGGTCACACGGCACATTAGTCTGAAGGAGGCGCTTGCGAGGTTGAACGAAGACCTGGTGGCGGAAACCATCTCAATCACCGCAAAGGCGCTCACGACGGATTTCGGCATTGAACACCCCCGCATCGCCGTCGCCGGGCTCAATCCCCACGCCGGCGAAGGGGGAGCCATGGGTCGGGAGGAAATCGAGCTGCTGAAGCCGGTCGTTGATCGGTGCAACCGCGAAGGGCTGAGAGTTCTCGGGCCGCTTTCGCCGGATACCATGTTTCACGATGCCGCCCGCGGAACCTACGACGCGGCGGTCTGCATGTATCACGACCAAGCGCTCATTCCGGTCAAGACCCTTGATTTCGACCGGGCGGTCAACGTGACCCTCGGCCTGCCGTTTATTCGAACCTCGCCGGACCACGGAACCGCCTTGGATTTGGCGGGAACCGGCACGGCCCGGGAAACCAGCCTGGTATCCGCAATAGAGACCGCCGCCGCCATGGCGGAGAATCGGCAAAAGGCGACGGCCCTTGCCTGAACCCGCGGTCCCGCCGCTGCGGGATGTCATCAAACGGTATGGGCTGTCCGCCCGGAAACAGCTTGGGCAGCACTTTCTTCTCGATCGAAATCTGTCCGACCGGATTGCCCGGACGGCCGGGGATTTGACGAACTGCGACGTGATTGAAATCGGCCCGGGTCCCGGCGGTCTCACGCGGTCGCTGCTTGATGCCGGTTCCCGGCGGGTGATCGCCGTCGAAAAGGATCCGCGCTGTATCGAAGCTCTCAACGAATTGGCGCATGCCTATCCCGACAGATTGGAAATCATCGCCGCCGACGCAACGAAGCTCCTTTATTCCGAACTTTCGGCCGGTCCCCGGAAACTGGTTTCAAACCTGCCCTACAACGTCTCCACGGTAATTCTCGTCGAAGCGCTGAAACAGTCGGCTTCCCTCGAATCCATGACGCTGATGTTCCAGCGCGAAGTCGCCGGCCGGCTGACCGCTTCGCCGGGCACCAAGGCCTATGGCCGATTGTCGGTGCTGACCCAATGGCTGTGCGCAACCGAGCCCGCCTTCAACGTCGATGCGCGCGCCTTTACCCCGCCGCCCAAGGTCACCTCGACGGTGGTGACGCTGACACCCCATGCGGCGCCCGCCTTTCCGGTCCGGTTCGAGGCGGTCGAAACGGTCACCGCGGCGGCTTTCGGTCAGCGGCGGAAGATGTTGCGGACATCCCTGAAATCCCTCGGGCTGGACCCGGAAGCCCACGGCATCGATCCGACCCGGCGCGGCGAAACCCTGACGGTCGGGGAGTTCTGCCGATTGGCGAACGCGCTGGATGGCTAATCTTCGCGGCGCAGTGTGGATACGAATTCGTGGAGGCCGACCTGCCGTACCCGCTTTGCGCGCTCGGCGAAGATGATCGACTGCACCCGGGACACGCTGAGCTCCAGGTCTTCGTTGACGATGATGTACTCGTAGCTGTCGTAGTGGCTCATCTCGTCGGAAGCCTTCGCCATCCGGTTTTGCACGATCTCTTCGGGGTCCTGCGCCCGGCTGCGCAGGCGCGCTTCGAGTTCTCCGGTGCTTGGCGGCAGAACGAATACGCTAACCAAATCGGAGCGGAGCGCCCTATCGTCGGCGATCTGCTGTGTGCCTTGCCAATCGATATCGAACAGAATGTCGCGGCCGGCGGCGAGCGCTTCTTCAACGGGTGCCCGGGGCGTTCCATAGAAATGGCCGAAGACATTGGCATGTTCCAGAAACTCGCCCGCCTGGACCATCTTCTCGAATTCGTCCTCGCCGACAAAAATGTAGTCGTCGCCGTCGGTTTCCGCCGGGCGTTTGGGCCGGGTTGTCGCCGAGATGGAGAGCGATAGCGCGGAATCGCATTTCAGCAACTCACGGGAGATCGTCGTCTTGCCCGCCCCGGATGGAGACGACAGGACAAGCATCAGGCCGCGTCGGGCGATTTGAACCGGTGTCGCGGAGCTACTCAAGATTTTGAACCTGTTCCCTGAATTGTTCGACGGCCGCCTTCATCTCCAGGCCGATGTTGGTGAGTTCGATATCGGCCGCCTTTGAACAAATGGTATTGGCCTCGCGGGTGAACTCCTGGCAGAGAAAGTCGAGACGCCTGCCGATGGCGCCGCCGCCGTCCAGTAGCTCGCGCGCCGCTTCGACGTGCGCCTTCAGCCGGTCGATCTCTTCGCGCACATCGGCCTTGGTCAGCAGCATGGCCACCTCTTGCGCCAGGCGCTCGGGCGGAATTTCCCGCGTTCCGCCGTCAAGCAGCTCATCCACCTGTTTCTCGAGTTTCGCCTTCAAGGCCGCCGGTTGCGCCTCGCCCACCTTTTCGGCGGCTTCGCAGAGCGTCTCGATGGTTCCCAGCTGACCTTCGAGAGCCGGCAGGATGCGGCCGCCTTCCTCGCCGCGCGTGGTATCGAGCTCGTCCAGAAGCTGCCGCAATCCGTCAAGCATCGCCGTCTTCAACGCCTGCCGCGCCGCATCATTTTCCTCGCGTTCCGCCGCCTCGACCACACCCCGGACGCCGAGCAGCCGGTCCAGCGCCGGCGGCCCGCCGTTGCTTTCGGCGGCCAGGCTATTGGCGGTTTCCACCAGTTGATCCAGAAGCTCCCGATTAATGACGTAGTGGGCATCGCCGGAGGTCTGACGCAGGGTCAAACCGATACTGATATTGCCGCGCGAGAATTTCTCGCCCGCCATCTTCCTCGCCTGAACTTCGAACTCGTCATGGCCCTGCGGCAGGCGGCAGCGGATGTCCAACCCGCGGCCGTTGACGCTTCTCGCTTCCCAGATCCAGGTGTGATTGCCTTCCCCGCCGTCGACCCGGGCGAAGCCGGTCATGCTGGCAATCGTCATGAAGTCTCCATTCGCATCTTGGCTCGTGTTATAGCCGTGCATCGGCGGCGCAACAAGTTGGCGCCGCGAACGGCCCGGCGCGCGAGAAGAATGACCAGACGCTTCCAGTCGATTTTGATTACCGGCGCTTCAAGCGGCATCGGCGCCGCCCTCGCGGAAGCCTACGCCGCGCCCGGCGTCAGCCTGTTCCTGTGCGGCCGCGACCCGGCGCGGCTGGAGGAGATCAGGGACATTTGCCTGGCGGCCGGCGCGGCGCGGGTGGAGGTTCAAGCGCTCGACGTTACCGACCGGCGGGCCATGGAAGAATGGGTGATCCGGACCGACAGCGATCATCCCCTCGATCTGGTGATCGCCAACGCCGGGGTAAGCGGCGATACCAGCGGCGGCGAGGACACGCCCGAACGGGACCGGCTGGTTCGCAAAGTGAAAGTGAACGGCGTGCTCAACACCGTCGATCCGCTGGTCCCCCGAATGGCGGCGCGCGGACGGGGACAGATCGCTATCATGAGCTCCCTGGCGAGCTTTCGCGGCATGCCCGGCGCACCGCAGTATGCCGCCGCCAACGCTTGGGCCCGCAGCTACGGCGAAGGCCTGAGAGGCCGGCTGGCGGCCGACGGAATCGGCGTCAGCGTTATTTGCCCGGGGTTCGTCGTCAGCCGCATCACCGACGAGAACAGGTTTCACATGCCCTTGCTGATGGATGCGCCCAAGGCCGCCCGCATCATCCGGCGGGGGATTGCCCGCAACCGGCCGCGGATCGCGTTCCCGTGGATCTTCCATGCCATGCTGGTATTGACCGCCGCCCTGCCCCCCGGCCTGACCGATCGTTTCTTCGCCGGTCTTCCCCGCAAGGAGTAGCGGGTCACGGGGCGGATCGCCGCTCCCGCTCAATCCGCCGCCACTTGGCGACGTTGGCATTGTGTTCCCGAAGCGTCCGGGCAAACAAATGCCCTCCCTTGCCGTCGGCAACGAAATAGAGATCGCCGGTTGCCGCGGGGTTGACCGCCGCCTCGAGGGACGCGCGGCCCGGATTCGCGATCGGGCCCGGCGGCAGGCCGCGAATGACATAGGTATTGAACGGATGATCCTTGGCGAGATCGGCACGGGTCAGCTTCCGTCCGAGCGGCCCCCGGCCATCGGTCAATCCGTAAACCACGGTCGGATCGGATTGTAGGCGCATGCGCTTGTTGAGACGGTTGACGAAGACGCCGGCGACCCGCCGGCGCTCATCGGCGCGCCCGGTCTCTTTCTCGATTATGGAGGCCAGGATGACGGCTTCGGCGGGCGATTCGATCGGCAGGCCGGGGGCTCGGCGGCGCCAAATCTCGTCCAGGGCATCCGCCATGGCGACCCGCATCCGCCGGACGATCCGCTCCCGGGTGTCGCCGTACGAAAAATGATAGGTTTCCGGCAGCAGCGACCCCTCGTCGGGCCGCCGCCCGATTTCTCCCGACAACCCTTCGGTTGCCCGAAGCTGCGCCAGTATCTGCGCGGTCGTCAGTCCCTCGGCCACCGTCAGCCGGCGGACGACGGTCTTGCCCTCGTCAAAAAGGCCGACAATAGCCCGCGGGCTGAGGGACGGCGGGATGGCATATTCGCCGGCCTTGAGCGTCTTGTCCGGGTCCAGCAGCCGCAGGCCGGCGCGGAACACATGCGCGGACCGAATCAGGCCGCGGCCCTGCAAATCCCGGGCGATGGCATCGACACCGGTTCCTTCGTCGATGATGATCGCCGTGCCGATATCGTAGGGTCCGGGACGGAGATATTCCGCGTAGCCCCAGGCAACGACGACGCCGGCCGCCAGCCCGACCGCCAGAACGAATCCGAATAGCCAGCGGAGCATGCGGCGCCGGGCCTCCTAGGACGGAGCGGTAAGGATCAGCGACGCGTTGGTCCCGCCAAAGCCGAAGGAATTGGAGAGCGCCGTCTTGATGGGCCGCTCCTGGGCCTGGTGCGGCACTAAATTGATGTCGCAGCTTTCGGACGGGTTATCCAAATTCAGCGTCGGCGGCGCCACGCCGTCTCTTATCGCCAGGATGCAAAATACCGCCTCGGCGGAGCCGGCCGCGCCCAACAGGTGTCCGATGGAGGACTTGGTGGACGACATGGCGATCTCATAGGCGTGATCGCCGAACAGCCGCTTCACCGCGCCGACCTCGATCTCGTCGCCCAGCGGCGTCGACGTGCCGTGGGCGTTGACGTAGTCGATATCCTCGGCGTTCAGACCCGCCCGTTTGAGGGCCGCCTTCATGGCGCGAAAACCGCCGTTGCCGTCTTCCGCGGGCGCCGTAATGTGGTAACCGTCCCCCGACATCCCGTAACCGACGACCTCGGCATAGATTTTGGCGCCCCGCTTCCTGGCGTGCTCCAATTCCTCAAGCACGACGATGCCGGCGCCCTCGCCGATGACGAACCCGTCCCGGTCCTTGTCGTAGGGACGCGAGGCCTTCTCGGGCGTATCATTGAAACCGGTCGACAAGGCGCGGGCCTGGGCGAAGCCCGCCATACCGAGCCGGCAGACCGCTGCTTCGGCGCCGCCGGCCACCATCACGTCGGCGTCGTCCAGCATGATCATCCGCGCCGCATCGCCGATGGCGTGCGCGCCGGAAGCGCACGCGGTGACCACGGCATGGTTCGGTCCCTTGAATCCAAACCGGATGGAAACCTGGCCGGACGCCAAGTTGATCAGGCTGGCCGGAATGAAAAACGGGCTGAGTTTGCGGATCGACTCGTTGGCGATAACGCCGGCGCCATTCTCGATCTCGGGAAGGCCGCCGATGCCGGAACCGATGAGAACGCCCGTGCGCTCCAGCGACTCCTCGTCATCGGGGGTCCAGCCCGCATCCCTGACCGCCTCATCGGCGGCGGCCAGCCCGAAGATGATGAAGTTGTCCATGCGGCGCCGTTCCTTGCCCGACACCACATCGTCAAAATTGAAACTGCCCGGCGGCGCGTCGTCGCCGTCGGCAATCGGCACCTGGCCCGCGATCTTGGACGGCAGGTCCGATACATCGAATGACGTGATGGCCCGGATGCCGGATTGGGCGCCGATCAGCCGTTCCCACGACATACCGACACCGTTTCCAAGCGGCGTTACGAGCCCGACACCAGTGACAACGACACGTCTCATGTGAACCGCTGTTCTCGGTCGACCGGCCCCCTAGGTCAACCAGGCCAAAGGAATAACGCGAGGCGGCCGGTTAGGCCTGCGACGAGAGGAAGTCGACCGCGTCCTTCACGGTGAGAATCTTCTCGGCGGCGTCGTCCGGAATTTCGCATCCGAATTCTTCTTCAAACGCCATCACCAATTCGACGGTGTCCAGGCTGTCCGCGCCGAGATCGTCGATGAAGCTGGCGGTGTCCGTCACCTTGTCTTCTTCCACGCCAAGGTGCTCGACAATAATGCCCTTAACCCGTCCGGCAATATCATCACTCATTCGCTTGTACCTCGATATGTTCTTAAAACCGCGGCCCCGGATACCCGCTGGAGATTGTCGATTTCCAGCGAAAGACCGCAAAAGGTGCCCGTTGGTAACACACTTTTTTCAGTATGACTAGCGCTCGAACAAGGCCGAAAGCGCCCCGTCAAATCATAGCCATTCCGCCATTTATATGAAGGGTCTGGCCCGTCACATAAGCGGCTTCCCCGCTGGCCAGATAGACCGCGGCGGCGGCGATGTCATCCACCCCGCCCAATCTGCCGGCTGGGATTCGCGCCGTGATCTGCGCCTGCTGCTCCTCGGTGAGCGCGCCGGTCATCGCGGTGACGATGAAGCCGGGCGCGATGCAGTTGACGGTGATGCCGCGGCTCGCGACTTCCTGGGCAAGCGACTTGGACATGCCGATCATGCCGGCCTTGGAGGCCGCGTAATTGGCCTGACCGGGATTGCCGGTCACGCCAACCACGGAGGTAATCCCGATGATTCGTCCCCAGCGGGCCTTCATCATCCCCCGCAGGCAGGCGCGCGCGAGCCGGAACGAGGCGGTCAGGTTGACGTCGATGACGGCCTGCCATTCCTCATCCTTCATCCGCATGGCCAGGTTGTCGCGGGTGAGTCCGGCATTGTTGATCAGGATGTCGATCCCGCCCATGGCCTCGCCCGCCGCCCCGGCCAGCGCATCGGCGCCGCCCGCATCGGATAGATCGGCGGGGACGGCATGGGCCCGGCCGCCCAGTTCTCCCGCCAAGGCTTCCAACGCCTCGACCCGGGTGCCCGACAAGGCAACCGCCGCGCCCCGGGCATGGAGGGCCCTGGCGACGGCCGACCCGATTCCGCCCGATGCGCCGGTCACCAGTGCCCGCTTGTCCGTCAGGTCCAGCATGGTTCCGCTCCTTAGAGTGTTTTGACGAATTGTTCGATATCTTCGGGGGTCTGCACCGAGACGCCCGCGAGTTCCCGGTCGATCCGGCGGGTCAGTCCGCCGAGCACCTTGCCGGCGCCGAGCTCGACCACCGTGTCGACCCCGTTGTCCCGCATATACAAGACCGATTCCCGCCAGCGGACGCGCGCCGTCACCTGCTCCACCAGCAGTTTGCGGATCGTATCCGGGTCGTCCGCCGCTTCAGCCGTGACGTTGGCGACCACCGGTACGGCCGGAGCGCTCAACGTGACCGCTCCCAGCTCCTGTTCCATCGCCTCGGCCGCCGGGGCCATCATGGCGCAATGGAACGGCGCGCTGACCGGCAATTTCATGGCGCGTTTGATGCCTTCTTGCGCGGCGATTTCGACAGCCCGGTCGATGGCCGCCATAGCGCCGGACAAAACCACCTGACCGTCGGCATTGTCGTTGGCCGCGGTACAGACCTCGTCGCCCGCCGCGCGCTCGGCGATGTCTTCCGCCTGCTCCAGCGTTGCGCCGATCAGCGCCGCCATGCCGCCCTCGCCGACGGGGACCGCTTCCTGCATGGCGGCGCCGCGGGCGCGCAGCACCCGGGCCGCATCGGCGAACGCGAACGTCCCGCCGGCGGTCAGCGCCGAATATTCGCCGAGGGAATGGCCGGCGACATACTTGCCGGCCCGGGCGAGGTCGAGGTTGGCCTCCTTCTCGAGCACCCGGAAGACGGCGAGGCTCATGGCCATCAGGGCGGGCTGCGCATTGGCGGTCAGGGTGAGTTCGTCCCCGGGCCCTTCGAACATCACCTTCGAGAGCTTCTCCGAGAGCGCATCGTCGAGTTCCTCGAAGACGTAGCGGGCCTCCGGGAAGGCGTTGGCGAGATCCCGGCCCATGCCGACGGCCTGGGACCCCTGCCCCGGAAAAACAAACGAACGAACGGCCATGACGATCCTGTCTATGTGAAGCGCCGCCCGGGACGGGCGTGGATGAATTTTGCGACAGTGATAGCGCGCGGCGGGTCGGAGTCAAGAATTGCGCCGACCGCCCGTCTCGACGATTCTATTTTGCTTCCGGCCCGGATAGTCTATTTCCCTATCGGGGCGGCAAGCATTCGGAACACGCCATGACCAAGGAACTGTTCGTCAACGGCACCCTCATGCGGGGACTCGCCCTGCATCCCAATCTGGCGGGCGCCGAGTTCATGGGCGAGTGCCGAACCGCGCCGGTTTACCGCCTCTACTCCATCGGCGACGTCCATCCCGGCATGTTCGAGGTCGATGAAGGCGGCGTCTCGGTCGCCGGCGAAATGTACCGGATGAGCGACGAAATCTGGGAGAAGGTCGAGGCCGGGGAGCCGCCTCACCTTTACTGCGGCCCGGTCAAGCTGGAGAACGGCGGCGTGGTCGACGGCATCCTGTTTCCCCGTGATATCGCCGAGGCCGGGCACAAGGACATCTCCGAATTCGGCGACTGGCGGGCCTACGCCGCAACCCTTCGGGACTAGGGTCGGTACTCAATTGATTGCGTCATGTAAGGTCAATTCGGACGAATTGACCGAGCCGGACCCACCGGACCGGCTTCGCCGGCCGGAGGACAAGCTGCGACCCGGCCTTCAGTCGGCCGAAGCCGACTTTCGGACGGCGTAGGCCGGCCATCCACGGACCTGGGGCTGCCTCAGAACTCCCGGTGGAAAAGCAGCTCGAGGCGGGTCTTCGCGTAGTCGTGAAGCTGCGCGTTGGTCTCCCGGGACTCCCGGACCAGCGCGAGCCGGGGGCTGAACCCGAACAGGGTCCAGCCGCGGTTGCCGCCCGTCAGCCGCCAGATGCGGGTGAGGTCGCGGCGCGGGGCGCCGCCGGGGGTGAGCAGCCTCGCCAGATCGTACCACTCGCCTTCCTCGTAGCGGGTGCGGCGCAGTTCCAGGCTCCCGCCGAGGGTGAAGCCCCGGGGCAGCATGGCCGACGCGCCGAGGCGGCCCCAGGGCGTCCTGTTGCGCCGCGACTTCGCCTTCGGCCGCTCCCGGTCGTAGCCCGCCGCCCCTTCCACGAGCGCCTGGGGCGCGGGCAGCCACGCCATATGCAGGCCCAGCCGCGTGACCGGGCCGTCATACCCGTCATAGCCGGAGCGGGTCGCGAAGACCCGGTCCTCCCACGAGGCCCACAGGTCCGCGCGGACGGTGGGCGAGAGGCGCTGCCGGGCTTCCGCGCGCAGGCCGAGGCCGCGGGACCGCGGCCGTCCGCCCGCCGACCGGCGCGACGCGGTCGCCAGCAGGCTCGCCTCGGCGCGCGGGCCGAAAAGCCGCCGCGGCCCCGCATGAACGGCGATGTCGGTCCCGTCGAAGCGGCTCCCGGCATACTCCCGGCGCGCCGCGTCGGCGCCGATGCGGAGCCGGAGACGGGGCGACAGGGGATGCTGGTACTCGCCGCCGCCCCGGATCGACACGCCCGTCCCCGAGACCGGCCGCGCATCCGGATCGGTGCGGAACGGCAGGCCGAAGAGGGACACGGTCTCCGCGTCGGAGGCCGAGCCGATATTGGAGTCCCCGGAGACGGTGGCGCCCAGGTGGGTCGTCCAGCGGCGGCGCTCGCGGATGGCGGCGAGGTAGCGGCGCACGTTCGCCGCCACCGCCGGCGGCGGGCCGCCCGCCAGCACCCGCTCGAAATGGCCGCGCGCCAGTTGGTCATCGCCCTTGAGGTAGAAGGCGCGCGCCAGTTCGAGGCGCACCCGCACCAGTTCCGGACGGTCGTGCAGGATGGCCCGGAAGACGGTGACCGCCTCGTCGAGCAGGCCGTCGCGTTCGCCGCCCTCCGCCTGTCCGTCCGCCGCCCGCAGCGCCGTCATGCCGGCGCGGAACAGCGCGCCCGTTTCGTCTTCGGGCTGGGCCGCCTGCGCCCAGCCGCCGGCGAGTGAGAGCAGGAGCGCGGCCGCCGCCAGGGCCCGCGAGGTCCGGCGCATCGGACGATCCCGCCCTGTCCGCCGTCCCGTCTACCTCGTTGCGCCGAAGGTTCCGTGCAGGCTGAAGGCGTCATCAGCGGAGTTGTGGCCGGTCAGCTTCTCGAACCAGCCCGCGACGCCGGTCGGAGTAGTGCCGGACGGCCCGAAGAATAGCCCGCCCCAGCGGCCACCGTAAGTGTGCGTCCCGGTAAATCCGGTGCGGGAGAGACTGGCGATCATGTTGCTTATATCATTAATTCCGGTGCCCGCGCCGTTGTTCCCTTCAATGCCCGTTAGCGATGCGTTGACGTTCCCCAGGGGGCCGAAGCTCGCCCGCAGTTGGAAATTCGCCTTGAAATGCCCGTAGTCGGAGGTGCCCACTTTGTTGTATACGCCCGCGGCGCCCCCGGTATAGGTCACGGTCGTAACGGGCAGGGTCAGGACATTGCCGGCATAGGGCATGTTCCCGTAGAAGAAAGACCGGAAACCGCTCGCGTCCAGGGTGTCGGGGACATTCCGGCTCCAGAACCCGTAGGCGAGATAGTCGTTGTCGCCGTCCGTGTTGTAATCGGTGACCGCGTGGAAGCGATGGGTGGCGACGGCGGGCGGAGCGTTCAGTTTCGTCTCCGCGACCCAGCCGGACGGCGCGGCCAGCTCGTTGGTCGGGTCGTGAGACCAGGATATGCCGCCCACTGTGCGGATAAGAATCGTGGTGTTTCCGACACCGCTTCCGGTGTTGGCCATGCTGGCCCTCACGCCGCCGGCCGTGAGGCTGGGCTGTTTTCCCAAACTCCCCGCCACGCCGAACCCGCCGCCGCCCCCGCCTCCGCCGCAGCCCGAGAGCGCCGTCGCCGCCGCGAGAACCGCAACCGCGCCAAACAAACCAAACGTCTTTGTCATTTTGATATCGTTCCTGGATTTTAGGTTGAGGGAAGCCGGGCAGGCGCGCCGACCGTTGGATTACGCGCGATAACTGTCGCTATCGCGCGTAATCTGCGGGCTCGTGATTGGACGGACCGGAGGCGCACATATGTATCTCGAACCCCAGGTCGACCCCTGTGGGGAGCCGGGAACCGAACGCGGGGCGGCGCTCGCGGAGCAGCTCCAGCAGTTCGCGCGGGCGGCGAGCGGCGCGTTCAGCCGCAACACCGAACGGGCGCTCAGGTCCGATCTCGCCATCTTCGCCGAATGGTGCGCCGAACACGGGGAAAGGGCGCTGCCGGCGAAGCCCGAGACCGTTGCCGCCTTCGTCGATTCCATGGCCGAAACCAGGGCGCCGGCCACGGTGCGCCGTTACGTCACCAGCATCGCCATCGCCCACCGGGCGCTCGGACTGGAGAAGACGGTGAAGAGTCCGCTCGTGTGCCTTGCGCTCAAGCGCATGCACCGGAAGAAGGGGCGGCGCCAGGAGCAGGCCACGGGACTGACCTGGCCGTTGCGACTGCGCCTGCTGGAGGCCGCCGGCGGCAGGCTGATCGACGACCGCAACCGCGCGCTGCTTGCCGTCGCCTACGACGCGATGCTGCGGCGGGCCGAACTGGTATCGCTGCAAGCCGTTGACCTGCTTGTGGAATTACAGGGCGACGGCAGCCTGCTGGTGCGCCGGTCCAAGACCGACGGCGAGGGCGGGGGCGAGATCGTCTGGATCGGCCCGGACACCGTCCGGCTGGTGCGCGCGTGGCTCGGCCGCGCCGGAATCGAGGACGGGCGGCTGTTCCGTTCGGTCGGCAAGGGCGGGCGGATCGGCGAGGGGCTCCATCCCTGCCAGGTGCCGCGCATCTTCAAGGCGATGGCGCGGGAGGCCGGCCTGCCGGAAGCGGTGGCCGGGGGCCTCTCGGGGCACAGCGCGCGGGTGGGCGCGGCCCAGGACATGGTCGCCGCCGGCATCGAGCTGCCGGCGATCCTCCATGCCGGGCGGTGGAAGTCCACCGCGATGGTGAACCGCTACGGCGAGCGATTGCTGGCCCGGCGCAGCGGCGCGGCGCAGTTGGCGCGGATTCAGGGGCGGGCATAGAATGATTTCGTCATGGCCGGGCAAGGACCCGGCCATCCACGTGGATCACCGGGTCCGGGCCCGGTGATGACGGCTTGCGGCGGCGGATCGGCGGCCCAATCCGGGTCGCGCGGGCGTCACGGGCGCGGATTCGGAAAATGCTATCGAGCGTAATATTCGGCGTGGCCGGCGAGCCCGGCGTTCCGGCGGCATCGCCGCGGGCGGCTGGCAGATCCCAATAAAATGACGGCGGTTCAACGGGTTATCGGCAATTGAGGCGGGATGGCGTGCCTTGCCGCGGGTGCGGCCTACCGCCGATGCGAGAGGAGTCTTGACAACATTACGCGCGATAGCGACAGCTATCGCGCGTAATCCGGCGCCGGAGCAAGCGGCTCGGCGCCTCCCGGAAACGGCGTGCCGCCAGCATGCGCGACGGGCGCGACAACCCTGACGAAAGCGACGCCGTCATAAAACTCAGAAATTGACGGTAACAGATAACAGAGTTGTTATGAACTAATATCAATTCTGTTATGAAGAATTATCCCGACGGGGCGCCGGGAGAGCGGCGGCTGGCGGGCCTACGCCGCAACTCTCCGGGAATAGGGTCCGGACTCAATTGAATTTCGTCATGGCCGGGCAAGGACCCGGCCTTCAGTCGGCCGAAGCCGACTTTCGGACGGCGTAGGCCGGCCATCCACATGTATCGCCGACCGCCAAACGTGGATCACCGGGTCAAATACGGTCAATTCGGACGAATTGACCGGCCCGGTGATGACGACTTGCGGGTGAGTGAGGAGAGGGCAAAAGCTTGAAACATCAATCCGCAAAAACGGGAATCACTTCATCGAGTCCGGACGCTGGATATCCAGATACGATCATGACGTTTCTGTGGTTATTCGACGGCGGGAATGTTACGGTTCCCGCTGCTGGGAGGGAGGATGCACTTGGTCATCTGGAGGGGGCATGCCATTCGCCTTCGACGCCGAACCCTACGCGCTGGAATTTGAGCGCAAGACGACGGCGCTGCTGATCATCGACATGCAGCGCGACTTTTTGGAGCCCGGCGGGTTCGGCGAAATGCTGGGCAACGACGTCTCCCTTCTCCGCGCCGCCATCGGTCCCTGCCAACGTGTTCTCGCCGCCGCGCGCGAAGCCGGTCTTCTGGTAATGCACACGCGCGAAGGCCATCGTCCCGACCTCGCCGACGCGCCGCCGGCCAAGCTCGCCCGGGGCGGGCTCGAGACCGGCATCGGCGCCGAGGGGCCCATGGGGCGCATTTTGATCCGCGGCGAACCGGGTCACGGGATCATTCCCGAACTCGCGCCGAAACCCGGCGAACCGGTCATCGACAAGTCCGGCAAGGGCGCGTTTTACGAAACCGATCTGGAGCTCATGCTCCGCAACAACGACATCCGCACGATCATCGTTTGCGGCGTGACCACCGAGGTCTGCGTCCACACGACCGTACGCGAAGCCAACGACCGGGGCTACGAGTGCCTGGTCCTGGAAGACTGCGTCGGGTCGTATTTTCCGGAATTCCAGCGTGTCGGCATCGACATGATCAAGGCCCAGGGCGGCATCTTCGGATGGGTGTCGACCTCGGAAAAAGCCATCGCCGGACTCAACCGGTGCGCCCCCCAGCCGGGGCACCGTCGTTAACCGTCAAAAAAGGGGTGAAATTATGGAACGACAAGCATCTTGGTGGGAACCGGGAGATTGGAACGGGTTCTTTGGCCTGGGCACCAATGTTCTGGTCAACCTCCTCGTCCTCACGGGACTTTTGAAATTCGTCATCGGCATACCGGACGAAGTCCTGTTCGGTTCGATCCTGCCGGCGGTGGGCCTGATGCTGTTCCTGGGCAACGTATATTATGCCTGGATGGCCATGCGGCTCGGGGCCAAGGAGGGGCGCAGCGACGTCACCGCTTTGCCGTCCGGTCCCAGCGTGCCGCACATGTTCTTCGTGGTCTTCGCCATCATGCTGCCGATCAAGGCATCGAACGGATGGCAGGCCGCGTGGCAGGCCGGCATGATCTGGGTGTTCGTCGAAGGCATCGTCTTGTTCGCCTGCGCCCACATCGCGCCGAGCATCCGCAGGATTACGCCGCGGGCGGCCCTGTTGGGGACGCTGGCCGGCATCTCCATCACCTTCATCTCCATGCGGCCGGCCTTCGAGATCGCCGAGACGCCGATCATCGGCCTGGTCTGCCTGGCGATCATCCTGGCGGCCTGGTTCGGCAAGATCCGCTATCCCGGCAACGTGCCGGGCGGTCTGGTCGCCATCGCCGTCGGCACCATCCTGGCGTGGCTGAGCTATGTCTTCGGCTGGGGCTTCGGCGGCATGAATCCGGACGCGGTTTCCGGTTCCGTCGCCAATCTCGGCTTCTCGTTTGCCTGGTTCCAGATCGGCAATCTGATCGAAGGCTGGCAGTTCCTCGCCCTGGTCGCCGTCACCGCTATCCCGTTCGGCGTCTATGACTTCATCGAAGCCATGGACAACGTGGAAAGCGCGTCGGCCGCGGGCGACGAGTATTCCGAGCGGGAGGCCATCAGCGCCGAGGGCATCATCAGCCTGTTCGGCACGCTGCTCGGCAGTCCGTTCGCCAACGCGGTGTATATCGGCCATCCGGGCTGGAAATCCATCGGCGGCCGGGTCGGCTATTCGCTGGCCACCGGCGTCATGGTCCTGGTGCTCACCTGGCTGTCCATCGTGCCGCTGATCCTGGCCATCGTGCCCGTCGTGGCGATTATCCCGATCCTGCTGTACATCGGGGCGCTGATCGGCGCGCAGGCCTTCCAGGAAACGCCCAAGAACCATGCGCCGGCCATCGTGCTGGCTCTGGTGCCCAATCTGGCGGCATGGGCCAAGGTGCAGATCGACGGGGCGCTGGGCGCGGCGGGGACCAATGCGGCGGCCGTGGGGCTCGACAAGATGGCGCAGAACGGCGTCCTCTATAACGGTCTCGAAGTGTTGGCGGGCGGGGCCGTGGTCACGGGTCTCCTATGGGGCGCGATGGCGGTGCTGCTGATCGAGAGGAAGGCCATGGCGGCGGGGCATGTGGCGATCGCCGCCGCGGTCCTGACCTTCTTCGGCTTCATCCACGGATCGGCCGTCGCCATCAACGTCTCGCCGTTGGTGACGATTTCGTACGTGATCGTCGGCGTGCTGTTCTACGGCATGTCGAAGATGGCCGCCGAGGACGAGTCCTCATCGGCCGCTGCCGAGTAGCGGCACTCCCCGGGACGGCGCATGCCGTCCCGGGGACGACTGCGCCAGGGGGACCCATGCCGCGATATCTGCGCGCGCTCCGTCTTGACCGCGAGCATATCGGCGCACCCGACTCGGGTCTGGCCGCGCGGGTGTTCGGCCGCGCGGCGCATCTGCGCTCGACGGACGGATCCCTGATTTTCCTCACCGCCGGGGATCTGGCGGACGGCCCGCGGGGGATCCGGCTCGAAACGCCCGGCGGGTTCAGCTTCAGGAACGGCCTCCGGGCCGGCGACCCATACGCGATCCGCGGCAACCGGCTGCGTCTCGGCCGCGAAGGATTGAAGATCGATCTTTCAACCGCGGCGGCGTGGCGGCCCGGCGAAATCACCCGGCCGGCCCGGACCCCGGCGGCGTCGCGGGTTCCCGAAATCGTCTCGGGAGCGGAACGGCAGAACCTTTGCCGCGCGACCAGCGACGGAAACCCAATCGGCGCCGCGTCCGTCCTCGGCCCGCACATCGGACGGGGACCCGGACTCACGCCGGCGGGAGACGATTTCACCGTCGGCTATTTGGCCGGCCTCCATGCCCATCGGGAGGCCGCCGGCCGGCGGCGGAACTTCACCGATGCAATCTCGGCCTGGCTGGCCACCCAACTCGCGCGCACCAACGATGTGGCCGCCGTCTATCTGGAGGCCGCGGCCCGGGGCGTGTTCGCCGACACGGTTCGCAACTACGCCGTACAGCCGGATGAGGGAAATCTCCTCCGGCTGCTCGGTTTCGGAGACAGTTCGGGCGCCGCCGTGGTTGACGGCTACAGGCTCGCCGCCCAGAGTTGGGGCCGGCAACAGGGATGAACCAGGGGACTTCATGACAACCGAGACCAAATTCTTCCCGAACCACTATCGGGACTCCGTCGCCCTGATGCGAATGTCGGCCGAGATCGCCGGCTTGCCCGGCATTGACGAGGCATCTTTCGTCATGGCGACCGAGGCCAATATCGCCCTGGTGGTCGAAGCGGGGCTGCTGGAGGAGGGACCCGATCCCCGGCCCAACGATTTGATGGGCGTGGTGACCGGCAGCGGCGCGGACGAGATCGAGGCGGCCTTTGACGCCGCCGGGGAGGCGCTTGCCTCCACCGAAGGCAACCGCGGCGGCGGCGCGGCGGATGCGGTTCTGCCCCGGTCACTGGACGCGGCCCTCGACGGCGCCCCGGCCTCGAACCTGGCCCTGATTTCGTGTCCCGGGGAATATGCGGGCGCCGAGGCCATGAAGGCGCTCCGCCTGGGGCTCAACGCCATGATATTCAGCGACAACGTGCCGGTTGAGGATGAAATCGCGCTCAAATCATTCGCCGCCGGCAACGATCTCCTGGTGATGGGGCCCGACTGCGGCACCGCCATCATCGACGGCGTGCCGTTGGGCTTCGCCAACCGGGTTCGCCGGGGCGGTATCGGCGTCATCGGCGCATCCGGCACCGGCATTCAGGAAGTGACCTGCCAGATCGACCGGCGGGGCGGCGGCGTCTCCCAGGCGATCGGCACCGGCGGCCGGGACCTCGATGAGCGTATCGGCGGCGTGACCATGCTGAAGGCCGTCGACCTGCTCGCCGCCGATCCGGATACCGGCGTTATTGCGCTGGTCTCCAAACCGCCGGCGCCCGCCGTCGCGGCGCGGATTCTCGAGAAGGCCGCCGCAGCCGGCAAACCGGTGATCGTCAATTTCCTCGGCTGGCGGGGTGATATTTCGGCCTATCCGTCCCTCACCTTCGCGGGCAGCCTGGAAGAGACCGCCCACCTCGCCGTGGCCGCCGGCGATGGCGATCTCCCGCCTTTCGAGATCGATCCCATGCCGTCCCCGGCGCCGGCCGACGGACATTGTCTGCGCGGCCTGTTCAGCGGCGGGACGTTCTGCCACGAGGCGCTGCTGGAGCTGACCCCGGTGCTTGGCGGCGTCTGGTCGACCTCGCCGGTGGACAAGAGCCTCACCCTGAACGATCCCTGGACCAGCCGGGGTCACACGGTGATCGATCTGGGCGATGATCTGTTCACCCGCGGCCGCCCCCATCCGATGATCGATCACGGCCTCCGCAACGAGCGGATCGTAAAGGAGGCGGGCGATCCGTCGACCGCCGTGGTTCTCCTCGATGTGGTGCTGGGCCACGGCGCCGACATGGATCCGGCCAAGGCCATGCTGCCGGCCATCGCCGAGGCCCGGGAACTGGCTCACGGCGGCAACCGCCGGATCGACTTCGTGGCATCGGTCTGCGGGACCGGCCGCGATCCGCAAAATCTGGACCGTCAGGAAGCCGCCCTCCGCGATGCCGGCGTCCGCCTGGCGCCCAGCAACGTCCAGGCGGCGCGTCTGGCGGCGAAGGTTCTCGCCGAAACCGCCGGGGGCGCGTCATGAGCAACCTGTTCGGACAAAATCTCGGCGTGATCAATCTCGGCCTCGACGGCTTCGCCGACGTCATCGAGGCCGAAGGCGGCGCGGCGGCGCGCGTCGACTGGCGTCCCCCGGCGGGCGGACCGGACGCGGCGGCGGCGCTTGCCAAACTGGCCGGCAATCCGGCCGTCGAAGCCGCCAATCAGCAGGCCTTCGACCGGTACCTCGCCTCCCAGCCGGTGTTGGAAGGAATCGGCATCGCCGGCGAGACCCTGCCCGGCATGGGGCCCAGGCACATACTCCACGCCGGGCCGCCCATAGAGTGGGAGCGCATGGCCGCCCCGGTGAAGGGCGCCGTCGTCGGCGCCATCCTCATCGAGGGCTGGGCGGATACCGAAGATGCCGCCCTGGAACTGGCCGCCGGCGGGGAGATCACCTTCGAGCCGTGCCATCACTTCGACGCCGTCGGGCCCATGGCCGGGATCATCAGCCCGTCCATGCCGGTGGTTGTCGTCCGCGACGCGGTGTCCGGCGCCAGGACCTACTCCAATCTCAACGAGGGTCTCGGAAAGGTGCTTCGCTACGGCGCCTATTCCGGCGAGGTGCTCGACCGGCTCCGGTGGATCGGCGGCACGCTGGCGCCGGTGATCTCCAAGGCGCTCGAAAAAACCGGCGGGATCGAACTCAAGCCGCTGATGGCCCAGGCCATGCACATGGGAGACGAGGGCCACAACCGCAACGTGGCGGGCTCGGTCATGTTCCTGAAGACGATCATCGCGGCGGCGCTCAACTCGGACAGCTCCCGCGAAGATGTCGCGGCATCGGCGGATTTCATCGCCAACAACATCCTGTTTTTCCTCAACATCTCCATGGCCGCCTGCAAGTGCATGCTCAACGCCGCCGACGGCGTCGAGGGCTCCTCCATGGCGACGGTGATGGCGCGGAATGGTGTCGAGTTCGGCCTCCGCATCAGCGGCCTCGGCGATCGATGGTTCACGGCCGCGGTCGAGCCGGCCGACGGGTTGTTCTTCGCCGGCTATTCCCGGGACGACGCCGCGCCGGACCTCGGCGACAGCGCGATCACCGAGACCGCCGGCATCGGCGGCTTCGCCATGGCCGCCGCGCCCGCCATCGTCCAGTTCGTCGGCGGCACCTCGGCGACCGCCATCAACGCCACCAATGAAATGACCCATGTGACCATCGGGCGCAATCCGGCCTTCACCATCCCGTCCCTGGATTTCGTCGGGTCCCCGGCGGGGATCGATGCGCGAATGGTGGTCGCCACCAACACCCCGCCGGTCATCAATACGGGCATCGCCCACAAGGAAGCAGGGATCGGCCAGATCGGGGCCGGCATCACCCACGCCCCCATGGAATGTTTCGAGAAGGCGGTCATCGCCCTGGCCGATACGATAAAATGACCGAAGCGGGGAAGACCGCCGTCGTCGCGGTGGGCGGCAACGCCCTGATCCTGAGCGAAGACAAGGCGTCCATCCCCGACCAGGCGCGCGCCGCCGAAATGACCGTCCACCACATCGTCAACATGATCGAGAACGGCTGGAACGTGGTGCTCACCCACGGCAGCGGTCCCCAGGTCGGCAATATTCTCCGGCGCTCGGAGATCGCCGCCGGCGAAGTGGCCACCGTGCCGATGGACTACGCCGATGCCGACATCCAGGGCGCCGTCGGCTACATGTTTCAGCGCGCGTTTCACAACGAATTCCGCCACCGGGAGATCAACAAGCAGGCGGTCACCCTGGTGACCCAGGTGCGGGTCGATTATGACGACCCGGCCATGGCCAACCCGGCCAAGCCCATCGGCCCCCATCTCGACGAGGCGACCGCCAGGGCCCGCGCCGACGAACTCGGCTGGGTGGTCAAGGACGATGCGGGCCGCGGCTGGCGGCGGGTGGTTCCCTCGCCCCTCCCCCGGGAGATCATGGAGATCAACCAGATCCGCCAGTTGGCGGAGAGCGGCACCATGGTCATCGCCTGCGGCGGCGGCGGCATCCCGGTGGTCCAGGATGCGTTCGGGGATCTCAGGGGCGTCGAGGCGGTGGTCGACAAGGACCTCGCCTCGAGCATGCTGGCCCGGGAAATCGATGCCGATCTGCTGCTGGTCTCCACCGGCGTCGAAAAAGTCGCGGTGGATTTCAATACGCCCCGGCAGCGCTGGCTCGACAAAATGACCGTCTCCGAGGCCAAGCGACACATGGCCGACGGCCAGTTCGATCCCGGCAGCATGGGCCCCAAGGTCCGGTCGGTCGTCGATTACATCGAAGCCGGCGGCGAACGGGGGGTCATCACCGACCCGCCCAACATGGACGCCGCCGTCCGCGGCGAGGCCGGAACCCAGATCGTCGCGGGTTAGGGTCCGGGCCCTATGCCTCCCCGTCTCCCTCCACCACCAGCCGTCCCAAAAGCGCGAACAGGGTCGCCCGCTCTTCTTCGGTCAGCGGGGCCAGAATCTTGTCCTTGGCGAGTTCGGCGATGGGCTGGGCCCGCTTGAAAATTTCCGTGCCCGCCGGCGTCAGGGCCAGAATCCGTTTCCGCCGGTCGTCCGGCTTCACCCGCCGGGCGATGAGCCCCTTCTTCTCCAGATTGCCCGCCAGCACGCCGGTGGTCGAGCGGTCGAGACCCAGCACCTGGGCAAGCCGGTCCTGGTCCACCTCGCTTTCATAGAACAGCACGAACAGGACATCGTACTGGCCGGTGGTGAGACCGAGCTCCCGGCAGCCCCGCTCGAACAGCCCGTGCGCCATCTGGGCGGATCGGCGGAACATGAAGCCCGGCCGGACGGCCAGCCTGGAGCGGATGTCCTCTTTGGAGACGTTGTCGGGCATGGCCGGGTTGACCCTTCAATCCAGTCGCGGTTCGGGACATTATAGAACATTCCGTTTTTACTCGT
Organism: Rhodospirillales bacterium; assembly: GCA_022822205.1. GTDB lineage: Bacteria > Pseudomonadota > Alphaproteobacteria > Rhodospirillales > UBA2165 > JAJDXO01. The sequence goes on along the minus strand of JAJECC010000129.1, from coordinate 27,785 downwards.
AAGAGCTCTTACGATATAAATTCGTATGAACCGATACGCGCAGGCGAACGAATTGAACTCGACCCGTTCGTCCAAGGACGGACAAGGAGGACCACTATGGGAACGCAAATGAAGCTCGGCATGTTCTACTGGCAGGTGGGCCATCACATCGCCGCGTGGCGCCATCCGGAAAGCACGCCGGATTCCGGCGTCAACGTGCCGCATCTGATCGAATTGGCCCAGCTCGCCGAGAAAGGCCTGTTCGACATGTTCTTCATGGCCGACAGCGTTACCTTCTGGCGGGGGTCCCTCGAATCCATGAGCCGGGATTCGTACAGTACCTGGATCGAGCCCTTCACCATGATGTGCATGCTGTCCCAGCACACCAGGCACCTGGGCCTGGTGTGCACGGCGACCGCCACCTACGACCAGCCCTATCTGCTGGCCCGGCGGTTCGCCTCGCTGGACATCATCTCCGGCGGCCGGGCGGGCTGGAATCTGGTGACCTCGGGCAACAAGCTGGAAGCCGACAGCTTCGGCCTCGGCGAGCATATGGAAAAAGCGGCGCGCTACCGCCGGGGCCGGGAATTCGCCCACGTGGTGCGGGGCTTATGGAACTCTTTCGGCGAGGGCGCCTTCGTTCGTGACCGGGAATCGGGCCGGTATTTCGATCCCGACAAAATCCAGGTTCTCGATCACTCCGGCGAGTTTCTGGGCGCCAGGGGGCCGCTGAACGTCTCTCCCTCGCCCCAGGGCGAACCGGTGCTCATCCAGGCGGGCGCCTCCGAGGACGGCCGCGAGCTTGCCGCCGCCACCGCCGAGGTGGTGTTCGGCGCCTCCCAGAGCATTGAGTACGCGAAGGAGTTCTACTCCGACGTGAAGGGACGGATGGCCAATTACGGGCGCGATCCGGACAGCCTCAAGATCATGCCCGGCCTGTCGGTAAATGTGGGCGAAACCCACGAGGACGGCGTCGCCAAGTTCGAGGAACTCCAGGATCTGATCGATCCCCGGACCGGGCTCCAACTGCTGTCCCAGCGGCTCGACTATGATCTGACGGGCTACGACGTCGATCAACCGCTGCCGGACATCCCGGTCAATGAAATCGGCGGCAGCCGGGCCGAGATGACCATCAAAACGGCGCGGGACAACAACATGACCATCAAGGAGCTCTACCGGTATTTCGCCGGCGCCCGCGGCCACTATCAGATCAACGGCTCGGTCACCGAGGTCGCCGACCTGATGGAGGAATGGGTCACGGACGGGGCCTGCGACGGGTTCAACATCATGCCGCCCCTCTATCCCCACAGCCTCGGGGATTTCGTCGATCTGGTGGTCCCGGAACTGCAGCGCCGCGGCCTATTCCGCACCGAGTATGAAGCGACCACGCTTCGCGGCAATCTCGGCCTCACCCGGCCACCCTGGTCGGCCGGCGATCTCGAGGGCTCGACCATTGGAAAAGCGGCGGCGGAGTAACGTTTTCTTATTGTTTCCTGGGCGTTTCCGCCGCTTGCCAGCCTCCCGGTAATGTGTATAGTGCGCCGCCTCAACTCCTTGCCAGCGGCTTGAACCGCCGTTGGCTATGCCCTCCGGCGGGGAATTCGCCGCGCCCGGGGGGAAGAGAAAAGCCGGAAGGAGACACGACTGTGGCTTTATACGAAAGCGTGTTTATCGCACGCCAAGACGTTTCCGCGCCTCAGGTCGAGGCGATCGCCGACGGGTTCGCGGCCCAGATCGAAGAAAACGGCGGCAAGATCGCCAAACGCGAATACTGGGGCCTCAAGAACCTTTCCTACAGGATCAAGAAGAACCGCAAGGGGCACTACGTGCTGTTCAATCTCGATGCGCCGTCCGAAGCGGTGCGGGAGATGGAGCGCCAGATGCGCCTGCACGAGGACATCCTGCGCTACCTGACCCTCAGGCTGGACGAGATCGACGACGAGCCGTCCATCCAGATGCAGAACCGGAACCGCGACGAGTCGCGCCGGCGTGACGGCGACCGGCGGGATGATCGTGACGATCGCCGCGGCGGGAAGCCGGCTGCCGAGGCCGCACCGTCCCGAGCCAAGGAAGAGGCGGCCCCTGCCGAGGCCAAAGAAGAAGAAACTCCTGCCGAGGCCCCGGCCGAAGAGGCCTCCTCTGAAGCCCCCGGCGAAGGAGAAGACAAATGAGCACCGACACCACGACCGAACGTCCTCAACGGCCGCGCGGCGGCGGTGGCCGCCGTCCGTTCTTCCGGCGGCGCAAGACCTGTCCGTTCTCCGGCGCCAACTCACCAAAGATCGATTACAAGGACACCAAGCTCTTGTCGCGATACGTCTCCGAACGTGGCAAGATCGTGCCCAGCAGAATTACGGCGGTTTCGGCCAAGAAACAGCGCGAACTCGCGCGTGCGATCAAGCGGGCTCGTTTCCTGGCGCTGCTGCCTTACGTTTCCCGGTAATGACCAACGCCAACGCCCCCGCGGGCGACCGGCGGTACGGGGTCAACATGAACAGGGATCTTCTTGGCGGTATCGGCGCCGGCGCAGTCAGCGCACTTCTATGGGCGTCGATTACACTCGGCGGCGGCGGGATTTTTCTGTGCTATCTGTCGCCCCTGCCCTTGTTGATGGTTGGGCTGTCCCTGGGCTCCCGCGCCGGCAACATCGGTATCGTGGCCGGCGTCCTGGTATCCGGCTTGGCGGGTAATGCCATCTTCGCGCTGATCTATATCGTGATGATCGGATTTCCCGTAGGCCTGATCGTCCGCCAGGCGTTGATGACCCGGCGGCTGCGGAGCGGCGCGGTCGAATGGTATAAGCCGGGCGATCTGCTGGCCCGCCTGGCGGGCGTCGCCTCGGTGATGATCATCGTCGCGGGCTTTGTCCACTTCGACGTGGATGGCGGGCTGCCGGCGGCCATCGGTCAGTACCTCGACCGGATTCTGGAGGCGCGATTCAGCCTCGGGAGCCCCGGCGACCGGGCGACGCTGGTGAGCCGACTGACGCCGTTCTTCCCGGCGATCGTCGCCGGTTCCTGGCTGCTGTTCCTGACCGTCAACGGCACCCTGGCCCAAGGCCTGCTGGTCCGTCTGGGCCGTAATATTCGTCCGACCCCGGTCTATTCGGAGATCGCGCTGCCGGATTGGATCTACTGGGCCATCGTCATCGCCGCCGGCGTTGCCCTCCTATCGTCCGGCACGGCGAATTTCGTCGCCATGAACGTGGTCGCGGTCCTTGCAACCCCTTTCTTTTTCGTCGGTCTCGGCACCATTCACATCATGGTCCGCCGGCTGACGGCGCCGACCATGGCGCTGGTTGGCCTCTACGGCATAATTCTGGTTTTCGGCCTGGTCCCGTTTGTCGCGGTGGCCGGGCTCGGATTTTTTGAACAATGGACGGATCTCCGGAACCGTTACGGCGGCGCGCGGGCGCCCGATGAGGAGGAAGAGTGATGGAAGTCATCCTTTTGGAACGAATTGAGAAACTGGGCCAGATGGGCGACGTGGTGAACGTCAAGCCGGGCTACGCGCGCAACTATCTGCTGCCGCAGAAGAAAGCGGTGAGCGCGACCGGCGAGAACAAGGCCCATTTCGAGCAACAGCGCGCGCAGCTTGAGGCCGAGAACCTGGAGCGCAAGAGCGAGGCCGAGGCGGTGGCCGGCAAGATGGACGGCCAGCTTGTGGTCATGATCCGGCAGGCCGGCGACGCGGGTCAGCTCTACGGCTCGGTCAACGCGCGCGATATCTCCACCGGGCTGACCGAGGCCGGATTCACGATCGGCCGTCAGCAGGTTCGGCTTGAAAGCCCGATCAAGACCATCGGCCTGCACCCGGTTCACGTTTCCCTGCACCCGGAAGTTTCGGTAACCGTGACCGCCAATGTAGCCCGATCCGACGATGAGGCCCGCATCCAGGAAGAGACCGGCGAGGCGGTGATCGCCCAGGAGGACGAGACCGTTCAGAGCCCGGCCGAACAGCTGATCGCCGAAGAGGAAGTTGCCACCGAAGCCGAGGCTGCCGGGGACGGCGAAGCATCCGAGGGGGCCGGGACGGCCGAGGACGGCGATGACGCCGGGGAGCCCGCCGAGGTCGAGGCGGAGAACGAGGATTCGTCTTTGGATGAGGAGGCCCCGGCGGACGGGGAGGAAGCAGAAGAAACCCCGGCCACCTAGGGCAAATCCCATAAGTCATTGAAAAGCGGGCAACAAGTTGAAAATTGCCCGCTTTTTCTTCGGCAATCTTCACATCGGAAATCGAGTATGCTAGCGTTTTGAAGTGACGCCGGGCGCATGAAGCCGCCGTCACCGCGCGAGGAAAAAGGACATTGAAGAAGCTCCAGGGGCTGGTGCCATGTTCATGCTCACACTCATTCTCCGCCGGCTGATCGTCGAAGGCGAGTTGACGATCACGGACAGCAACGGAAAGGCGCACCGTTTCGGCGGCAACGGAGGTCCGTCGGTGGCGGTTCGGTTTCATGAGCCCTCGTTGCCCCTCAAAATCGCCTTGAACCCGAGCATGGCGCTCGGCGAGGCCTACGTGGATGGCCGGCTGACCGTCGAGGGCGGCGGCACCATCTACGAGTTCCTGGACCTGCTGACGCGGAATATCGCGGAAACGGGGCAGCCGGCGCCGCAGCGATTGTTCGCCCCGATCGGAATGCTGTTCCGGCGCATCCATCAGTTCAATCCCGCGTTCCGCTCGAAGCGTAATGTCGCCCATCATTACGATCTGTCGGGCGAGCTCTATGACCTGTTTCTCGACCAGGACAAGCAGTACTCCTGCGCCTATTTCCCGGAGGGGGTCAACGACATCGACACGGCCCAGGAACGCAAGAAGCGTCATATCGCGGCCAAGCTGCTGCTCAAGGACGGCCAGACGGTGCTCGATATCGGCTCGGGCTGGGGCGGTATGGGCCTGTATCTCGCCAAATCGGCGGGGACCGAGGTCACCGGCATTACCCTCTCCGAAGAGCAGTTGAAGGTCTCCAAGGACCGCGCCGCCCAGGCCGGATTGCAGGACCGGGCGCAATTCCATTTGCGGGATTACAGGGACCAGACCGGTCATTTCGACCGGATCGTATCGGTGGGCATGTTTGAACATGTGGGCATCGGACATTTCGGTCAATATTTCGGCAAAATCCACGAGGTGCTCGCCGATGACGGCGTGGCGCTCCTTCACACCATCGGCCGCAGCGACGGTCCCGGGAATACGGACCCCTGGATCCGGAAGTACATTTTCCCCGGCGGCTATATCCCGTCTCTCTCCGAGACCGTGCCGGCCATCGAGCGAGCCGGGCTGGTCGTCACCGATATCGAGTTCCTCGGCCCTCACTATGCCGAAACCCTCAAGGCCTGGCGGGAACGGTTCCGCAGGAATTGGGACAAGGTCGCGGACCTGTACGACGAGAACTTCTGCCGCATGTGGGAGTTCTATCTTGCCGGCAGCGAGGTTTCGTTCCGTTACCTCGGCCTGACGGTGTTCCAAATTCAGATGACCAAGCGTGCCGGCGTCGTACCCATGACCCGCGACTACATCGGGGAGTGGGAAAAAACCGGCGGCAACGCCCGGCTGGCCAGCGAGCGCGCGGCTTAGAGCAGTATCCCGCCGCGCCGGAATTCCACCCTGTTAATCCCCGTGTTCCACAGGGGTGTGAATCGATTCCGGCTTACCCCCGGCGGCGAATCGGTCTAGGTTCCGGTTCATGGCGACCGCGGCGACCAATCCAGCAAATTTGCGCCCCATCGGCGATGACGACCAGACCCTCTCGGTGTTCCGGACCCCGCCGCACAACTTCGAGGCCGAGAAGGCGCTCCTGGGCGCCGTCTTCGCCAACAACAACGCCTATGACCGGGTGTCTGATTTCCTGCGGGCCGACCATTTCGCCGATCCCATCCACGGACGGATCTTCGATGCGGCGTCCCGGCTGATCGAACGCGGACAGATCGCCGATCCCATCACGCTCAAGAACTTCTTCGAACAGGACGGATCGCTCTCCGAGGTCGGCGGCACCGAGTATCTGGCGGAAATCGCCGGCAGCATGGTGAGCATCATCAACGCCGCGGAATACGGCCGGAACATCTACGATTTGCATCTCAAGCGACAGCTGATCGATCTCGGCGAATCAATCGTCAACGATGCCTACTCGCCGGATGTCGATGACACCGCCATGCACCAGATCGAAGGGGCGGAGCAGCGGCTCTACGACTTGGCGACCACCGGCGAAATGGAGGGCGGATTCCAGCCGTTCAAGTCGTCCATCCTCAGCGCGATCGAGATGGCCGAGGCGGCCCACAACCGGGATGGCCACCTGAGCGGAGTCGCCACCAATTTTCGGGATCTCGACGCCCTGCTGGGCGGTCTCCATCCGTCCGATCTGATCATCCTCGCCGCGCGTCCGTCGATGGGCAAAACCGCGCTGGCGACGAATATCGCCTTCAACGCGGCCTACGACTACAAGATCGAGACCGACGAAGATGGCCGGACCAAGGTGCTCGACGGCGCGGTCGTCGGGTTCTTCTCCCTCGAAATGTCGGCTGAGCAACTGGCGAGCCGTATCCTGTCCGAACAGACCGAGATCGCCTCCGACAAGATGCGGCGCGGTAATCTCTCCAACGAGGAATTCGACAAACTGGTGGTCGCCAGCCAGCAGCTTCACCGCCTCCCCATCTTCATCGACGACACGCCGGCCCTTTCGGTCAGCGCATTGCGCACCCGGGCGCGCCGGCTCAAGCGGGAGCACGGCCTCGGATTGATCATCGTCGACTACCTGCAACTCATGGAAGGTTTGCACCGGACCGACAACCGGGTTCTCGAGATCGGCGAGATCACCCGCGGCCTGAAGACCCTGGCCAAGGAACTCAACGTCCCCGTGCTCGCACTCTCGCAGTTGTCGCGCGCCGTCGAACAGCGTGAAGACAAGCGCCCTCAGCTCTCCGATCTGCGCGAATCCGGGACCATCGAACAGGATGCGGATGTGGTGTCGTTCATCTTCCGCGAATCCTACTATCTGGAGCGCGGCGAGCCCGTGCAGCGGCAAGACGAAGAGGCGGACAAATTCGCCGAACGGCACGGCCGTTGGGAGACCCGGCTGCAGGAAGTGAAGCACCACACCGAACTGCTGATCGCCAAGCAGCGGCACGGGCCGACGGGAAGCGTCCGCCTCTATTTCGACGGCACATTCACCCGGTTTGCCGATCTGGATACCCAACATTCCGAGAATTTCTGATTGTCCGGGATGAGCGGCGGGGCGCATACGGGGTCGATCCTCACCATCGATCTGGATGCCGTCGCCGCCAATTATCAAACCCTGCGGGACATTTCAGGCAGCGCCGAAGTGGCGGCCGTGGTCAAGGCGAACGCCTACGGGCTCGGCGTCGACCGGGTGGCGCCGGTGCTCAACGACGCCGGATGCCGGACGTTCTTCGTTGCCAATATCGCCGAGGCCTATGAGCTCCGCTCCCTGATCCCGCCGGCCGAAATTCACGTGCTGGACGGCCTGATGGGTCAGCCGCCGGAGCGCTTTGTCGCCCGGAACCTGCGCCCGGTGCTCAACACGCCGGACGAAATCGAGACATGGCGGAGCGTTTCGGCCGAGTCCGACCGGCCGCTGCCCGCCGATATCCAGATCGACACCGGCATGGCCCGCCTCGGCCTGACCGCCGATGAGGCGGAGACGCTGCTGGCCCGGCCGGACTGGAACCGGGAGATGGCGATCGACTGCCTGATCAGCCATCTCGCCTGCGCCGACGAACCCGGCAATCCCATGAACGCCCGGCAGCGCGACGCCTTCGCCAAGCTGATGCCCCGATTCGAGGCCCGCCGGGCGTCGCTCTCGGCCTCCTCCGGCATGTTTCTGGGCGAGGATTTCCACTTCGATCTGACCCGTGCCGGGGTCGCCTTGTACGGTGTCAACCCGACCCCGGACACCGCCAATCCGATGGCTCAAGTCATTCAAATACAAGGAGAAATCCTGCAAGTGCGGTTCGTTGACACCCCTCAGACCGTTGGCTATGGTGCGACGCACCGCGTCACCCGGCCGAGCAAAATCGCCACCATTCCGATCGGCTATGCGGACGGGTATCCGCGGTCTCTTGGCAACACCGGTATCGCCGTCATCGGCGGTCGCAAAGTGCCGGTCGTGGGGCGAGTTTCGATGGATTTGACCACAGTGGACGTGACCGACGTTCCCGACGAACTGGCACGGCCCGGCGCTCTGGTCGACCTGCTTGGTCCCGGCAACGACCTCGACGATACCGCCGCCCGGGCCGGAACCATCGGCTACGAAATCCTCACCCGCCTCGGCAGCCGGTTCGAACGGCGCTATATCGAGAATGGCAACGCAGGCCCGGCGTAAGTGGAGGTCCGCCGATGAATTTCCTCCAACCCATCGGCCGAGTCTTTATCGGGTTCCTGGGCTCCATCGGCCGGCTGACCGTGTTCACCGGTATTGCCCTCAGCCATGTGGTCCGCCCGCCCTGGTATCCGCGCATCATCCTCCGCCAGATGATCGAGATCGGTTATTTCTCGTTGCCGGTCGTCGGCCTGACCGCCGTCTTCACGGGCATGGTGCTGGCGCTGCAGAGCTTCACCGGCTTCGCCCGGTTCAACGCCGAAGGCGCGGTGGCCAACGTCGTCGTGCTCTCGATCACCCGGGAACTCGGGCCGGTGCTTGCCGGTTTGATGGTGTCGGGGCGGATCGGCGCCTCCATGGCCGCCGAAATCGGCACCATGCGGGTCACCGAGCAGGTGGATGCGCTTACGACCTTGTCCACCAATCCGTTCAAATACCTGGTGGTGCCGCGGTTCATCGCGGGCGTTACCATGCTGCCGGTGCTGGTACTGATCGCCGATATCATCGGCGTGATGGGCGGCTATCTGATCGGCGTCTTCGAACTCGGCTTCAACGCCGCCAATTATCTGCAGAATACCTGGGACTTCCTGACCGCTTTCGACGTGATTTCCGGCCTGGTGAAGGCCGCGGTGTTTGGCTTCATCATCACGTTGATGGGCTGCTACCACGGATACCATTCCCGAGGCGGCGCCCAGGGCGTGGGGCAGGCGACGACCAATGCGGTGGTGTCGGCGTCGATCCTGATCCTGTGTTTCGATTATATCCTGACCGCCATCTTCTTTGCCGCCGACGGATAGATACGGTGCCCGAGCCCCTTGACCGAGATATGACCGAGATATGACCGAGACATGACCGAAACCCGGCCCAAGATCAGCCTGAAAGACGTTCACAAGGCCTTTGGCCCGAAAGTGGTCCTGGACGGTCTCGACCTGGATGTCGCCGAGGGCCGGTCGATGGTGGTGATCGGCGGATCGGGCGTCGGCAAGTCGGTGATGTTGAAGTGCATCCTCGGTCTGCTCACCCCGGATTCCGGTTCCGTGGAAATCGACGGCGTGAGCGTTCTCGGGCTGCTCTCGGGCGAACGCGACCGGGTCAACCGCAAGATCGGCATGTTGTTTCAGGGCGCCGCCTTGTTCGACAGCCTCCCGGTTTGGGAGAACGTCGCCTTCCGGCTGCTGAGCGACGGGACGGACCGGGACGAGGCCCGCGAAATCGCCGTCCGGAAACTAGCCCAGGTGGGTCTGCGCCGGAACGTCGGCCACCTGTCCCCCGCCGATCTCTCCGGCGGCATGCGGAAGCGGGTCGGACTTGCCCGCGCCATCGCCGGCGATCCGGAGATCATTTTCTTCGACGAGCCGACCACCGGCCTGGATCCGATCATGTCCGGCGTCATCAACGAGTTGATCGTCTCCTGCGTGAAGGAATTGGGCGCGACCGCATTGTCCATCACCCACGATATGGCAAGCGCGCAAAAGATCGGCGATCGCATCGCAATGATCTACAATGGCCGCATCATCTGGAACGGCCCGGCGGACGAGGTCGCGGGTTCGGACAACGAACTGGTCGAGCAGTTCATCAACGGCCGCACCGCCGGGCCCATCCAGATGGCTTTGCGGGCGTAAGGAGCCGGCGGCTTGGCGAAATCGGCATCAACCTTCGTTTGTCAGGAATGCGGCGCGTCCCATCCCCGGTGGTCGGGCAGGTGCGACGCCTGCGGCGCGTGGAACTCGATCGTCGAGGAAGCGGGCGGCGGCGACGTGCCCAAGGGCCTTGGCCGGAAGAAGGGCAGCAAAATCGAGTTCGTCCCGCTGAAGGGCGAGGCCCAGCCGGCGCCGCGGCTGGCCACGAATATCGCGGAGTTCGACCGGGTGTGCGGCGGCGGACTGGTGCCGGGCTCGGCGCTGCTGGTCGGCGGCGATCCGGGGATCGGCAAATCGACCATCCTTCTGCAAGTGTGCGCCGAACTCGCCAAGGCGGGTGCCGCCGGCTGTGTCTACGTGTCCGGCGAAGAGGCCATCGATCAGGTGCGGCTGCGGGCCGAGCGTCTCGGCCTCGCCGATGCCCCCGTGGAACTGGCGGCCGCGACCAACGTCCGCGATATCGCCGCCTCGCTCGATGGTTCGTCCGCGGCGCGGGTCGTGGTCATCGATTCCATCCAGACCCTCTACCTCGACAACCTCGATTCGGCGCCGGGCACCGTTACCCAGGTCCGCACCTCGGCCCAGGAGTTGATCCGCCTCGCCAAGAAGCGGGGATTCACGCTGATTTTGGTGGGCCACGTCACCAAGGAAGGATTGATCGCCGGGCCGAAGGTGCTCGAACACATGGTCGATACGGTGCTCTATTTCGAGGGCGAACGCGGCCATCAGTTCCGAATCCTCCGGGCGGTGAAGAACCGGTTCGGACCCGGGGCCGAAATCGGCGTCTTCGAAATGACCGACGGCGGCCTCGCCGAAGTGCCCAACCCGTCGGCCCTCTTTCTCGGCGACCGCGAAGACGGCGTCAGCGGTTCGGCCGTGTTCGCCGGAATCGAGGGAACCCGGCCCATGCTGGTTGAAATTCAAGCCCTGACCGCGCCCGCATCCTACGGCACGCCGCGCCGCGCGGTGATCGGATGGGACAGCGGCCGCCTTTCCATGCTGCTGGCGGTCCTCGAATCACGGTCCGGCGTCGCCATCGGCGGCCAGGACGTTTTCCTGAATGTCGCCGGCGGTCTCCGGGTTTCGGAACCGGCCGCGGATTTGGCGGTTGCCGCCGCGTTGGTCTCATCCCACACCGGCAAACCCGTCCCGGCGGACACGGTGGTCTTCGGCGAGGTCGGTCTCTCGGGCGAAATCCGGCAGGTGAGTCAAGCCGATGTGCGGCTGCGGGAAGCCGCCAAACTGGGATTTTCCCGCGCCGTGGTTCCAGCCCGGCGCCGGGGCGGGAAGTCCAAAACGAAAAGTGACCTCGGTCTTCATTCCGTCGATCATCTGGATCAGCTGATCGGCTGGCTGCGGGATGCGGAGCCCCGGGGCCCGCGTCCGGTGGAGCGCGCCGCCAATGGATAGCCTGCCGGTCAATATCCTCGATCTCGGGGTCATCGCGCTGCTGCTCATCGGCGCGCTCATCGGCCTTGCGCTTGGTTTCGTCCGGGGCGGCCTGTTCGTGCTCTCCTGGATCGGGGCCGGGCTGGCGACGTTGTTCGGATTTCCGGAGGCCCGGCCGCTGGCCCGCAACTACATCGAGACCGTGTGGATTGCCGACCTGACGACGGGCGTGGTGATTTTTCTGGTCACCCTCGTCGTCCTGTCCCTGATCAGTTCCGCCATCGGCGGTTGGGTGCGGGGCAGCCGGCTGAACTCGCTGGACCGGTCCCTGGGTCTGCTTGCCGGGCTCGCGACCTCGGCGCTCATTCTGATGTGCGGCAGCATCCTGGCCGATACGCTGCTCCCCAAGGATCAACGGCCCGCCTGGGCCAACGAGGCCAGATCCCTGCCGCTGATCGAAAGCGGCGCGGACGTCTTGAGGAAGGCGGTTCCGGAGAAGCTCGGGCTGTTCAAGAAATCAGCCGGGGAAGCGAGCCGGAAGACCAAGGATGCCATCCAACTCAAGGAAACCTACGATCGGCTGGTGCAGCCCACCCCTGCAGAATCCGGGCGCGAAGACCGGCCGGGATATGATAGTAAGGAGCGCCGCGCGCTCGAACGAACCATTCAAGGACTTCAATAGCGGACCATGCGAGAGTTATCGTCAATTCAGCCGGACGACGATCACTTCCACGACGAGTGCGGCGTCTTTGGCATCTGCGGTCATGAGGACGCGGCGGCGCACACCGCCCTCGGCCTCCACGCGCTGCAGCATCGGGGGCAGGAAGCCGCCGGCATCGTCAGCGCCGACGGAGTCCATTTCCACTCTCACCGCTCAGCCGGCCTGGTCGGCGACAATTTCAGCTCCGAAGAGGTTATCGGACGCCTTCAGGGCAGCATGGCGATCGGCCACAACCGGTACTCCACCGCCGGGGAGACGGTGGCGCGCAACATTCAGCCCCTGTTCGCCGACTTCGAGTTCGGCGGCCTTGCCATCGGCCACAACGGCAATCTGACCAATGCGTATTCCCTCCGCCGGGCGCTGGTCGAGCGCGGCTGCATCTTCCAATCGACCACCGACACCGAGATCATCGTTCATCTGATCGCCATCAGCGGCTATTCAACGGTTGTCGACCGGATGATCGACGCGCTACGCCAGGTCGAGGGCGCCTACTCGCTGGTGGCGCTTACCAACAGCGCCCTGATCGGCGTCCGCGACCCCATGGGGGTACGGCCATTGGTTCTCGGCCGATTGGAGGGTTCCTACGTATTGTGCTCGGAGACCTGCGCCCTCGACATTATCGGCGCCGAATTCGTGCGCGACGTGGATCCGGGTGAAATCGTCGTCATTGACGGCGACGGCATCCGCAGCGTCAAGCCGTTCTCCAAAACGCCCCAGCGGCTTTGCATTTTTGAGTATATCTACTTCGCGCGGCCCGACAGCACGGTCGAGAACCGCAATGTCTATGAAATCCGCAAGGAAATCGGCGCCGAGTTGGCCCGCGAGACCAGCGTCGAGGCGGATGTCGTCGTGCCGGTACCGGATTCCGGCGTACCCGCGGCAATCGGCTACGCCCAGCAGGCCGGCATCCCGTTCGATCTGGGGATTATCCGCAATCACTATGTCGGCCGGACCTTCATCGAACCGACGCACCAAATCCGCCACCTCGGCGTGCGGCTCAAGCACAACGCCAATGCGGGTCATCTCAAGGACAAGCGGGTGGTATTGGTCGACGATTCCATCGTACGCGGCACGACCTCGGAGAAGATTGTCGCCATGGTGCGGGGCGCCGGCGCCCGCGAAGTTCACATGCGGATCTCGAGCCCGCCGACCAGCCATTCCTGCTTCTACGGCATCGACACGCCCCAACAAGAGGAATTGCTGGCCGCGCAGTACGATGTCGAGGCCATGGCCAAACACATCGGCGCCGACAGCCTGTCGTTTATCTCCATCGACGGGCTATACCGGGCGTTCGGCGAGACCGGCCGGAACGATACCCCGCAGTTTTGCGATGCCTGTTTCTCCGGCGATTACCCCATCCCGCTTACCGACCGGGACGGCGGCCCGATGCCGGCGCAATTGTCCCTGCTGACCGAACAGGAATAATGGCCGACGCGACACCGGCATCCGTCTCCCGGCCCTTGACCATCAACCCCGACGGTCGCCTGGCCGGCCGGATCGCGTTGATTACCGGGGCGTCCCGCGGGATCGGCCGGGCGGTCGCCCGTCATTTCGCCGCCGAAGGCGCGCACCTCATCCTCACCGCCCGGACCCAGGGCGCCCTCGAGGAACTCGACGATGAAATCCGCGCCGCCGGCGGCCAATCCACGCTTTCGCCCGCCGACCTCACCGACTACGACACCATCGACCGGATGGGGGCCGCAATCTTCGAGCGTTTCAAGCGGCTCGACATCCTTGTCGGCAATGCCGGTATCCTCGGCACGCTCGGGCCGTTGGCCCACGCGGACCCGCGGGAATGGGATGAAGTGTTTGCCGTCAACGTGACGGTCAATTGGCGGCTTATTCGAAGTTTCGAGCCGCTTCTGAAGATGTCGGATGCGGGCCGCGCCATATTCGTGACCTCGACGACCGGTCATCGCCCCCGGGCTTTTTTTTCGGCTTATGCGGCCAGCAAGGCGGCCCTCGACATGATGGTCCTGACCTGGGCGGACGAGTTGAAGAATACCGATGTCCGGATCAATCTGCTCAACCCCGGCGGGACCCGGACGGCAATGCGCAGCAAGGCCTTTCCCGGCGAAGACCCGGAGACCATCAAGACCCCGGAGAGGATTACCAAGTACTTCGTCGACCTCGCCGATGCCGCCTGCACGCGGAACGGCGGGATCGTCGATGTCCCCGCCCTGCTCGCGGCGGAGGAGAAAGGCGCGAAGTGAAGGAATGGGGCAAATCCATCATGCGCCGGCGCTGCTTGATGAAGGCTTGAATGGCCCGATTATTTGCTGAACGCAGCTTGGAGCAGTTTATTTGCCTTCGACAGGTCTGCGGGCTACATTACGGCCCCTTCTGGGCGGGAAGCCCTTTGTGAGTGATTTCAATCGTTTAATGGCGTTGAGCGGCGGTTAACAGGCCCATGGCGGACAAAGATCTGGAACAGGACAGCCTATTCAGAGAAGTTGATGAGGAACTGCGCCAGGAGCAGTTCTCCAAGCTCTGGAAGCAATACGGCAAGTATGCAATCGGGGCCGCGGTTTCGCTGGTTGCGGCCGTGGGCGGCTATCAGGCCTGGCAGACCTGGGACTTGAACCGCCGGACGGCGGATAGCCTTCAATTTGCCGGTGCGCTACAGGCCATACAAGGCGAAGATGCGGCGCGCGCCCAGGAAATTCTCGGCCGGCTTGCGACCGAGGGTACCGCCGGATATGCGGTTCTCGCCCGGCTCAATCAAGCCTCGTTAATCGCCCAGCAGGGGGACAAGGCGACGGCGGCGGCAGCCTATTTCGCAATCGCCGACGATACCGGGGTCGATGAGATATTCCGTAATATGGCGGTGATTCTCGGCGCCATTCAGGATCTCGACAGGGGCAGCCCTCAGCAATTGACCAGCCGCCTGCAACCGCTCATGGCGGGCGGCAGTCCCTGGCGCCACAGCGCCAGGGAACTGACTGCCTGGCTGCTCGAACGGCAGGGCAGTTCAGCCCAGGCGCGGCAGCTTTTTCGGGAGCTGGCCGACGACGTGACGGCGCCCCCCGGGATTCGCGGGCGCGCCGCCGAAAAGCTTGCTATGCTCGGAACCGCGGGCAGCTGATCGATACCGGGCCGATGATTTCATCCTTGTCAAAATCGGCATTCCTCGCCGCCGCCTCTTTGGGCTTGGCCGCGTGCTCGGCGTTCGACTTTTTCGGTGACAAGCCCGAGGATTCGTTGCCCGGCGACCGCATCGCCATCCTGGTCGAGCAGTCCGCGCTGAAACCGGACGAACAGGACTCGCCGGTGGAAATTCTCCTGCCAGCCCCCACCTCGAACCCCGAATGGCCCCAGGCCGGCGGGTACGCCAACCATGCGATGCACCACATCAAGGTCGGGGACGGCGTTTCCCGCGTCTGGACGGCCTCGGTCGGCGCCGGATCGGACGAAGAGAAACGTCTCAATTCTCAGCCGATCCTGGCGAACGGGCGGCTGTATGCCATGGATGCGGAGACCAGGGTCTCGGCCTTCGATGCGCGATCCGGCCAACGCCAATGGTCGGTGGAACTGACGCCCAAGGAGGAGAGAGGCGAAGGCCACATCGGCGGCGGTCTCGCCTATGACGGCGGCCGGGTGTTTGTCACCACGGGATTCGCCGAAGTACTCGCCCTGGATGCGGCCAACGGACAGGTTCAGTGGCGCCGCAACATCGGCGAGCCCATGCGGGCCGCGCCGACGGCGCGGGGCAATCGCGTATTTGTCGTCACCCTGACCAATCAGCTGCTGGCGCTCAGTGCGGTGACCGGGGAGACCCTGTGGTCCTATAGCGCGATCGAAGAGACCACCAACCTGCTGGGAGCGGCCAGCCCGGCGGTCGAAGCGGGCGTTGTGGTCGCCGCGTTTTCCTCCGGTGAATTGGTCGCGTTTCGGGTCGAGAACGGACGGGAACTGTGGTCCGACTCCCTCACCGTGGCGCGCCGGGCAAGCTCCATCGCAACCCTTGGCGCTATCCGCGGCCGTCCGGTGATCGACCGCGGAATCGTCCTCGCCATTTCCAATAGCGGCCTGATGGTTGCCGTGGATCTGCGTTCCGGCCGGCGGATATGGGAACGTGAGATTGCATCGGTGGAAAGCCCTTGGGTGGCCGGCGAGTACGTATTTGTTCTTTCGTCAAATGCGGAACTGGCCGCCGTCGGCCGCCGGAACGGCCGAATTCACTGGGTCACCGCCCTTCCCCTTTGGGAGGACCCGGAGGATCGCGAGGGCCGAATCAACTGGACCGCGCCGATCCTGGCAGGCGACCGGTTGATCGTGGCGGGCTCGACGGGCGAGGCGCTCGCGGTTTCACCCTATACCGGCCAAATTCTGGGCGCCGAGGAGATGCCCGACAAGGTGAGCGTCCCGCCGATCGTGGCCAACGGCACCATCTACTTCCTCTCGGACGACGGCGACCTCGTCGCATACCGATAGAGGCGGAAGATGGCGCTTTCCGTTGCCATCATCGGGCGGCCCAATGTCGGCAAATCCACCCTGTTCAACCGGCTGGCCGGCAAGAAGCTGGCGTTGGTCGACGATCAGCCGGGCGTCACGCGCGACCGCCGCGAAGGTGACGGCGAACTGGCCGGGCTTACACTGCATCTGATCGATACGGCCGGATTGGAAGACGCGGCGGAAGGGTCGCTGGAAGCGCGGATGCGCGCCCAGACCGAACGCGCCGTCGATGACGCCGACGTGGCGCTGCTGCTGATCGATTCCCGGGCCGGGATTACCCCCCTCGACGAACATTTCGCCGGCTGGCTCAGGGCGAAGGACACGCCGGTGGTCCTGGCGGCCAACAAGTGCGAAGGACGCGCCGGCGAAGCCGGCTATTACGAAGCCTTTTCCCTGGGCCTCGGCGAGCCGGTGCCGGTTTCAGCCGAGCATGGAGACGGCATGGCCGAGCTCTATGCCGCGCTCGCGCCGTTCGACGAGGCGCCGGAACCGCCTGCCGGCGAAGACACAGGTGACGGCGCCGAACGCGCCGGTCCCCTGCAACTGGCCATCGTCGGGCGTCCCAACGTCGGCAAGTCGACGCTGGTGAACCGCTTGATCGGTGATGACCGGCTGCTGACCGGGCCCGAAGCGGGAATCACCCGGGATGCGATCTCCATCGATTGGGAATACGACGGGCAGGCCATCCGGCTGATCGACACCGCCGGACTCCGGCGGCGCGCAAGAGTCACCGAAAAGCTTGAAAACCTGTCGAGCCGGGACTCGTTCCGGGCGATCCAGTACGCCGAGGTGGTGGTGCTGGTTCTCGACGGTGAAAGCCTGTTGGAGAAGCAGGACCTCACCATTGCCCGGCAGGTGATCGATGAGGGCCGCGCATTGGTCATCGCCGTCAATAAATGGGACCTGGTGAAGAAAAAACGCGAGGCTCTCAAGGATCTGCAGTGGCGGATCGACAACTCGATCCCCCAAGCCAGGGGGATTCGGGCCGTAACGCTCTCGGCCAAGACCGGCCAGGGCCTCGAGCATCTGCTCCCCGCTCTCCTGGACACCTATCGGTCCTGGAACCGCCGGGTGCCGACGGGCCCGTTGAACCGCTGGCTGGAGGATATGCTGGAACGCCACCCGCCGCCGGTGACCGGCGGCCGGCGGCTGCGCATCCGATACATGACCCAGGCCAAGACCCGCCCGCCGACCTTCGTCATCTTCGCGTCCCGCGCCAAGGGAATCACCGATGCCTACCGCCGCTACCTGGTCAACGGGCTCAGGGACCGGTTCGACATTCCCGGCGTACCCATCCGCCTGATGGTGCGTCAGGGCAAGAACCCCTACGCCGGCGACGACCGGTAGATGCCGGATCAGACGCCGGGCGATGCGGCCATCGACGAGACCGCCCTCTCGGAAGACGATGCCCTCTACTGCGCCGGCTGCGGCCACCTGATCACCAGGGGCCGCTGGCGGATCCGGCGAAACGGCGATCACGAGCATACGGTGTTCAACCCGGCGGGAATCGTCTATCGGGTGGTCTGCTTCAAGGAGGCGCCGGGTGTGGCGGCCCGCGGCGATCCCTCCGGCGAATTCACCTGGTTCAAGGGCTATGCGTGGCGGATCGCCGACTGCACCGAATGCGGCCTGCACCTCGGCTGGCGGTTCGAAGGCGGGGACGTCTTCTTCGGTCTGGTCCGCACCAACCTGATCCAGCGGGAAGATTAGCTCTTAGGCGGCCGGCAGGTCCCACTGGGACCGGGCCTCGAGGCGGCGGGGCGCCTCGCGGCTCAGCACCGCGGTCAGTTCGGCGAGACTGTTCAAACTGTGCACCGGCCGGAACTCGTCCACGTGGGGCAGGATCGCGCGGATGCCGAGGGATTTCGGCTGGAACTCGTCATAGCGCAGCAGCGGATTCAGCCAGATCAGCCGGCGGCAGGATTTGTGCAGCCGCTCGATTTCCTTCTCCAGACCGGTCGCCTCGTCCCGGTCCAGCCCGTCGGAGATCAGAAGAACCACCGCGCCCTGGGTCAGCACCCGGCGCGACCAATACATGTTGAAGTCGCCGAGACAGTGGCCGATCCGCGTGCCGCCGGCCCAGTCCTCGACCGCCGCGCCCACGTTGGCCAGCGCCGCATCCACGTCCTTGTTGCGCAGGTACCGGGTCACGTTGGTCAGCCGGGTGCCGAACAGGAACGCGTGGACCCGGTCCCGGTCGTTGGTGACGGCGTGCATGAAATGAAGCAGCATCCGCGAGTAGCGGTCCATGGAACCGGACACGTCGCAGATGATGACCAACGGCGGATGGCGGGTGCGCCGCTTGCGCCACTGGATCGGAATGTAGTCGCTGCCCGACCTGAGCGCGGCGCGCAGGGTTTTGCGCATATCGACCCGGGCGCCCGCCCTATCCATGCGGAACCGCCGGGTGGGAATTTCCATGATCGGGAGCCGCATGCGCTGCACCGCGGCGATGGCCTCGGCCACCTCGGCCGCCGACATCTTCTCGAAATCCTTTTCGCCCAGGACCTCGTTGGCGCTCCAGGTCAGCGAGGCATCGAGCTCGATCTCTTCCTCTTCCAGCTCCCGGCCCTCGCCGGAATTGTTGGACATGGCCTCCGCCACCCGGCGGGATATCTCCTCCGCCGGCGGGGTTTGCTCGCCGCCCCCGATCTCCGGCACCATCATCTGCATCATGCGTTCGAGAATTTGCGGATTGCGCCAGAAGATGTGGAACGCCTGATCGAATATTTCGCGCTGATCCCGGCGATTGACGAACACCGCGTGCAGGGTCCAGTAGAAATCCTCCCGGCTGCGGAGCCCGACGACGGTGACCGCCCGCACGGCCTCGATCACCTGGCCGGGACCGATGGGCAGGCCGGCCGCCCGGAGCACCCGGGCAAAATGCATGATGTTCTCGAACAGGCGCCCGCCCGCATCCGCTCCGGGCGTATCGGGGACGTTCGGATTACCGGCGGGCATGATCAGGCCGGCGCGGCGGCGATTTCGGCCTTCACCTCGGTCAGGATGCGATTGGCCTCGCTGCCCTGGATGCGCTGGATATCGTCCTGGTATTTGAGGATTGCGCCCAGCGTGTCGTTGACGGTCTCCGGATCGAGGGACAAGCAATCGAGCTGTGTCAGCGCATGGGCCCAGTCGATGGTTTCTGCGATTCCCGGCAGCTTGAACAAATCCATGTCGCGGAGCCGGTGGACGAAGCCGACCACTTCGGCCGACAGGCTCGCCGGCGCTTCCGGCGCCTTCACCTGGAGGATTTCCAGCTCGCGCGCCGCATTGGGAAATCCGACCCAATGATAGAAGCACCGGCGCTTCAATGCGTCGTGAATTTCCCGGGTCCGGTTGGAGGTGATGACGACGATGGGCGGTTCCGCCGCCTTGATGGTGCCGATCTCCGGGATGGTGATCTGGAAGTCGGACAGTACCTCCAGCAAATAGGCCTCGAACGGCTCGTCGGTCCGGTCGAGCTCGTCGATCAGCAGGATGGGCGGGCCGTCGGCCTGCGGCTCCAGACTCTGCAAAAGCGGCCGCTTGATCAGGAACTGATCGCCGAAAATATCCGATTCCAGCGTATCCCGGTCCCGGTCGCCGGCCGCCTCGGACATGCGGATTTCCACCATCTGGCGGGGATAGTTCCATTCATAGACCGCGGTGGTGACGTCGAGACCCTCGTAGCATTGCAGACGCAGCAGCCGCCGGCCTAGGGTCTCGGACAGGACCTTGGCGACCTCGGTCTTGCCGACGCCGGCCTCGCCCTCGAGGAACAAGGGCCGGCCCAGGCTCAACGAGAGATACAGCGCCGTCGCCAGGCTGCGGTTGGCCAGGTAGTTCCCGCCCCGGAGGGTCTCGATGGTGCCGTCGACGGAACCCGGAATGGCTGCCATGGGGTCAACGTCCCTTGTTATCGATTTAACGAGCGGCGCGAGCATAGGCACCGCCGCCGCCCCTGTCCATCATTGGAGCGGCCGCCAAAGTGCCTGTCCGGGTTGCGGCCTTAGGCTAACCCGCCGCCGCGGCCACGGCGCGTTTGGCGATAACGCCCACCAGGTGCGCCCGGTAGTCGGACGCCGCATGGAGGTCGGACGCCATGTCGCCTTCGGAGACGCTGATGCCCTCCAGCGCATCGGCGCTGAACGATCCGCCGAGGGCCGCTTCCATGTCGCCCTGACGGAAAACGCCGTTGACGCCCGCGCCGGTCACCGCGACCCGCGTGCCGGCCGGCCCGTCGGAAACGAAGACGCCCACCAGCGCGTAGCGCGACGCCGGATTGGGGAACTTCTCGTAGGCCGCCTTGGCGGGCACCGGGAACTTGACGGCGGTGATGATCTCGCCCGCGTCCAGCGCGGTTTCGAACAGCCCCTTGAAGAAGTCGTCCGCCGCGATCTCGCGGTTGCTGGTGACGATGGTGGCGCCGAGGCCCAGGCAGGCCGCCGGATAGTCGGCGGCCGGATCGTTGTTGGCGATGGACCCGCCGAGGGTGCCCCGGTTACGGACCTGCGCATCGCCGATGCCGCCGGCCAGGGCGGCGAGCGCCGGGATGGCCTGTTGGACATCGGCCGAGCCCGCCACGTCGGCATGCCGGGTCATGGCGCCGATGGTCACCGTGTCGCCGTCCACCGAGACGCCTTTCAGATCGCCGATGCCGGCGAGATCCACCAGATCCGACGGATCCGACAGGCCGAGCTTGATCGACGGCAGGATGGTCATGCCGCCCGCCAAGGGGAGCGCGTCATCGGACGAGGATTTGCCGGCGGCGTCGGCGACGTCGCTGGCCTTGTGATAATTGAATCCGCTCATGATTTACGCTCCTGCTTCCTGAATGGCCCGCCAGACGTTTTGCGGCGAGGCCGGCAACGGCACATCGGTGACGCCCTTTTCCGCGAGCGCATCGACCACCGCATTGATCACCGCCGGGGTGGAGCCGATGGCGCCCACCTCGCCGACACCTTTCACGCCCAGCGAATTGTGGGCGCAGAGGGTCTCTTCGGTCGAGACGTGATAGGACGGCACGTCGTCGGCCCGGGGCATGGTGTAGTCCATGTATGACCCGCTGAGCAGCTGGCCGTTTTCGTCATAGACGGCATTCTCCAGCAGCGCCTGGCCGATGCCCTGGGTGACGCCGCCGTGGACCTGGCCTTCGACGATCATCGGGTTGATCACCCGCCCGACATCGTCGACGGCGGTGAAGTTGACCACGTCCACGACGCCGGTGTCCGGGTCCACATCCACCTCGCAGACGTGGCAGCCGCCCGGAAAGGTGAAGTTCAGCGGATCGTAGAACGCCGATTCCTCCAGCCCCGGCTCCAGGGTCTCGTGAGGATAGTTGTGGGGCACGTAGGCCGCCAGCGCCACTTCGCCGAAGGCCATGGCCTTGTCGGTGCCCTTCACCGTATAGGAGCCGTCCGCGAACTCGATATCGGCCTCGGACGCCTCCAGGATGTGGGCCGCGATCTTCCTGCCCTTGTCGACGATCTTGTTGGCCGCCCGGAGGATGGCTTCGCCGCCCACCGCCAGCGACCGGGAGCCGTAGGTTCCCATGCCGAACTGGATCTTCGACGTATCGCCATGGACCACGTCGACGGCCTCGAAATCGACGCCGAGCTGCTCGGAAACGAGCTGCGCGAAGGTCGTCTCGTGGCTTTGCCCGTGGGAGTGGGTGCCGGTGAACACGGTCACGCTGCCCGTCGGGTGAACGCGGACAACCGCCGATTCGTAGAGACCGGCCCGGGCGCCCAAGGCGCCGGCCACCGCCGACGGCGCGACGCCGCAGGCCTCGATATAGGTGGAGTAGCCGAGCCCCCGAAGCTTGCCGTCCCTGGCGGCGGCTTCCCTGCGCCCGGCGAAGCCGTCCACGTCCGCCGCCTCGAGGGCCGCCGACAGGGTGGCTTCGTAATCGCCGGAATCGTATTGCAGCGCCACCGGCGTCTGGTAGGGGAAGGCATCGGACGGAATGAAGTTCTTCCGCCGGATTTCCACCTGGTCGATACCCATCTCGCGGGCCGCCTTGGAGACGATCCGTTCAAGCAGGTAGGTCGCTTCCGGCCGCCCCGCCCCGCGGTACGCGTCCACCGGCACCGTGTTGGTGAACACGGCGCGGATGTTGGCGTAGATCAGCGGCGTGGTGTAGACGCCCGCCAGCAGCGTCGCATGAAGATAGGTCGGCACCGCGGGCGCGAACGTGGAGAGATAGCTCCCCATATTGGCGAGGGTCTGGACCCGCAGCCCCAGGAACGTGCCTTCCTTGTCGAGGGCAAGCTCGGCATGGGTGACGTGATCCCGCCCATGCGCATCGGTCATGAAACTCTCCGAACGCTCGGCGGTCCATTTGATGGGCCGGCCGACCTTGGCCGACGCCCAGGTCAGCACAGCCTCTTCGGCGTAGTGGAAGATCTTCGAGCCGAAGCCGCCGCCCACATCGGGCGCGACGATCTTGAGCTTGTGCTCGGGGATTTGCAGCACGAACGCGCCCATCAGCAGCCGGATGACGTGCGGATTCTGGGTCGTCGTGTAGAGGGTGTAGTCCCCGGACGCCGCTTCGTACTCGGCCAGCGCAACCCGCGGTTCGATGGCGTTGGGGATCAGCCGGTTGTTGACGATGTCGATGGAGGTGACGTGGTCGGCCCCGTCGAACGCCGCATCCACGTCGGCCTTCTCGCCGATGGCCCAGTCGTAGCAGGTATTTTCCGCCGCTTCGTCGTGGACCAGCGTGCCGCCTTCGATGGCCTTTTTCATGTCGACCACCGCCGGCAGTCCGTTGAGGTCGGCCTCGATCAACTGGGCCGCCGCCTTGGCCTGCTTTTTGGTCTCGGCCACCACCACGGCGATGGCATCGCCCACATGGCGGACCTTGCCCTGGGCAAGCGCGGGATGGGCCGGCTCGACCATGGGATCGCCGTTCTGGAACGTGAGCCCCCAGCCGCAGGGGAGCCCGCCCACTTCGTCGGCCGCCAGATCGGCGCCGGTGAACACGGCGACGACGCCGTCGGCCTTCTCGGCGGCCGACGTATCGACGCCGTTGATCTCCGCGTGGGCCACCTGGCTGCGCAGGAAATACGCATAGGTCTGGCCCGGCCGGTTGATGTCGTCGGTGTAATTGCCGTTCCCGGTGAGGAACCGCCTGTCTTCCTTGCGCTTTACCGAAACGCCAATTCCATGCTCGGTCATGGCCCTATCCTTTCATCGCTTGCGCGCCGGCCAGCACCGCCTTGACGATGTTGTGATAGCCGGTGCAGCGGCAGAGATTGCCTTCGAGGCCGCGGCGGACGCCCGCCTCGTCGATATCCGGGTTCTTGGCCGCCAGATCGATGGCGCTGATCACCATCCCCGGCGTGCAGAAGCCGCATTGCAGCGCGTGATTGTCGTGGAACGCCTGCTGCATGGGGTGGAATTCGCCGTTGTCGGCGACGCCTTCGATGGTCGTGACCTCGGCGCCTTCGGCCTGAACCGCCAGCATGGTGCAGCTCTTGACGCTGTCGCCGTCGAGCATGACGCAGCACGAACCGCACTGGCTGGTATCGCACCCCACAT
Organism: Rhodospirillales bacterium; assembly: GCA_022822205.1. Lineage (GTDB taxonomy): Bacteria > Pseudomonadota > Alphaproteobacteria > Rhodospirillales > UBA2165 > JAJDXO01. Next base: position 3,745 of record JAJECC010000129.1, on the reverse strand, counting down.
GGGTGCCGGTAAGACCGATATGTTCTCGGATATAGTCGACGAGCAGCGTATCCGGCTCGACGTCGGCGGCGACGGCATTGCCGTTCACCGTCATGGACACGGTGGCCATGTGAACCTCCCATCTAAGGTCTTAAGTTGTCGCCGTCCGTTCTGGACGATTTGTGGTCCGTTCCGACCCGACCTTGGTGAAAGTGTGCGGCTGGCCCGGTTCAAAATCAAGGGACATTAAGGAGAATGGGCGGCATTTGCCGCCCTTTGTTGCGATCACGCTCAGGTTCCAGGTCCGAACGCCGGCCTGCACCGCGCCGGCCGGGACCCGAGGTGTACGGTTTCCGGCCGGGAGCCGGCCAAAGGCATCGGGTGCCGGCCGGACGCGGTTAGTAATTTAACCGGCTATGGGCGTCTGGCGCGTTTCATCATCGCTTCATGAACAGCTTCCATCCCGCGATCAACCATGTCGCTGACTTCCCCGGCGTGGGTCTGTAGGGCTTCCACGACGTCGGGATCATCGGAAGTCTGGACGACGACAATGCCTTCGTCAGTCATATCGATATCCGTTTTAATCCGGTCCCGGCGCTCGAATAGTATGTTGAGGGTCGGGCTTTGAATCATGACCTTTGGGTCGCGGCCATCCTCCACACGTTGGATCATGCCGGTGACATGGCTGGCAACAACCGACATCAATTCCGGGTCCTGGGAATATGTCACCGTGCGGATGCCGTTGGGCAGATTGGTAACTGTCCGGGTGATCCGCGTGAAATTCCGGAACATTACCGCCAGTTCCGCGCTTTCTTCAGGGCTCGCGTCCAGCCCACGCAGGCCGGGCATGTTCACCATGTCATGGCCTGTTCCATGGGCGCCGTGCCGGTGCTTGCCGGGCCCGCCCATCTGGGCCTCCGCAAAGTCCCATTGAGCGACAAATAGACCGGCCACCAGAGCCAGCGCCGCCGCCATACTTAAAGAAATTATTTGCGAGCGCCGTAACTTCGCGGCCCACGGCTTTAGTCTTGTCATTGGAGTTGGTTCCTATTTCCAAAAATTATCGGTTTGCGAAAGCGGCTTGCCCCGAGGTATCACACAAAATCTTCCATACCGATATGATAGAGATCATGTTGCGGGAATTTTACTCGGCCATGGCCGACCGGTCGAAGGGGCCGCGCCCCGTTGAGAAGGGGGCTTATCTCTTTCACCAGGGCGACCACATAAAATCCATGTTCCTGGTCATTGAAGGCCGTATCGAACTAACCCGATACCATGATAACGGTTTGGCCATCGTCCTTCAGTTGGCCAAACCCACGTCGGTTCTGGCGGAGGCCTCCGCCTACGCCGATCACTATCACTGCGACGCGCTGTCATTGGAGCCGAGTACGGTCTGTGAAATTGACCGAAAGATATTCCTGCGGCTGCTGAAGGATCGTTCCGAGTTATCGGCTATTTGGTCGGCCCATCTCGCCCACGAAGTTCAAGCCGCGCGCTATCGCATCGAAATTCTAGCGCGAAACAAAGTTGCCGATCGTCTGGATGGCTGGCTGGCCTGGAGAGGTGATGACTTGCCATCGAAGGGAGAATGGAAAACAGTGGCGGAGCAAATCGGCGTTTCCCCGGAGGCGCTTTATCGGGAGTTGGCTAAACGAAGGGCCGGGTAAGACCGTGATACAAATTTCCGGCAGCCGCGGAAGATTGCATATGGTTTTTCACGGCGCCCCTTTACTGCCATGATGTCCCCGTGAGAAAGCAGGAAAATCAGGGCCCTCTGGACGTCATCATCGTCGGCGCGGGCCTGGCCGGCCTTTATATGCTCCACAGGCTTGGCGGGCTGGGATTTACCGCCAAAATCCTGGAGGCCGGCGCCGGCGTCGGCGGTACGTGGTATTGGAACCGGTATCCCGGCGCCCGATGCGACGTCGACAACATGTTTTACTCCTATAGTTTCGACGAGGCGTTGGACGAGGAATGGAATTGGACCGAACGCTATCCGAGCCAGCCTGAATTACTGAAATACATCAATCACGTTGCCGACAGATTCGATTTATGGCCCGACATTCAGCTGAATACGCGAGTCGTTTCGGCGATTTTCGATGCGGGCAGGGCCGCCTGGCGGATCGGGACCGAAACGGCGGAAAGCTTTTCGGCCCGGTATGCCGTTATGGCGACCGGATGCCTGTCAGCCGCCAATGTGCCCGACTTTGACGGGCTGGACGGGTTTCAGGGACGGGTGTTTCATACCGGTCATTGGCCGGCCGAGGAAATTGATTTCACCGGCCGTCGCGTCGGCGTCGTCGGCACGGGCTCGACAGGGGTTCAGGTGATCCAGGAAGTCGCCAAGCAGGCGGACCACCTTACCGTCTTTCAAAGGACCGCAAGCTACGTCGTGGAAGCCTTCAACCGGCCTCTTGACGCGGAGGACCGGACCTACTTCAAGGCAAACCGGCACGAGTTGAGGGAGGCGGCGAAGAAAACATTCGGCGGCTTCTCCACAATGGCGAATGACCAGTCGGCCCTATCGGTGACCGAAGAGGATTGCCGGCGAAAACTGGAGGAAGCCTGGCGGGCCGGCGGCATCACGCTGCTGGCCTCGTTCAACGATTTCGCGTTTAGCGAAGAAGCGAACATGCGCGCCCAGGATTTCGTTCGCGACAAGATACGTCAGGCCGTTCGCGACCCTGAAACGGCCGAAAAATTATTGCCCCGCCATACCATCGGCTGCAAGCGGCTCTGCCTCGGCACCAACTATTATGAGACCTACAACCGGGACAATGTGACACTGGTTCCGCTGGGGGACGAAGGGATCGAGCGGATAACGGCAACCGGCCTGATCGCCGGCGGCGCGGCGTTTGACCTCGATGACCTCGTCCTGGCGACCGGGTTCGACGCCATGACCGGCGCGCTCAACAAGATAAACATCGAGGGGCGGGCGGGCCTCACCCTGCGGAAGGCGTGGGAGGCGGGTCCCCGGACCTATCTCGGCCTGATGTCGCACGGCTTTCCGAATCTCTTTATGGTCACCGGCCCCGGCAGTCCGTCCGTGCTCTCCAATATGCTGCCGACCATAGAACACCACGTGGACTGGATAGCCGATTGCCTCGACCATTTGCGCCGGAATGAATTCAGCGAGATCGAAGCCGACCTGCCGGCTCAGGACCGGTGGGTGGAACATGTCAACGAGACGGCGGCGAAGACTCTCCGCTATTCGTGCAGTTCGTGGTATCTCGGCGCCAATGTGCCCGGAAAGCCGCGAGTCTTTATGCCGTATATCGGCGGCATGCCGTCCTACAGGGAGACCTGTACGGCGGTTGTCGACAACGGTTATGAGGGTTTTGTCCTGAAATAGCCGCCAATCCAGGCGTCCCGGTCCGGATTCGATTAGGGGATTCTCGATTTTGCGGATTTGTGATTCAAGCATTCCCCTTCACCCACTGTCGTCATCACCGGGCCTCGACCCGGTGATCCACGGGAAACCGATCTCCAGATCCGTGGATGGCCGGGTCTGGGCCCGGCCATGACGACGGAAAATTCCCCCAATGGGGTACAGATCCTAGTCAGCCAATCGTGGACATGAATAAACTGAATATCCCGTCAATTATCCGACAATTGGACGCTCGGACGAGAGTCAGGCCGGGCGGTCGCGGACGAATTCGTGAACGGTCGCAGACAGAGCGCTGAAATCGACGGGTTCGATGAACTGCCTGAGACCCGCGAGGCCGATGCTCTTCTGGGATGCCGGCAGACGTGCGACGGGGATGGG
>JAJECC010000118.1 GCA_022822205.1 Rhodospirillales bacterium | reverse complement strand
ATTATTGGCGGGATATCTCGCCGAACGCCTGCCGAGGGGCGGCGACGTGCTCGATCTGATGTCGGCGTGGCGCTCGCACATCGCCGAGGACCACGGCCTCGCCAGTCTCACCGGGCTCGGCATGAACGAGACGGAACTGGCAGAGAACCCGGCCCTCACGTCCGGGCTCGTCCATGATCTCAACAAGGCGCCCGCCCTGCCGTTCGCCGGCGGGGCGTTCGATGCCTGCCTGATCCTGTTCTCGCTCCAGTACCTGTTGAAGCCGGTCGATGTGTTGGCCGATATCGCCCGGGTGCTCAGGCCGGGCGGGATGCTCCACGTCGCCTATACCAACCGGATGTTCCCGACCAAGGCGGTGGCCGTCTGGCGGGCGTGCGGCGATGTGGAGCGCGCCCGCCTGATCGCCGCCTATCTGGAGGAAACGCAAGCCTACGGCGAACCGAGGGCCGAGCGGCTGGCGGACGGATCGGCCGGCGACCCCCTCTATGTGGTCAGCGCGGGGAAGGACTAGCCGGCCCGGACCTGCATTGCGAAAATCTTGGCGGTCATGCGGCCCACCTCGCCGATAGGACTTCAGCCTGTTGCAGAACGGTCTGCACGGCGGCGTCCTGTAAATCCGGCGGGTAGCCGTGCTTGCGGAGGATGCGCTTGACCAGAACCCGCATCCGGGCGCGGGCCGACTCCCGGTGCTGCCAATCCACGGTAGCGCTGCCTTTTAAGCTGCCGAGCAGTTCATGGGCGATGATGCGGAGGTGATCGTTGCCCAACACCTCGACCGCGCTCTCGTTCTGGGCCAAAGCACTGTAAAAGGCGATTTCCTCTTGGCTGAGCCCCTCCTCCTCGCCGCGCCGGTGCGCCGCGCGGATGTCCTTGGCAAGCCGGATCAGTTCCTGAAGGACCTCGGCCGTCGTGAGGGCGTTGCTGTGGTAACGGGCGATCGCTTCCTCCAGCCTCTGGGAGAAGGCCCGGGTCTCCACGACGTTGACCCGGTTTGGTGAGCGAAGCTCCCCGTTGATGAGCTTGCGCAGCGCCTCCAATGCGAGATTCTTCTTCTCCATTCCTCGAATCTCGGCCAGAAACTCGTCCGAGAGGATGGAGATGTCGGGCGTGTCCAGCCCGGCGGCCTTGAGAATGTCGACGATCTCGGTCGAAACGACCGCGCGGCTGACGATCTGCTGAACCGCCAGGTCCCGCTCCGCGGAGGACTTGCCGGCCCCGGGCGCGCTTTTGGCGAGCGCCGCGCGGACGGTCTGGAAGAAACCCACCTCGTCGCGGATTTCCCGGGCTTCGTCGCTGGCGGCCGCGAGGGCGAACGCCCTGGTGAGCGCCAGCACGGCGTCGTTGAAGCGGCGATGGGCCTGCTTCTTGCCCTCCTCGGTCGATTCCCGGGCCGCCTCCCGTTGCTGCATGTCGAGGACCCACTCGATGGCGCCCGCCAGTGCCGCGAGCCGCTCCTGCGGCGATCCGGCAAGGCCCTTGCGGAAGTCGAAACCGTGGAACATGGCGCTCACGATCTCGTACTTCTCCAGCACCACCGAGACGGCTTCGGCCTCGTAGATGCCGGCGTGCCTTTGGTCGTCGCGCGAATACTGGCCGAGGGCGGACTTCAGGTTCTGCGCGATGCCGATGTAGTCCACGATCAGACCGGCGGGCTTGTCGCGGAATACGCGGTTGACCCGGGCGATGGCCTGCATGAGCCCGTGCCCCCGCATGGGCTTGTCGACGTACATCGTGTGCAGGCTCGGCGCATCGAAGCCGGTCAGCCACATGTCCCGCACGATCGCCAGCTTGAGCGCGTCGTCCGCGTCCTTGATCCGCTTGGCGAGCAGCTCCCGGCGGGCCTTGCCTCCGATGTGGCGTTGCCAATGCTGCGGGTCCGACGCCGCGCCGGTCATGACGATCTTGATGACGCCGCTTTCGTCGTCGTCGCTGTGCCAGTCCGGGCGCAGCTTGACGATCTCGCCGTAGAGCGCGATGCAGATGCGGCGGCTCATGCAGACGATCATGGCCTTGCCGTCCATGCCGGCGACGCGGCTCTCGAAATGCTCGACCAGATCCCGGGCAACCAGACGCAGGCGCTTCTCCGTCCCGACGACGGCCTCGACGTTCGCCCATCGTCTCTTGAGCCTTTCCTGCTCGCCTTCGGCCTCGTCCTCGGTCAACTCGGCGATCTCGTCGTCAAGCGCCGGCGTCTCGTCTTCGTCGAGCTCGATGCGGGCGAGGCGGCTCTCGTAGTAAATCGGCACGGTCGCGCCGTCTTCGACGCCGCGGTTGATGTCGTAGATGTCGATGTAATTGCCGAAGACGGAAGGTGTGTTCACGTCCTCCTTTTCGATGGGCGTGCCGGTGAAGCCGATGAAGGAAGCGTTCGGCAGGGCGTCGCGCAGGTGCTTGGCGAAGCCGTAGGAAATCTCTCCGGTCTCGCGAGCCACTTTGGCGCGGAAACCGTACTGGCTGCGGTGCGCCTCGTCCGCGATCACGACGATGTTGCGGCGGTCGGAGAGGATCGGGTATTCGGTCTCGCCGGAATCCGGCGCGAACTTGTGGATGGTGGTGAACACCACGCCGCCGGAGGCGCGCGTCAGAACCTGCCGCAAATCCTCCCGGCTGTCGGCCTGCTGAGGGGTCTAGCGGAGTAGGTCGCGGCACATGGCGAACGTGCCGTACAACTGGTCGTCGAGGTCGTTGCGGTCGGTGATGACCACGATTGTCGGGTTTTCCATCGCCGGGTGGGCGATGATCTGTCCGGCGTAGAACGCCATGAGCAGGCTCTTGCCGGAGCCTTGCGTGTGCCAGATCACGCCGATGCGCTTGTCGCCCTCCGGCTGCGATTCGACGGACGGCAGCCCGTATGGGGCCGGGTCCTCGCGCAGCGCCCCCGGTTGCCTGGGAAGCGCGCGCAACGTGGACGCGACCGCGCGGCGCACGGCGTGAAACTGGTGATAGCCGGCCACGATCTTTACGACGCCCGATCCGGTGTCCCCGAACACGGTGAAATCCCGGATCAGAGTGAGAAACCTCTGCTTCTCGAACACGCCCTCGATGACGGTTTGCAATTCCGGCGAACCCTTCGGGGCGATGGCGGCGCCGTCCACGGTGCGCCAGGGCATGAAACGTTCGAGATTGGCGGTCAGCGATCCCATGCGCGCCTGGAGCCCGTCCGACGTCATCAGCGCCGCGTTGGTGCGGAACAGGGAAGGTATCTCGTCCTTGTAGGTCTGGAACTGGTTGAACGCGCCGTCGAGGGTGGCGTTTTCGTCGCCCGGATTCTTCAACTCGATCACCGCCAGGGGCAGACCGTTCACGAACAGCACCACGTCCGGCCGGCGGTTCTGCTGTCCTTCGATCACCGTGAACTGGTTCACCGCCAGCCAGTCGTTGGCCTCGATGTCGTCGAAGTCGATCAGCCGGGCGGCATCGCCGCCCATGCTGCCGTCCTCCCGCGCCACCTCGACCGGCACGCCCGCGATCAGGTAGCGGTGCAGGCGGCGGTTTTCCTCGACGAGGGAGGGGGTCTCCGCCTGCCGCACCTTGCGCAGCACCTCCTCCAGCGTCTCGGCGGGCAGGCTCGGGTTGAGGCGGGCGAGCGCCTCGCGGAACCGGCCGGCCAGCAGCACCTCGTCGTAGCTGCCCCGCTCCGGCGCCGTGCCTTCCGGGCCGATATCCGGCCCGTAAACCACGGCATAGTCCAGTCCGGCAAGCCATGCGAGAGCCGCGTCTTCGATCTCGCTTTCGGTGATTCTGGTCATTACGCCGCGGCTCTGCCCGGTCCCAAAAGGAAACTTGCGCGCCCGCGCGCCCATCGCAGAAGCTCTGGATTGTCGGGGGCGCGGATCATGCCACGGCCCCGACTGCCTTTTCGGCATCTTGAAGGCGGATTTCGCCGGACATGAGCTTTGGTAAGAGAAGGTCACGAGTTTGGGCGAGGGTGCGGTTTTCCTCGGAATTGCGCCTCAGTAGCTGGAAAAGGGGCTCAACCACACGCTCGAAAGCCGCAGGCGTATTATAGCCAGAGGCCGAAAACGGAATCGTCTTGAGGTTCTTTTGGTTCAACTTTGGTTGAACCGCGCCTGTAACGTACGGCGCCACGTCCGCCTGTTGAAGGAAGCAGAGTAGCATTTCATTGGAAATGCCGTTTCCTTTGAGAACGTGGGCATGGTTGTTAACCCAAAATTGACCCCAGACGTATTGCGTAAAGGGCTTTCCGTCCGGTTTGGTGACTGAACCATCCTCGCCGAGAAGGACATGGACACCTTCGAACAAATAGTCATCAACGTAGTCCATCACACCGGTTGCCCCGTGATAGGGGTATGGTCCTTGACGCCTTTTGCGCTCTCGGGAAGAGAGGGGAATCCGCTTTGAATCTAAGATTTCAATCCGTTCTCCAAGTGGCGAAACTGTCCATCCAACCGGCCTGCCTTCGCCGTCCAGCGCATCAGGAAACAGTTCCCACAGGTCGGGAGCGAGGTAAGGAGCGCGGCCTCCCGCCTTGGCGCGGGTGGGGCCGAAATCGACGAACCAGTCCTTGAAGATCGCCTGCGCCATCGCCTCCAGCGTCTCGTTCATGCGGCGATTCAATTCGATCTTGTTGTCGAGAGTGCCGAGGATACCGGCGATGGCGCACTGCTCTGACTTGGGAGGCAGTGGTACTTGGAGAACCTCTATGGCTTTGCCAGTCAGGTGCTTGATAGTTGTTCCGGTGAAATAAGGTTCCAGAGCACCAGTCCTGCCTGCCAGTAGGAACCAGTAGCACAGGAAACGGTTATCCATACGCTCTCGCGTCCGAATTCGATGAAGCGCTTTCTGTATCTTCATCCCTGGAATCTCGTCCTTCCAGATCGCACAACGGCCAGGTTCCCCACCTTCACAGACAACAAGATCGCCGTACTTCAACCCGTAGCGATCATGCTCGTGGTCCTCAAAACGCATCTGACTCAATTCGTTAGTGTCGAAGCTCCCCCATCGGACGTTTCTGTTCGCAAGATAAGGAAATAGCTCACCACGGTTCTTTCGTTTGTCGAGCATCTTGCCCAAGCAGGAATCAACATGATCGCCAAGGCGGACCATCGGCCAACTTCCGACATGGCCTGATCGCGAAGTTGTTTCAATCGCGTTCGCCTGGGCCAAAACCACATAATCCCGTTCGATCTCGTGATGAAACCGCTCCGGCAATCTCGCCCAATCCCGTGCTTCGACAAGAAACGGAATTGTCGACTCCCGCACCGCTTCCTCGAAATCCTCCAGCCGGCCGATGGGAATTTCCTCCAGGCCCGGCCCGCGCAGCACCAGATCGAGGTCGCTGCCGCCGTGGCTCCGCCCGGCAACGCGGCTGCCATAGGCCCAGACCTCGACGCCGGGCAGATGCTCCCGCAGCAGCGAGAGCAAGACCGTCCGGTGCTTTGGCGAGAGATGCAGCCGGTCAGTCATCCGGCGCCGCCTCGATCGCATCCGCCAGCGCCTTCGCATCCGCGATGAAGGCCGGCAGCAGCTTCAGGGTGGCCTCGGCGAAGTCCTCGCCGTAATCGTGCGCCGTTTCGTTGCGGTTGTCGCGGTAGGCGAGCCAGCGTTCCGCGGCGTCCGCCTCCATCAGCCCGTGTTTGGCGGCGTGGCGGAACAGGTCCTTGAAGGCGAGGCGGTCGGCCTGCCGGTTGCTGGAGAAATAGGCGGCCAGCCGCTTGCGCAGCAGCTTGCCGCTCTGCTCCAGCACCAGTTCGTATTCCTTGACGCAGGCGGCGCGGTAAATGTCGTAGGCGAAATCGTCCGCGTCCCCGAGTTCGCCGATCTCTCCGAAGGCGGTCTCCAGGGTGCCGATGCAGCGGCGCAGGAACGTGGTGTCGATGCTCACGCTTCGCGCTCCCCGAACCCCAGCGCCTCGAGGTTCTCCGCAATCGCGGCGTCCAGCCCGGCGCCCTCGGCCCGCTGCTCGCGCAGTTGGGCAACGAGCCGCGTCATCCTGTCCTCGAACGGCTCGCCGTCGTCTTCCGCCGCCGCTGCGCCAACATAGCGGCCGGGCGTGAGAATGTGGTCGTGTTCCCTGATCTCCTCCAGCGCGGCGGACTTGGAGAAGCCTGGTTCGTCCTCGTAGGGAGCCGCGTCCGCCGCGCCGCGCCAAGCGTGGTAGGTATCCGCAATGTGCGCGATGTCCTCGTCGGAAAACTCCCTCCGGGTCCGGTCGACCATGCGCCCGAGCTTCCGGGCGTCGATGAACAACACTTCCCCGCGCCGGTCGCGGACGTCCCCACCCGGATTCTTGTTGCGCGTCAAGAACCAAAGGCACGCGGGAATCTGCGTCGAGTAGAAAAACTGTCCCGGCAGCGCGATCATGCAATCCACCGCATCGGCCTCGACCAGGGCGCGGCGGATGCCGCCTTCTCCGGACTGCCCCGAGGACATGGAGCCGTTGGCGAGCACCACGCCCGCCGTTCCGTTGGGGGCGAGGTGGTGATGGATATGCTGGAGCCAGGCGTAGTTGGCGTTGCCCGCGGGCGGAACGCCGAACGTCCAGCGGGCGTCCTCCCGCAGCCGGTCGCCTCCCCAATCGGAGACGTTGAAGGGCGGATTGGCGAGGATGAAGTCGGCCTTGAGGTCCGGCAGTTCGTCCTTGTGGAAGCTGCCCTCGCTGTTCCAGCGGATGTCGGCGTCGATCCCGCGCACCGCGAGGTTCATCCTGGCGAGCCGCCAGGTCGTGTTGTTGCTCTCCTGTCCGTAAATCGCGATGTCGCCGATGCGCCCGCCGTGCTCCTCGACGAATCTCTCGGACTGCACGAACATGCCGCCGGAACCGCAGCACGGGTCGTAGACGCGGCCCTTGTAGGGCTCCAGCATCTCGACCAGCAGCCGGACCACGGAACGGGGCGTATAAAACTCGCCGCCGCGCTTGCCCTCGGCTCCGGCGAAACCGCCCAGGAAGTACTCGTAGACCCGCCCCAGGATGTCGCGGGAGCGGTCGGCCTCCCCGGCCATGCCGATCCCGCTCACGAAGTCGATCAGTTCGCCGAGCATGACCTTGTTGAGCGCCGGGCGGGCGTAGTCCTTGGGCAGGACGCCCTTGAGCGAGGCGTTTTGGTCCTCGATCGCCAGCATGGCGTCGTCGATGTCCTTGCCGATCGTCGGCTGCTTGGCCCTCGCCTGCAAGTGCGGCCACCGGGCAGCCTTGGGAACCCAGAAGACGTTCCCGGCGAGATACTCCTCCGAATCCTCCGGGTCGGCCAGTTCGTCCGCGAGCAGTTCCGCCCGCTTGGCCTCGAAGGCGTCGGAGATGTATTTGAGGAAGATCAACCCGAGGGCGACATGCTTGTAATCGGACGGCTCCATGTTGCCGCGCAACTTGTCCGCCGCGGCCCAGAGCTGCGCCTCGAACCCGAGATTGGCGCCGTTGTTGGTCGCTTGCTTCGCCATGTGATCCCTGACCGTTGCTTTCCGCCTTGCAGGCTTCCTGGATTTCGGTTTGGCCGCCTTTTTCGCCATCGCAGCATCGTTGTCGACGTCTCGACCGTGTCGGCATAAGGCCAGTCCGGCAAAATATCAATCCCCAAGGCCCTGTTCCCGGCGTTGCGGCGCGCCGCCTCCCAATTCCCCCCTTGCCCCGGCGCGCCCGGGCTAAATGAAGTAGCGGCAGCGGCGGCATAATAATTTCGTCATGGCCGGGCAAGGACCCGGCCATCCACGGACCTGGAGACCGGTTTTTCGTGGATGCCCGGATCAAGTCCGGGCATGACGACTTGTGTTTCCCCCCTTGCCCCGACGGCTGCGCGGGCTAAATGTATAGAAGACTGCCGTCCCTCGCCGGGGCGGCGTTCTGCGTCTGTAGGGGAGCTATGCAATTTTGTACGAACTAAATGGGAGGTACCCCCCAAAAGGGTGTCAATAAATGTCCATTAATGTCCATGAATGTCCATTCCGCCGAAACAGGGAAAATTATGAATCATGTGTTTTCAACGACTTAGAGCTATGCGTTTTGTGCATGGCTCGCGCCTTGAGATACCCGTGGGGGAACCGGTCCCGGCCGGGGATCGCGCGGCGCCCCCTCCCCGTTTGACCCGCCGAAGCCGCCGCGATAATCATGCCCCCGCCGGGCCGTTCCCGGAACGGCGAACCGTGTTTCCGGAGGGAGAGATCTAAGTGCAAAACCGCGTTGTCATGCTTGCCGAACAGGGCGCGCCCTCGGTGATGTCCGTCGAGACCCGGGACCTCGCCGCCCCGGGCCCCGGCGAGGTGCAGATCAGGCAGAACGTCATCGGCTTCAACTTCATGGATATCTATCAGCGCTCGGGCCTCTATCCCCTCGACCTGCCGAGCGGCATCGGCCTCGAGGCGGCGGGCACGGTGTCCGCGCTCGGCGCCGGCGTCGCCGAATTCGAGGTCGGCCAGCGGGTGGCCTACGCCACCGCGCCCTGCGGCGCCTACGCCGAGCACCGCAACTTCCCGGCCGCCCGCGTGGTGGCGCTGCCCGGCGACATCTCCGACGAACAGTGCGCGGCGACCCTGTTCAAGGGCATGACCGTCGAGTACCTCCTGAACCGCTGCTACGACATCAGGAAGGACGAGAAGGTCCTGTTCCTGGGCTCCGGCGGCGGCGTCGGCACGCTGGCCGGCCAGTGGGGCGCCGCCAAGGGCGCCTACATGATCGGCGTCGACGGCGGCGATGAAAAGTGCGGCCTCGCCCGCGCCAACGGCTATTCGGAGGTCATCGACTTCACCCGGGAGGACGTGGCGGGCCGGGTCCGGGAGATCACCGGCGGCGAGGGCGTGCCGGTGGCCTACGACCCCATCGGCGGCCCGACCTACGAGCAGACCCTCGACTGCCTGGGCCCCCGGGGCTTCTTCATCTCCTTCGGCACCACCGGCGGGCCCATGCCGGCGGTCGATCCGCCGATCCTGCAGAAACGGGATTCGCTCTACTTCACCCGGCCCACCGTCGCCACCTATACGGCCAGGCGCGAGGATCTGGTGATGTCGGCGAACTCGGTCTTCGGGATGATCCGCTCCGGCGGCATCCGGGTGAACATCGGCCAGCGCTACGCCCTCGACGATGCGGTGCGGGCCCACGAGGACACGGAAGCCGGCAGGACCGCCGGCTCGTCGATCCTGATGCCGTAGGGCTTTCCGCCAGGCGGAAAACCGGCCGTTTGCCGTTGGCGGGCCGCCGGGGCCCGTCATATCCTCGGCCGGACAATCGAACGATCCCAGGGAGCGGCGGCATGCCTCGTATCCAACCTCTCGATCCGGACGCCAATGATTTCGTCAGGGACCTGATCGCCAAGACGACGGAAAACATGGGTTTTCCGGCCAACAGTTTCCTGACCATGGCCCATTGGCCGGACCTCGCCCAGGCCTTCCTGCAGCTCGCGCGGACGGTGAACTTCGGCGATACGGAACTGCCGGTGGGCATCAAGCGGCTGGTCAGCTACGTGGCCAGCGCCTCGTCCGGCTGCCAGTACTGCGCCGCCCATACGGGCTTTCAGGCGACCCGGTCGGGCGGCATTGCGGCCGAGAAGATCGAGGCCGCCTTCGAGTACGAGACCAGCCCGCTGTTCACCGACGCCGAGCGGGCGGCGCTTCGGGTGGCCCAGTCCGCCGCCTCGGTGCCCAACATGGTCACCGACGAGGATTTCGAGGAACTCAAGAAGCACTTCACCGACCGGCAGATCGTCGAACTGGTCGGCCAGGTCGCCGTGTTCGGCTTCCTGAACCGGTGGAACGACACCATGGCGACGGCATTGGAAGCCGCGCCCACCCAATACGGGGACGACCATCTGGCGCAGGGCGGCTGGAGCGCGGGCAAGCACGCCGCCGGGTAGGCGGCCGCTATTCGATCCTGAACAGCCTGCGGGCGTTGTCCTCGAAGAATGCCTTCTTGGCGCCGTCGCCGATATCCATGGCGTCCAGCGCGCCGACCTCCTCGGGAACGAACTGCCAGGGGTAGTCCATGGCGTACATCATCCGGTCGGCGCCGATCACCTCCTGGCAGAACTTGATCGGCGGTCCCCAGCCGACGCCCGACGACGTGTAGTGAAAATTGTCGATCAGGTAGTCCCAGGCCCGGCGCTTCAGCGGGCCCACATGTTCATACCGGGCGCTGACGGAAATGTGGCCGTGCATGAAGTCGATGCGGTAGAGCCAGTAGGGCAGCGCCTCGCCGCAATGACCGAGGACGATTTGCAGCTTGGGAAATCTGTCGAACAGCCCGGCGGCCATCAGCCTGAGCGCGTGAAGTCCGGTCTCGCAGGCGAAGCCGTAGACCGCCGCGTCCAGACCGCGCTTCAGGAACGGCTCGATCATCTGCGCCGACGGGGTCTGGGGATGAAGGTAGATGGGGACGTCCAGCGCCTCGGCCGCCTCGAAGATCTCCCAGTATCGCTCGTCGTCCAGGTAGGTGCCGAGGGTGTGGGAGTTGAAGATGCCGCCCCGGAGTCCCAGCTTGTCGACGCCGCGCTCCAGCTCCTTGGCGGCATTGGCCGGGTCCAGCGGACTGAACGCGGCGAGGCCGACATAGCGGTCGGGATATCGGGCCATGCCCTCGGCCAGCTGGTCGTTGGCGCTGATCGCCAGCGCGCTGGCGGTTTCCGGGTCGAACAACTGGACGCCGGGCGCGGTCAGCGACACCACCGCGATGTCGATGCCGGAGGCGTCCATGTCGGAAATGCGCTCCTCGCCCAGGCTCTGAATGCGCCGGGAGTGATCCTTGGCCTTTTGGGTCGAGCCGGTGAAGAAACCCCACAGGCTATGGAAGCCGGGGTCGTCGATGTTCTGGTCGGCGAGTTCCTTCAGATACATCTCCATCATGTCGGGGGGCAGCCACGCCTCCTCGGTGGCGATCCGCTTGTAGGGCGGGTTGGGGTCGCGCGGCGGCATGGCGGGATAACGGTCGGACATCGGGCTTCCTCCCCTGGCTAAGGTTTCCCGAAGTATCGGCGAGCCCGGCCGGACGGGCAAGCGCGGCCCGCGGCTATTTGAGGTGGGAAAGCGGCAGCGCCGTCGAGTTCTTGTAGGTTTCGAGCACCAGCGACGATTCCACCTCCTGCACGTTGGAGAGGCGCAGCAGGCGATGGGTGGCGAAACGGCCGTAGGCGTCGAGGTCGGTCGCCATCACCATCAGCAGGAAATCGGACTTGCCGGTGAGCGAGAAGCAGGCCGTCACCTCCTCCATGGCCATCACCTCGGCGACGAAGGCGTTGACCTTGTACTCGGCGTGGTCGCTGAGCTTCACGTGGCAGACCGCCCGCACCCCGAGGCCGACGGCCCGCCGGTCCACCAGCCCCGCATATCCCGAAATCACGCCCGCGTCCTGCAGCGCCTTGACCCGGCGAAGGCAGGGGGACGGCGACATGCCCACCCGTTCGGCGAGATCCACGTTGCTGATCCGTCCGTCGGTCTGGAGGACGCCGATGATCTTCAGATCGGTGGCGGAAAGGTCCATGAGGTCATATTATCTCAAATTTATGCGAAAATAAATGAAATAATGACTTATTGTGTCGATTAACGGTCCAAAATAGGTCACACCTGACCGCAAGTCTCCCGTATCCTGACCGAAAGTGACCCAACGGATCGAATACGGGAGACAGCTCGATGGGATCGCCGAAACACACCACCGATTTGGATCGGGACTACACCATTCCCCAGGATTGGGAGCGCTATACGGATGCCGAGCACGAGATGTGGCGGCGGCTGTACCGCCGCCAGGCGGAGATGCTGCCCGGACGCGCGGCGGAGGCGTTCATGGACGGGCTGACCAAGCTGGATCTCAACGAGGGCGGCATCCCCGATTTCCGGCGCCTCAACGAAAAGCTCCATGGGCTTACCGGCTGGACCGTCGAGGCGGTGCCCGACCTGGTGCCCGACGCGGCTTTTTTCCGGATGCTGGCCGGGCGCCGCTTCCCGGCCGGGCGTTTCATCCGCAAGCCCGAAGAGATGGACTACCTCGAAGAGCCCGACGTGTTCCACGACGTCTTCGGCCATGTGCCCATGCTCACCCATCCGGCGTTCGCCGATTTCATGGCGGCCTACGGCGAGGGGGGCTTGCGCTCCCTCGAGTTCGGCGCCCTCGATCATCTGGCCCGGCTCTATTGGTACACGGTGGAGTTCGGCCTGATGAAGACCCCGGCGGACGGACATGACGGCCTCCGCATCTACGGCGCCGGCATCCTGTCATCCAAGGGCGAGAGCGTTTTCGCGCTCGACGATGCGTCCCCCAACCGCATCGCCTTCGACGCCGAGCGCGTCATGCGCACCGATTACAGGATCGACGATTATCAGCAGACCTACTTCGTCATCGACGGCTTCGAGGCGCTGCTCGACGAGTGCTACCAGGACTTCGCGCCGCTGTACGGGCGCCTGGAAACCGCCGCCGAACTGACGCCGGCGGCGGTGGAGGACGCGGACACGATCCTCCACCGGGGCACGCAGGAATATTTCGCGGAGAAGGCCGCGTAATCGCTCCCTCGCTCTCACCCACCCGCAAGCCGTCATCACCGGGCTTGACCCGGTGATCCACGCCTGTCGGCCGGCGGTCCACGTGGATGGCCGGGTCTGGGCCCGGCCATGACGCTTTGGGGTGGGGCGGCGCTCCTCACCGTCTCGCCGTCTCCGTGGTTCAGGAATTGGACGGGAACGGGAGAGGGAATAAATCGCCGCCTAGCCGCCCGGCCCGGCCATTTCCTTTATGAAGGCCTCGGTGCGCCGCCGCATCTCCTCGGGCGAGACGTCCTCCACATGGGTGGCGATGCCCCACATGTGGCCGAACGGATCGATGATCCGGCCGTGCCGGTCCCCCCAGAACATGTCCTCCGGACCCTCGACGATGGTGGCGCCGTTGCCCTCCGCCTTCTTCATGACGGCATCCACATCGGGCACATAGATGAAAGTCGAGGACGCCCTGCCGTCGAGATCCTTCGGGCTCGCGGTGCCCCAGTCGGGATTGGCGTCGCCCAGCATGATGCGCGCGCCGCCGATGGCGATCTCGGCGTGCATGACGACGCCGCCGGGCCCGCTCATGCGCGTCACCTCTTCGGCGCCGAAATTCTCGACATAGAAGTCGATCGCCTCGGCTGCCTTTTCCACGAATAGATAGGGCGTCACGGCGGTCATGCCCTCGTTGATGTAGCTGTCGGCCATTTGTTCCTCCTGATGGCTGGTCACGCGTTCATGGTGACTGAACAAAACAGGAACATCTATCGGCGGCGGAGTCAATTCAAATAATAAATGCCCAACCTTTTTGGGCGGAACGCCGATGACCGGGAACCGGTCCCGGCCGTCTACAGGCCCCGCGACTCCGGCA
Source organism: Rhodospirillales bacterium (assembly GCA_022822205.1). Classification (GTDB taxonomy): domain Bacteria; phylum Pseudomonadota; class Alphaproteobacteria; order Rhodospirillales; family UBA2165; genus JAJDXO01. Next base: position 367 of record JAJECC010000118.1, on the reverse strand, counting down.
GGATATCGGCCACGTCCGTATCCGCCCGATGGATGCGGCGCTCTTCGGCTTCGAAGATTTCGAACCCGTCCAGGCAGCGGACGTTGACCGCCCAGCCCGTAAACGGCGCCTTGCCGTCCTCCAGTTCCTCCCGGGTGGGCATGCTCGGGCGGCGGAACGGCAGGATGCCGCAGGCGGAGCAGAAATAATCCTTGGCGGTCCCGGAACCCCATTCATAGAGGGTCATGTCGCCGAGGGGCGTCAACAGCCTGACCGCGTCCTCCGGCACCCGGTGGATCAGCGCCCCCCGCTTGCGGCAGATGGAGCAATCGCAGACCCGCACGTGATCGATGTCGGCGGTGAGCTCGAACCGGACCCGTCCGCAATG
>JAJECC010000012.1 GCA_022822205.1 Rhodospirillales bacterium | reverse complement strand
GCCGCTGGCACACCGCGACCTTCCTCGCCGCGCTGCGCCACGACCGAATCGATGCGCCCTGGCTCGTCGACGGGCCGATCAACGGCGAGCGCTTCCGCATCTATGTGCAGGACGTGTTGGTCCCAACCCTCAAGCCCGGCGACATCGCCATCATGGACAACCTCGGCTCTCACAAGTCCAAGGCCGTGCGACAGGCCATCCGCCAAGCCGGCGCCCGGCTCCTGTTCCTGCCCAAGTACTCCCCCGACCTCAATCCCATCGAGCAGGTCTTCGCCAAGCTCAAGCATCTGCTCCGCCTCGAAGCGCCGCGAACCGTCGAGGCCGTCTCAGCCGCCATCGGCAGGCTCCTCGATACCTATACCTCAAAAGAATGCGCCAACAACTTCAGAAACGCAGGATATGACCCAACCTAAAATCATACCGCTCTAGCGCCTAGTCGACCCAGTATTTTTCCTGGCCGAGGGTTTCCGCGCACGCCACCCGGCCGTGAACCGCGCCCAAGATGTCTTCCCGGACGGCCCGGACCATCCAGGCATCCGCGTGCTCCTCCGGGATCGGATACGGCGCCTGCAATCCGTGGATGCCCGCGGGCTGAAATCCGAACCGCGGATAATAGCCCGGATGACCGAGCACGAAGGCCAGCGCCACACCCCTGTCGGCCAGTACATTCAGTCCCGCCTCGACGAGTTCACCGCCAATTCCCCGGCCTTGACGGTCGGGAACGACCGCCAGGGGCGCCAGAATCGCGGCGGAAACGCCGGCGGCGGACTGAATCCGAACCCGGGTGAAAAGGACATGGCCAACGGACCGGCCCGCCTCCTCCGCCAGTATGGAAACGACCGGCCGGGCGCTCGGATCGGCCAGCAGTTCGATGGTCAACCGGGCTTCTTCGGCGCCGGCGAAGGCCTGTTCGTGTACGGAGAAAATACTCTTTAGGTCGTCGCGGCCGGTGGTCCGGAGCAGCACTAGACCTGCCGCCGGGCCTTCAGCGCCGCCGACAGGGTGCCGTCGTCGAGGTAGTCCAACTCGCCGCCGACGGGGATACCGTGGGCCAGGGCCGAGATGGAAACGCCGCAATCGGCGAGCCGGTCGGTGACGTAGTGGGCGGTGGTCTGGCCGTCGACCGTGGCGCCGGTGGCGAGAATGATCTCCTTCACTTCCTCGGAGCCCGCACGGCCCACGAGGCGGTCGATGTTCAGATCCTCCGGCCCGACCCCGTCGAGGGGAGACAGCACGCCGCCCAGCACGTGATAGCGGCCCTTGAAGGAGGCCGTGCGCTCCAGCGCCCAGAGATCGGCCACCTCCTCGACCACGCAGATGACCGAGTTGTCGCGGCGGGGGTCGGCGCAGACGGCGCACGGGTCCGTGGTGTCGAGATTGCCGCAGATGCCGCAGGGAACGATGCTTTCCGCCGCCGCCTCGAGCGCCCGGGCCAGGGGCGTCATCAGGCTGTCGCGGCGCTTGATCAGGTGCAGCGATGCGCGCCGCGCCGAGCGCGGTCCCAGTCCCGGCAGCTTGGCCAGAAGCTGGATCAGCCGGTCAATATCGTTGGTGGACATGCGCCCACCTTAGACGGTCCGGCAGCCCGCTCAAACACCCGGAAATTACCCGCCCGCCGGGAGAAAATCTGGTCTATAAATTTGATTTATTAGATATATTATTGGAATTTAATTGACATTCGCGGTTTTTTGGGTAAGTCATCCGGCGCCGATCGATTTGGCGCGCCGAATCGGCCAATCCAAACGGTCATATTTTGGCGAGAGGCGCGCCGCGATCCGATTTGGGTTGCGGGGCCCCAAGGCGATGACGTGCGCTCTTGAACATACGAAACCGGGCCGTGGTAATCTGGGATGCAGGCGGCGCCGAAATTTCAGCTGGGAGTAGTGGCTAAACATGTTGCGAATATCACTTGGCCTGCGCTTGGCATTGATCGCCGTGCTGCTCGTCTGGAGCGCCGGGACCGTTGCCCAGCCGGTCGATCCGCCGCGCCCGCCGCAGCCCAACGTCAAGGCGCCCCAGCCCCACTGCCGGCCCAACATGCTCGGCGAATGGTTCAGTTTGCATGACGGCACCCATGAGTTATTTGGTTCGCTGACCATCACCCCCGATGCGCTGGTCTTCGGCCGCCAGGGACGGTTCGGTTTCACCCGGCAGACGACACCGGGCGGCCATCCCTATCTCGAACTCGACCGCACCCTCAAAATCGAGGAGTTCGCCGATCCGGACAATCACTTCGTCAAGCTGTTCTATCCCGGGACACTTGGAAACCCGGCCGGAGAGCGTTGCGAGGTCGATGTCCTCATGTGCTTTGACGCCATCAGCATCATCGAACGATTCGATGTGAGCCGAAGCCTGAGAGGAAGGTGCTACTGGTTCGAATTCAGCCAGCCGAGCACCGGCACCATCAACTAGACCCGCCTAACGCTTCAAATCACCAAGGAGAACAATCAAATGGATACCAACGATTCGCGATCCCTCGAATACGCCGCCGCCCGAGCCCGGCAGTTGGAAGGCGCCCGAGCCCGGTTCTATGTGGACAGCGGCGGCACCGATACCATCGGCTTGGGGTATACGCCCATCGTCCAAATTGGCCAGGGAAGATGGGAAACCCGAGACAACCTGGAGGCCGACCTCGCCCAGGCGGGAATCAGCCTCACGCCGGCACAAAACAAAGCGCTTCGCGATATCGCCATTGAACGGTCCAATCCGAATGGCGGAGATCCCGCCAAGCTCTCACGGGCGCGGGAGGCGTTGAAATCCGTCACCCTGACCGCGGCGCAGCAGGACAGGCTGTTCGCCGTCACCTATCGGCGCGCCGAAGCCGACGCCCGCCGGTTCCTGGGCGCCGATGTCTTCGGCGCCCTCGACCCCAGGCGCCGGGCCGAGCTGGCGCTGGCGGCCTACCAATCGCCGCGCGCCCTCCGGAACGCGGCCCCCGATCTCGTCCGGCATATCAGGTCGGGCGACTTCGATGCCGCCGCCGGCCGCCTGGCGCGGATGGGCGAGGCGCTGGGCGATCCGGCCCGCTACCGGGGCGCGGCCGCCATATTCCGGGACCCCGAACTCAAGGGCGGGGCGATGATCGCCCGCGGCGACACGCTGTCCGGGATCGCCGAACGCACCGGCCATACCATCGCCGAAATTCTGGCCGTCAATCCGCGGATCACCGATCCCGACAGGATCCGCGCCGGCGACGTGCTGCGGCTGCCCGCCCGGAAGCTGCCGTCCGCCGAACCGGATCCGGAGGATCACTCCACGGGAACGCCGGCGCGGCAAAATCCCGAAACCGCCGGCCGGGTCCCGGCGTCCGCCCCGGCCGCGCCCCAACCGTCGCCGGCCGCAAGGGCGGCCCTGGAACGCCTGAACGCGCTGGGCGCGTCTCCCGCCGAAATCATGTCCAAGCCGCTCTCCGGCATCACCAAACCGGAGATCGCCTCGCTTATCGGCCATCCCGACTACTGGAACTCGGTCGGATACAGGCTCCGGCCCGCGCCCCAATCCATGCCGGACTTCGCCCGGGACTGGTTCGTCCGGGCCTACGATCATCCGGCGGGCGCGGCCCCGCGGGTGCCCCGGACATCGTCTCCCGCCCGCATGGCCGACGGCCGCGCCTTGCCGCAAGGGCTCGCCCAGGTGGCGGGCGCCATCGGCCAGGGGATACGGGAAACCGCCGCGCGGGTCGACCTTACGAAACCGGTCAAGGCGCTTCAGACCGCGCTCAACGGCGTCGCCGGGGACGGGTTCGCCGGGCCCCTCAAGGTGGATGGCATTCTCGGACCCAAGACCAACGACCGTCTCCGGGACGTTCTCACCTATCAGGGAACCGCGCCGCTGCTGGGAAGGCTGAACGCATTGGGCGCAAAACTCTAGAACGGCAGCTGCATGCCCGGCGGAAGCTGAAGACCGCCGGTGAGTTCGCTCATCTTCTCCTGGACCATCACCTCGACCTTGTTCTTGGCGTCGTTCTGCGCCGCCACGATCAGGTCTTCGAGCACCTCCACGTCGTCCGGCCCGGCCAATGACGGGTCGATTCTGATCTTCCGCATTTCGTATTTGCCGTTGAGGGTCACCTGAACCATGCCGCCGCCCGCCTGGCCGGTCACCTCTTCCGCCGAGAGGCTTTCCTGCATCCGGGCCATCTTGTCCTGCATTTCCTGGGCCTGCTTCATGATCTGGCCGAGATTCTTCATTCCGGGGGTTCTCCCTCATTGCCGCCGGCCGGGCCATCGTCATCCGGCTGCTCCGCGGTCTCCGGCCCGAGGCGGCGCACCGTCTCGATCGTCGCGCCGGGAAAGGTTTCCAGGATGGATTTCACCAGCGGGGTTTCGGCGATGACGGCCTTCTCCTCCGCCGTCTCCGCATCCGCTTTTTGGGCGGCGGTTTGCTCGCCCGATTGATTGGACAGCGACACCATCCATCTTTCGCCGGTTTCCGCACGCAGGAACCTGGCGAGATTGCCGACGATTTCCTGCGGCGCGCCGTCTTCGAGGCTGAACTCGATCCGGCCGGGCTCGAAATGAACCAGGCGCACATTGTTGATCAACTGAACCTTCAACACAGGCTCACCCCTTGTCTCGGCGAGGGCGATCACCTCGGCCAGGCTGGTTGGATGGGGCCGGGCATCGGAGACCGCCTCCGGCGGCGGCGCGGCCACCGGTTCGGCGGCAACCGCGCCGACGGGTGCGCCGCCCGGCCTTGGCGCCGAGGCTGCCGGGGCCGGCGGGGCGCTTGATCCCCTGGGGGAACCGCCGCCATCGAGTGTCTTGAGCGCTTCCTCCGGCGTCGGCAGTTCGGACACATAGGCCAGCCGGATCAGGATCATTTCAACCGCCTGGACAACCGACGGCGCGCCTTGGGCTTCCTTGACGCCCTTCAGCAGCATCTGCCAGGCCCGGGCCAGGGCGCCCATGCCCAGTCGGCCCGCCAGGTCGGAACCGCGTTCGGATTCGGCCTCCGGCACGCCCGCCGCCTCCGCCGCCGCCGGCACCAGCTTGATCCGGGTGAGCCAGTGAGTGATCTCCAGCAAATCCTGAAGCACCTGCATGGGATCGGCGCCGTTGCGGTAGTCGTCTTCCAGAATGTCGAGGGCGCGGACCGCATCGCCCGCGAACACGGCTTCGAGCAGATCGAATCCGCGGGTCCGGTCGGCCAGTCCCAGCATATCGCGAACCTGATCTTCGGAAATTTCGCCGTCGCAGGCGGCGCCGGTGGTGATCACCTGATCCAGGATGGACAGGCCGTCCCGGTGGGACCCGTCGGCCGCGCGGGCGATGAGCCGGATGGCGCGGTCCGAAATCGCCGCCCCCTCGGTTGCGGCAATACGCGCGAAGTCGGCGCTCAAGTTCTCCGCGCCGATCCGGCGGAGATCGAAACGCTGGCACCGGCTGAGGACGGTGATCGGCACCTTGCGGATTTCCGTCGTGGCGAAGATGAACTTCACGTGCTCCGGCGGCTCCTCGAGGGTCTTCAACAGCGCATTGAACGCATTGCGGGACAGCATATGCACTTCGTCGATGATGTAGACCTTGTAGCGGGCCGAGACCGGCCGGTAGCGCACGCCCTCGATCAGTTCCCGGATGTCATCGACGCCGGTGCGGCTCGCCGCGTCCATCTCCAGCACATCCACGTGCCGGTCTTCGGCGATCGCCCTGCAATTTTCACAAACGCCGCAGGGCTCGATGGTCGGTCCGCCGGTCCCGTCGGGTCCGACGCAATTCAGCGCCCGGGCGATGATCCTCGCCGTGGTGGTCTTGCCGACCCCCCGGACCCCGGTGAGAACAAAGGCGTGCGCCAACCGTCCCGATGCGAAAGCATTGGTGAGCGTCCGGACCATGGCCTCCTGGCCCACCAGATCCGAAAAACCCGACGGCCGGTACTTGCGCGCCAGCACCTGGTATCGGCCGGCGGCCTCTTCGTCTCCAAGGTCCAGCCCGGGCAGCGCGGCGGTCAGGCCGTCGGTTCCGCCTTCTGTCTCTTCACGGGTGTCTGGGCTGGCGTCGTCGGTCATGAACGCTGTCGGATCAAAGGGTCGGGTGGAAGGCCGGACACGCGACCCGAGCGAAACTCGTTACGGCTGCTTCCTTCCGGACCTGACCGGGTTGGCGAGCGGCTCGTCCGCGGCCGACCTTCCAAGGCGAGTATAGCAGGTGAGAGGCGATGAGTCGCAAGTCACGTTGACGCCGCTTGCCCGAAAAACGGCAACCGAGTGAAGGGTTTGGCTGAGGCCATTGCGTGAAACCGCCCGCTGTGTCAGGTTCCGCGCGGCCAAACAGGACATGCCGGAAGCCCGGCCGTTTTCAGTCGCATGATCGATTTTGTCTTCACCAACATGATTCTGGACCGCGCCCACCACCTGCGCACCGATCAGGCGTGGATTGCCGAGCAGATTGCCGCCGGGCAGGCGCGGACGGTGACCGTTTGGCGGGACAAGGTGCTGATCCGAAACGCAGGCTCCGGCGAAGCGCTGATCGTCGAGGGCGCCAGCACACTCCATGACGAAGCCTCCGAGCTGGTGTTTCTCGGCATGGATGGCGACACGGCCTATTTCGCCGCCGACATTTCGCATCTGGAGGAGCCGTTTTCGGCCGCCATCCCCGGCGACGGCGATTTCGAGGATCTGAGGGCCCTGGCACCCAGCCTCGAGCACGGCATCGCGTCCATGCTGGCCCACGCCCGCGCCCTCGGTTACTGGCACCGGACCCACCAATTTTGCGGCGTCTGCGGATCGCCCACCGAAAGCCGCAAGGCGGGCCACGAACGGAAGTGCACCAACGAAACCTGCGGCAAGACCCATTTTCCGCGGACGGACCCGGCGGTGATCATGCTGGTGACCCATGACGACGGCTCGGGCCCGCGCGCCCTGCTGGCCCAAAACAAGCGGTTCCCCTCGGGCATCCGGTTCTCCACCGTCGCCGGATTCGTCGAGCCGGGCGAAACGCTGGAACAAGCCGTCGCCCGCGAGGTCAAGGAAGAGACCGGCGTCGACGTGACCGATGTCGTCTATCAGGCATCCCAGCCCTGGCCGTTCCCCGCGTCCATCATGCTGGGGTTCCGGGCTCGCGCGCTCACCACCGAGATCACCATTCAGGATGACGAACTGACCGATGCGCGCTGGTTCACCCGGGATGAAGTGGCGGAACTGGCGGCCCGGGACGGTGTGCTGCCGCCGAGCAAATTCTCCATTTCCCGCTGGCTGATCGACACCTGGCTGGACGAGACGGCGGCCTAGCCGGAAACCGCTCTAATCCCCATTGAGCTCCTTGCGCGCCGGACTGGCCGGGAATACGCCCAATATCTTCACTTCATGTGAGAAGAACTCGAGCTCTTCCAAGGCGAATTTGAGCCCCCGATCATCCGGGTGACCGTCCACCTCGGCGTAAAACCGGGTCGCCGAAAAGCCGCCGCCGATCATGTAGCTTTCCAGCTTGGTCATGTTGACATTGTTGGTCGCGAACCCGCCCAGCGCCTTGTAGAGTGCCGCCGGGACGTTGCGGACATTGAACACGAAGCTGGTAACGACGGCCTCTTCGTCCGGCGAGGCGATCATCTTGTCCGGGGACATGATGAGAAACCGGGTGGTGTTGTGTTCGGCGTCCTCGACGTTTTCCCGGAGAATTTCCAGGCCGTAGATTCCGGCGGCCAGTTCGGAGGCGATAGCGCCCTGGGTCGGATCCCCGGCGGCCGCGATGTCGTGGGCGGCCCCCGCCGTATCCGCATGGACCACCGGCTCGACCCCCAGCTCCCGGATCATATTCCGGCACTGATTGAGGGCATGGACATGACTGTGGACATGGGTGAGCCGGTCTTCCGCGGCGCCCTTTATCGCCAGGAGGGTGTGTTCCACCCGCTGGAAATGCTCACCGATAATGTGAAGTCCGGAATCCGGAAGCAGATGGTGGATGTCCGCGACACGTCCGGCAACGGAGTTGTCGATCGGGATCATGGCGAGCGACGCCGCACCCTCGGTCACCGCGGCAAACGCGTCCTCGAAGGAGGTACAGGCGAGCGGCGTCATATCCGGGCGCACCGCCCGGCACGCCATATGAGAATTGGCGCCGTCCATCCCCTGAAAAGCGATGGCATGCAACCCTTCGGACATGGGACCTCTCCGTCTTCCAACGCCTTGCAGAAGGCATTGATATTCAAGTCGTTTTTACCGGCCGGCCGGACCGGCGAGACAATGGGCCGCCCCGTATATCCTGTTTTTGCCGTTTTTCCCATCCCCTAGGCGTGACGTGGCCGGGTGGTCTTTCGGACCGACGATCCCCATATGATTGACAGGGCCGGGGCGACGGGCTAAACGCGAGGCCGGCTCTCGCTTTCGGCTCATAAATTTGCGGGCCCGGCCGGGTCCGGAAACAGGATCAAAGACCCAAGAAGGATTAGGATCGCCTCATGTGGAGTATGAAAACCAATGTCGTCTTCGGCGCCATCCTCGTAGCCGCATGGATGATCTGGGGAACGAACTATCTGGGCAATATTCTGATCCCGCACATCGAGATCGTACACTCGGACGAGGACGCTGCGGCACCCGCGGCGGCGCAAAAGGCGCCGGAGCCGGTCGTGCCGTTCCCGGTCCTGCTGGCCGAAGCGACCGCCGAGCGCGGCAAACGGGTCGCCAAGAAGTGCATCTCCTGCCACACCTTCGCCAGCGGCGGCAAGAACAAGGTCGGCCCCAATCTGTGGTCGGTCTTTACCCGCGGCCGGGCCGGCGCCGACGGCTTCTCCTATTCGTCCGCCATGTCCGGCTTGGGCGGCGAATGGACGCTGGAGGACATGGACAAGTTCCTCTTGAAGCCGAAGAACTTCCTCAAGGGCACGAAAATGGCGTTCGTCGGCCTTCGGAAACCCACGGACCGGGCGGCGGTCATCGTCTACATGCGGAGCTTCGACAACTCCCCCGTTCCGCTGCCCGCACCGTAAGGCGGCGCGCCCGGTGAGTTCACCCCGGGACTTCGTTGATTTCGCCCACAGGCTGGCCGATGCGGCGCGGCCCATCGTCGCCAAGTATTTCCGGACTTCCGCCGGGCTGAGCGACAAACCCGATTCCACGCCCGTGACCCTCGCCGATCAGGAGGCGGAAGCCGCCATGCGCGCACTGATCGAGGCGGAACAGCCGGGGCACGGCATCCTCGGCGAGGAAGAAGGCGGTGTCCGGGAAGACGCCGAATGGCTCTGGATTCTGGATCCCATCGACGGCACCAAGGCGTTCGCCACCGGGAAACATTCGTTCGGGACCCTGATCGGCCTTGCCCGCGACGGCGTTCCGGTTCTCGGCGTGATCGATCAGCCGGTTCTGGATGAGCGTTGGATCGGCGGCGAGGACGTGCCGACGACACTCAACGGCATGCCGGCGCGGGTACGGGACTGCCCCTCGGCATCGGAGGCGTGGATGTATGCAACCTCGCCCTACATGTTCCGGGGAGACGAAGAGACCGCCTTCGAGCGCCTCGCGGAAACGGTAAAGCATCCTTTGTTCGGCACCGACTGTTACGGATACGCACTGCTCACGTCCGGCTTCGTCGATCTGGTCTGTGAGGCGCGTCTCAAACCGTGGGACTTCTGTGCGCTGGCGCCGGTGATCCAAGGCGCCGGCGGGGTGATGACGGACTGGTCCGGCACCAGGCTGACCCTGGGCTCCGATGGCCGGGTATTGGCCGCCGGCGATGCGCGCTGTCACGCGGACGCGTTGGAGTTACTTGCGGGCCGGAAACCGCTCTAACTCAACTCCTGGTGAGCGCTCGCCTGACATCGACCGGAATCCCTTGCCGATTCGTTGGTTAACGGACAAATTGAACGCCAAGAACGTGCATCCGGGAGAGACCATCATGCGCCGCACATTGTTTGCCGCCGCCGCCCTCACGGCGGCCGCCCTGCCCCTCGCTTCCGTTGCCCAGGACACAAGGCCCGTCCACGGCATCGCCATGCACGGCAGTCCCAAATACGGCCCGGACTTCAAGCATCTCGACTATGTAAATCCGAATGCGCCCAAGGGCGGCAGCGTCCGGCTGTCGGCCATCGGCACCTTCGATACCTTCAACCCGTTCACCCTCAAGGGCGTCCCGGCGGCCGGCGCCGGATCGGTCTTCGAAAGCCTGCTGACCGGCACCCAGGATGAGGCCTTCACCGAATACGGACTCTTGGCCGGGTCCGTCGAGATGCCGGAAGACCGGTCCTGGGTCGCGTTTACCATTCGGGACAATGCCCGTTGGCATGACGGCAAACCGGTGACCGTCGACGACGTGCTGTTCAGCCTGAATGCCCTTAAAACGCAGGGCCGGCCCTTTTTCCGGTTCTATTACGGCAACGTCGCCACCGCCGAGAAGGTTGGCCCCCGCAAGGTCAAGTTTACCTTCTCCGGCGGCGAGAACCGGGAACTGCCGCTGATCGTCGGGCAACTCCCCATCCTGCCGAAGCATTTCTTCGAGGGCCGGGACTTCACCAGCACCATTCTGGAGCCCATCCCCGGCACCGGCCCGTACAAGATCAAAAGCTTCGAGCCCGGCCGCTCCGTGACCTACCAGCGCGTAAAGGATTACTGGGCCCGCGATCTGCCGATCAAGCGGGGCAGGAACAACTTCGATGAAATGCGCTACGACTACTACCGGGATGCCACCGTGGCCCTGGAAGCGTTCAAATCGGGCGAGTACGACTTCCGGGTCGAAAACACCGCCAAGGTCTGGGCGACGGGCTATGAATCGCCGGCATTCGAGCGAAAGCTCTACCTCAAACAGGATATCCGCCACGAGCTGCCGACCGGCATGCAGGCCTTCGTCTTCAATACCCGAAAGGATATCTTCAAGGACCGGCGGGTTCGGCGCGCCATGGCCTACGCCTTCGACTTCGAATGGACCAACAAGAATCTGTTTTTCGGCCAATATGCGCGGACCACGAGCTTCTTTTCGAACTCGGAGCTTGCCGCGAGCAAGCTGCCGTCACCCGAAGAGCTGAAAATCCTCGAGCCGCTCCGCGGCCAAATCCCGGGCGAGGTATTCACCGAGGCCTACGCCGTCCCCGTGACCAAGGGCGACGGCCGCATCCGCTCCAACCTGCGGACGGCGCGGAAGTTGCTCCAGGAGGCGGGCTGGACAATCCGGAACAAGAAACTGGTCAACGCGCGGGGCCAGCCGTTCGAGTTTGAAGTCCTATTGGTCTCGCCGGCCTTTGAGCGGATCGTGCTGCCGTTCAAGAAAAACCTCGAGCGGCTCGGCATGAGTGTCCGGGTCCGCACCGTCGATACCTCCCAATACCAGAAACGGACCGATGAGAAGGACTTCGACATGATCGTGTCCTCCTTCGGTCAGTCCCTGTCTCCCGGCAACGAACAGCGGGATTTCTGGGGCAGCGACTCCGCCGACCGGCCGGGCAGCCGCAATGTCATCGGCATCAAGGACCCGGCGGTGGACAAGCTCATCGAATTGGTGATCTCCGCCCCCGACCGGAAGAGCCTCATCACCCGGACCCGCGCCCTCGACCGGGTGCTGTCCTGGGGCCACTACCTGATCCCTCAGTGGCATATTCGTACGTTCCGGGTCGCCCACTGGGACAAGTTCGGCCGGCCCGCAACGACCCCTCGATATGGCCTCGGGTTCGACGGCTGGTGGGTGGATGCCAGGAAGCAGGCGGCCCTCAACGAGCGGAAAAATCTAGCCAGCGGGAAATAGCCTTCCCGGATGATTGAGCGGGACTTGGCCGACATGGCGGATACCCGGGTTCACCTGGTCGACGGAAAGATCGTCGCGAAGGATTGAGCCGCGGGGCCATGCGCCACTCTTTTCAAGCCTGCCCCAGCGGTCATAATGCGGTCTCGAATGGAACGGCCGTATCCAGGGAGAAAGCGGTGAAAATTCAAAACCATGTCCACGGCGAATGGGTGGACGGCAACGGCGAGGGAACGCCTCTGGTCAACCCCGTTTCCGGCGAGGAAATCGCCCGCGCCACATCCGACGGCGTCGATCTCGGCAGGGCCCTGGATCACGCACGCACCGTCGGCGGTCCCGCGCTCCGCGCCATGACCTACGCCGGGCGGGGCGAAATGCTGGGCAAGATCAACGAAACCCTCACCGCCAACCGGGACAAGTACGCCGACATTGCGCTCCGGAATTCGGGCAATACCAAGATCGATGCGGCCATCGATATCGACGGCGGCACGGGCACACTGTTTTTTTACACGCGCCTCGCCGGAAAACTGGGCGACGCGAACTACCTCCGGGACTCCGGATTTGAACGCATGGCCAAGGACGCGGCCTTCCAAGGGATGCACATCTGGGTGCCGCTGAAAGGCGCCGGCATTCATATCAATGCGTTCAACTTCCCCTCCTGGGGGCTGTGGGAGAAAGCCGCGGTCAGCTTGCTCGCCGGCGTGCCGTTTCTCGCCAAACCGGCCACCGCCACCTGCCTGCTGTCCTACGAAATGATCAGGGACGTCATCGACGCGGGCGTTGTGCCGGAGGGCACCATCAGCCTGATCTGCGGGGGCGGGCGCGATCTGATGGATCACGTCACCGGCCGGGACGCGGTCGCCTTCACCGGCTCGGCGGACACCGCCAACTTGCTCAAGGGCAACGCCAACGTCATCGCGAGCTCGGTCCGGTTCAACGCCGAAGCCGACAGCCTGAACATGAGCCTGCTGGGCCCGGATGCCCGGCCGGGCACCGCCGAGTTCGACCTGTTCGTCAAGGAAGTGTCCCGGGAGATGACCGTCAAGGCGGGTCAGAAATGCACCGCCATCCGCCGCGCCTTCGTGCCCGCCGGCATCCTCGATGAGGTTGCCGGCGCCCTGGAGGCCCGGCTCGCCGGGACGGTGACCGGCGATCCCCGCAACGAGACCGTCCGTATGGGCCCGTTGGTCAACAAGGCGCAGCAGCGATCGGCACTGGACGGAATCGCCCAATTGGCCGAGGAAGCGGACGTAATCACCGGCGGTGACGGTTTCGAGCCCGTCGATGCCGACCCCGAAATCTCGTCGTTCGTGCCGCCGACGCTCCTAAAATGCGCGGACCCCATGGGCGCCAGGGCGGTCCACGAGGTGGAGGTGTTCGGCCCCGCCTGCACGGTGATGCCCTATGAGACCGCCGAGGACGCCGTCGAGCTCGCCTCCCGGGGCGGCGGGTCGCTGGCCGCGTCGGTGTTCACCGCCGATGACGAATTCGCCAATGCCGCGACGCTGGGCATCGCCGCCGATCACGGCAGGGTCCTGGTGGTCGACGCGCAGGTCGCCGGGAGCCAGACCGGACACGGCATCGTCATGCCCATGTGCACCCACGGCGGACCCGGCCGTGCCGGCGGCGGCGAAGAATTGGGCGGCGCGCGCGGCTTGCGGTTTTATCACCAGCGGACCGCCGTGCAGGGCCGCCTCGACCGGTTGGAAGCGTTGGCGGAGGCCGGCGCCGAGGTCGCGCTGTAGAGGGAAAGGCCGCCCGACGACATGTTCGCTTACATCATCCGCCGGCTGCTGTTCGTCGTCCCGACGCTGTTTGTCATCATCCTGCTGAACTTCGTCTTCGTGCAGTTCGCCCCCGGCGGACCGGTGGAGCAAACCATCGCCCAACTGCAAGGGACGGCGGTGGACGCAACGGCGAGGGTCAGCGGCACCTCTCAGGGCGAAACCGTCGGCGGCGGCGACCAGGGCCAGCAGCAGGTCGGCGCCCAAGGCGGCGGCGCCAGCAAATACCGGGGCGCCCGCGGCCTCGATCCCGAGCTGATCGCCGAGATCGAGAAGCTCTACGGGTTCGACAAGCCGGCACACGAGCGCTTCTGGATCATGCTGAAGAACTATCTCCGCTTCGACTTCGGCGAAAGTTTCTTCCGCGACAAGACCGTGATCGAATTGCTGATCGAGAAATTGCCGGTCTCCATCTCGCTTGGCCTGTGGACCACCCTCCTCACCTATTTGATCTCCATTCCCCTCGGCGTCCGCAAGGCGGTGCGCGACGGATCCAACTTCGATCTCTGGACAAGCGCGGTGATCATCATCGGCACCGCGATCCCCGGCTTTCTGTTCGCCATTCTTCTGGTGGTGCTGTTCGCCGGCGGCAGCTATTTCGACATCTTCCCCCTGCGCGGCATCGTATCGCCCAACTGGGATGAGCTGAGTCCGGTCGGCAAGGTCCTGGACTACTTCTGGCACATGGCGCTGCCCATCACCTCCATGGTCATCGGCTCCTTCGCCGTTCTGACCATGCTGACCAAGAATTCGTTCCTCGACGAGATCAATAAACAGTACGTCCAGACGGCGCGGTCCAAGGGGCTTACGGAGAACAAGGTGCTCTACGGCCACGTGTTCCGGAACGGTATGCTGCTGATCATCGCCGGCTTCCCGTCGGCCTTCATCTCCATCTTCTTCACCGGCTCGCTCCTGACGGAGATTATTTTCTCCCTCGACGGGATCGGGCTCCTCGGATTCGAGGCGGCCATCAACCGGGATTATCCGATCGTTTTCGGCACCCTCTACATGTTCACCTTGCTGGGCCTGATCATGGGGATCATCGGCGACCTTGCCTACCACGTGGTCGATCCGCGAATCGACTTCGAGGCGCAGGAGGTCTAGATGGAGGACGGGCGCCTGCTCGGCATGCGGGTTACGCCGCTGAATGCGCGGCGGATCGAGAATTTCAAGGCCAACCGGCGCGGCTATTGGTCCCTATGGATCTTCATCGCCATCTTCTTCGTCACGCTGTTCGCGGAATTTCTGGCCAACGACAAGCCGCTGCTGGTCCGCTACGACGGCGCGTTCTATGCGCCGGTCTTCGTCGCCTACCCCGAAACCGCTTTCGGCGGCGACTTCGAGACCGAGGCCGAATATTCGGACCCCGAGGTCCAGGAGCTGATCGAGGAAAAAGGCTGGATCCTCTGGCCGGTGATTCCCTATTCCTTCGACACCATCGTCTTCGACCTGCCCGGGCCCGCGCCCTCTCCGCCGACATTACAGAACTGGCTCGGCACCGACGATCAGGGCCGGGACGTGGTGGCCCGGCTGATCTACGGCTTCCGAATATCGGTGCTGTTCGGGCTCGTCCTCACGATCGTCTCCTCCATGGTGGGGATCGCCGCGGGCGCCTGGCAAGGCTACTCCGGCGGCTGGACAGACCTTTTGTTCCAGCGCTTCATGGAAATCTGGTCGAGCATGCCG
Organism: Rhodospirillales bacterium; assembly: GCA_022822205.1. Lineage (GTDB taxonomy): Bacteria > Pseudomonadota > Alphaproteobacteria > Rhodospirillales > UBA2165 > JAJDXO01. The sequence continues at coordinate 26,620 of JAJECC010000012.1, read as the reverse complement.
CAGCTCTTCATGCTGATCATCCTGGCGAGCTTCATCGAACCCACTTTCTGGATCTTGATGGTCTTCCTGCTGCTGTTCAGTTGGATGGGGCTGGTGGGCGTGGTCCGCGCCGAGTTCCTCCGCGGCCGCAACTATACCTATGTGATGGCCGCCCGGGCATTGGGCGTCTCCGACCGCAAGATCATGTTCAAGCACATCCTGCCCAACGCCATGGTCGCCACGGTGACCTTGATGCCTTTCATCCTCACCGGCTCCATCACCAGCCTCACGGCCCTCGACTTCCTGGGCTTTGGATTGCCGCCGGGCTCACCGTCCCTGGGCGAACTGCTGAACCAGGGCAAGGCCAACCTGCAGGCGCCGTGGCTCGGCATTTCGGCGTTCCTCATCCTGGCGGTGATGCTGAGCCTGTTGATTTTCATCGGCGAGGCGGTTCGCGATGCCTTCGACCCCCGCAAGACGTTCAGGGCCTAGGGGAGGGCAAATCCGATGAGCGAGCCTCTCCTCCATATCCAGGACCTGTCGGTAAGCTTCGGCCGCGACGAGCGCGAGGTGCGGGCGGTCAAGAATGTCTCCATCGATATCCATCCGGGCGAGACCATCGGACTGGTGGGCGAATCCGGCTCCGGCAAGTCGGTCACCGCGCTGTCGGTCCTCAAGCTGCTCCCCTACCCCGTCGCCTGGCACCCGTCCGGCGAGATCGTCTTCGACGGCTACGATCTGATGAGCGGCAACGAACGGGAGATCCGCAGCGTCCGGGGCAACAACATTTCGATGATTTTCCAGGAGCCCCTCAACTCCCTCAACCCGCTTCATTCCATCGCCAGGCAAATCGGCGAGATCATCCGCCTCCATCAGAGCATCGGCGACGAAAAGGTCGAGGCGCGGACCAGGGAACTCCTGGGCTTGGTCGGGCTGGAGGACGCGGTCGGGCGCATGCACTCCCTGCCCCACGAGTTTTCCGGCGGCCAGCAGCAGCGCATCATGATCGCCATGGCGCTCGCCAACGAGCCGAAATTGCTGATCGCCGACGAGCCGACAACGGCCCTCGACGTCACGGTCCAGGCCCAGGTTCTGAAGCTGATGAAGAGCCTCACCCGGAACCTCGACATGGCGATGCTGCTGATCACCCATGATCTCGGCATCGTCGAAGCGCTATCCGACCGTACCTACGTGATGAACCAGGGCGAGGTGGTCGAGACCGGAGAGACAAAGAAAATTTATGCCAGTCCGGAACATGCCTACACCCGCCACCTTCTGGACAGCGAGCCCAAGGGCCGGCCCGATCCGGCGGATCCCGATTCCAAGCCGCTGCTGACCGCCGACGACATCAAGGTCTGGTTCCCGATCAAGAAGGGGGTCATCCGCCGCACCGTCGGCCACGTGAAGGCGGTGGACGGCATCACCGTCGATCTCCGCGAGGGGCACACGCTGGGTGTGGTCGGCGAATCCGGCTCCGGCAAATCGACCCTCGGCCGGGCGCTGCTGCGGCTCGAAAAAAGCGACGGCGATATCCGGCTCGACGGCCGGACCATCCAGGGCCTCGGCTACAAGGAGCTGCGCCCGCTGCGCCGGGACATGCAGATCGTTTTCCAGGACCCGGTCGGCTCCATGAGCCCCCGCATGTCGGTCTTCCAGGTGATCGAGGAAGGCCTGCTGGTTCAGGAGATCGGCGAAACCTACGACGAGCGCCGGGCAATGGTTGCGGACGCGCTCCGCGAGGTCGACTTGGATCCCGACACCATGGACCGCTACCCTCACGAATTTTCCGGCGGCCAGCGCCAGCGGATCGCCGTCGCCCGGGCGCTGGTGCTGCGGCCCAGGGTGATCGTCCTGGACGAACCCACCTCGGCCCTCGACATGAGCGTCCAGTCGCAGATCGTCGAGCTGTTGCGCGAACTGCAGGTGAAGCACGGGCTCTCCTACATCTTCATCAGCCACGATCTGAAAGTGGTGCGCGCGCTGTCCCACGACGTCATCGTCATCCGCGACGGCGTGGTGGTCGAACACGGCCCCGCCGAGCAGGTCATCGACAACCCCCAGGAGCCCTACACCAAGGCGCTGATGGCCGCGGCCTTCGAACTGATCGCCGACGAGACGGGCGTGGTGAGGGGGTAATTCGGTTAGAAAGTGAAGCCCGGCGCCGCATAGGCGACCCAGAGCAGGAACACGCCGAGGATCAGCCGGTAGATGACGAACGGCGTAAAGCCGGAATGCCGGAGCCAGGCCATGAACCCGGCGATGGTAATGATGGCGAAAACGAACGAGATGGCGATTGCCGTGAACACGGTATCGGTCAACTGCGCGTCGCCCGTCCGGTAGAGTTCCCACCCCTTGAGCGAGCCCGCCGCGATGATGATCGGGATCGACAGCAGCATGGAAAACCGCGCCGCCTCGGTCCGTTCCATGCCGAGGATGCGCGCCGCCGTGATGGTGATGCCGGTCCGCGAGGTGCCGGGGATCAGCGCCAGCGCCTGGAACAAACCGATAAACAAGGCACCGGCGAAACCCAGATGGTCGAGCCGCTTGACGGTCAGGCTCAGCTTGTCGGCCAAGTACAGAAGAACGGCAAAGCCGACGGTCGCCCAGGCGATAACCTTGAGCCCCCGGAAGATGTCCTGGTTGAATTCGTTGATCGTCCACCCCGCGGCTACCGCCGGGACCGTCGCGACGACCACCAGCATGGCGATGCGGAATTCTTCGCCGTCGCGGCGGCGACGGTGCCTGGGCCGGAACCGGCGGCCGGTGGCGGCGATCATTCCCCAGACATCGCGCCGGAAATAGATCACCACGGCGAGCAATGTCCCCACATGGACCGCGACATCGATGATCAGGCCTTGGTCGGGCCAGCCGGTGAAAATGGGAACCAGGACCAGATGGGCGGACGAAGAGACGGGCAGGAACTCGGTGATGCCCTGGACCGCCGATAGGACGATGATGTTCAAGAGGGGCAAGCGTATCCCCTAATCCGTTTGGGCCCTGCGCGATATACGCCTGTATATCACTTTTCCTTTAAGTACAGGAAGTTAATGGAGCGCAAGCGCTGAATTCGGCGAAACCGGTCTCCCGCCCAGGTTGCGCATTACGGACCTGTTTCAGCGGCCCCGATTTGGTTATAAGGGGCGGATGCGCACCCTCTACCACCTGTGGCTCAATCCGTTTTCGCGCAAAGTCCGAATCGTGCTGGCCGAGAAAGACCTGGGCTTCGACATGGTTGTCGAGCAGGTCTGGGACCGGCGGCGGGAATTCCTCGCCATCAACCCGGCGGGAGATGTGCCGGTAATCATCGAGGATGACGGCACGGTTTTGGCGGATTCCGGGGCGATCTGCGAGTTTCTGGAGGAAATCGCGCCGGAGCCGCCGATGATCATCGGCAGTCCCCATGAACGGGCCGAAATCCGCCGGCTGGTGTCGTGGTTCGACCGCAAGTTTGACGCCGAAATCTCCGCGCCCCTGGTCGACGAAAAGGTGATGAAGCGGATCAAGGGACTGGGCTCGCCGGATTCGAACGTTATCCGCGCGGCACACGCCAACATCCACACCCACCTGGAATATATCGGCTACCTCGCCGGCCGGCGCCACTGGCTGGCGGGCGAGGAGTTTTCCCTGGCCGACATTTCAGCCGCCGCACACCTCTCGGCGGTGGATTATCTGGGCGATGTGCCGTGGGCCGACCACGACGCGGCCAAGGACTGGTACGCGCGGATCAAATCCCGGCCCAGCTTCCGGCAGATTCTGGCGGACGCCATCCCCGGGCTGCCGCCGCCCAAGCACTACGCGAATCCGGATTTTTAGCGGCTCACTTCGGCCCATCCATCCGTTCGAGATTGGCCCGGGCCGCCTTGGCCGCCGGGCTGTCCGGCGCCAACTCGATCACCCTAAGCCAATCGGCCCGGGCGCCGGCCTCGTCACCCGCCTGGCCGCGCAGGATGCCCCTTTCCAGCAGCGCCTCCGGATGGGCCGGGTCCTGAGAGAGCGCCAACGCCACATCACGCATGGCCAGCCCCGCCTCGCCGGTCTGCCGGTAGGCGCTGGCGCGGAACACGCGCGCATCGGTGAACTTGGAATCCAGTTGAAGCGCCCGGGACAAATCCTCGATGGCCGGGCCCATATCGCCGCCCTCGGCATGGGCCTGGGCCCGGTCGGCGAATAGTTCCGGGTTCCGATCATCGAGGCTGATCGCCGCGTCAAGCACGGTCAGCGCGGCCGTCGGGTTGTCCGCCTGCAGCCACGCTTGCCCCGATTGGCCCAGAAGGTCGGCCTTCACGGCCGCATCCGCGTTTATCACCCGCGCCAATTCCTCGAGCCGGCGGGCAGCCACTTCGTGATGACCGAGCCGCATCAGTGCCAGGGCGACGCAATGACGGGCCGGGTCGCCGCCGCCCAGGCTTTCCCAACCGATGGCATGTTCGAAACCCCGTTCGGCGCTGCGCTCCACTTCGGCGATGCACGCCCGGTACTCGGCGGCATCGGCGGCCGTCGGCGGCTGCGATTGCGCCGGTGCCGGAAGTACGGCCGTTATTGCGACAGCGGCGATTGCCCAATTCCTCATGCCGTGACCATATAGGAGCCATGGCAGGCACATCCACGCTTCTTTGTTTCGGCTACGGCTATTCCGCCCGTGCCCTGGCGAAACGCCTGATTCCCGCCGGCTGGCGGGTCATCGGCACCTTCCGGCGGGAAGAGGCCGTTGCCTTGATCGAAGCGGACGGCGTGGAGCCGGCGGCCTTCGACCGGGTCGATCCGGCCCAGGCCACCCATATCCTGAATTCGGTTCCGCCGGGCTGCGACGGCGATCCCGTACTGAACGCCTTTGGCGCAGCCATGTCAGGGACTGATTTGGTCTGGCTGGGCTATCTCTCGACCACCGGGGTCTACGGCGATACGGGCGGCGGGGAGGTCAACGAAACATCACCCCTCAACCCCGCCTCGGATCGCTCGGCGCGGCGGGTCGAAGCCGAAGCGGGCTGGCTCTCTCTCGAAGGCGTGCCGGCCCACATATTCCGTCTCGCCGGTATCTACGGGCCGGGACGCAGCGCCCTCGACCGGATCAAGGCCGGACGGGCGCGGCGGATCGGCAAGCCCGGATTTGCGTTCTCGCGCATCCACGTGGAAGACATTGCCGGCGTCCTCGCCGCCTCCATCGCCGCACCGAATCCCGGCGCCATCTACAATGTGTGCGATAACGAACCGGCGCCCCAAGCCGACGTGATCGCCCATGGGTGTGAGCTGCTGGGCGTCGACGCGCCGCCGCTGATCCCTTACGACGAGGCCCAAAGGGACATGACCGGGATGGCGCGGTCTTTCTGGCGGGAAAATCGCCGGGTCGGCAACGCTCGCATCCGAACCGAGTTGGGATATACGCTCAAATACCCGACCTACCGGGAAGGCTTGCGCGCCATTCACATGGCCGCCGGGGATTAACCTACGAGATCCAACAGCCGCGCCACCGTCGCCGCCAGCCGGTCGAGATCGTGAGGTTCGCTGAGGCGGTGATCGCCGCCTTTGACGAAGGTGATCTCCACGTCGTCCGAACGGAGCTTCTCCTGGATAGTAAGGCTGGTCCGCCACGGCACCGCGTCGTCCTCCAGCCCGTGGATCAGCCGCACCGGGCAGTCGATGGCGATCTCGCCGCCGAGCAGGAGTTGGTCCTTGCCGTCGTCGATCAAAGCCTGGGTGAAGGTGTAGTCGTCTTCATAATCGCTGGGGACGATCACCTTGCCCTCGGCCTTCATCACATCCCGCTGCTCCCGGGTCAGTTCCTCGGCGTAAAGGCGCTCGGTAAAGTCGGGCGCCGGCGCGATGCCCACCAGCCCGGCGATGCGCTCGGGACGGGCCAGGGCCGCGAGCAGCATGATCCAGCCGCCCATGGAGGACCCCACCAGCACCTGGGGTCCGTCGGTGAGCTCATCCAAGGCCGCCAGTGCGTCCGCCGCCCAGGAACCAATGGTGCCGTCGGCGAACGCGCCTTCGGATTCCCCATGGCCCGCATAATCGAAGCGGAGACAGGCGTTGCCCCGACCCCGGCATAGCTCCTCGAGCGCCAGCGCCTTGCCGCCCGACATGTCCGACATGAAACCGGTCATGAAGATGACGCCGGGGCCTCGGCCCGGCGTTCTGCGGTAGGCGATGGACGGCCCGGAACCGCGTGTTAATATCCCGGCCTTGAGGTTGGGAGTGGACGCTTGGTCAGACATTCTTGTTCCCGTGCGAAATGGCGGCGAAGAGATTGAACCAGGAAATTAGCACCGAAGGCACGCCGGCGGTATCCGCCGCGGGCGGAAAAACCATCGCCGACGGCGCCACCGTGCTGCAGGTCCTGCCGGCACTGGAGACGGGCGGGGTTGAACGGGGCACGGTCGATGTCGCCAACGCCGTCGCCGCCGCGGGCGGGCGTTCCATCGTCGCTTCGGCCGGCGGACTGATGAAACACGAACTCAGCCGGAGCGGCGCCGAACACGTCACCCTGCCGGTGGATTCCAAGAACCCGCTGGTCATGCGCGCCAACGTCCGCCGGCTGGTCCGGCTCATCAACTCGGAAAACGTCGATGTGGTCCATGCCCGCTCCCGGGCGCCGGCCTGGAGCGCCATTGCCGCCGCCAATAAAACCGGTCGCCGCTTCGTCACCACCTTTCACGGCGCTTACGGCAACGGCAACGTGTTCAAGCGCCGCTACAACAGCGTTATGACCCGGGGCGAACGGGTCATCGCCATTTCCGAATTCGTCGCCGGACACATGCGCGAAGTCTATGATGTCCCGGCCGGCAAGATCCGTGTCATCCACCGCGGCGTAGACGTTGCCCGCTTCGACCCCGCCAGAGTGTCCCAGGAACGGGTCATCGCACTCTCCGAACGCTGGCGGCTGCCGGACGGCGTGCCCGTGGTGATGCTGCCCGGCCGGCTCACCCGCTGGAAAGGCCAGCGGGTGTTCATCGATGCGGTGAAACTGCTGACGGACCACGACATCCGGTGCCTGATTGTCGGTTCCGACCAGGGGCGGGATGCCTACCGCAAGGAGCTGATCAAGGAAATCGAAGGCGCCGGGCTCGGCGGCAAGATCCATGTGATTGACCATTGCGACGACATGCCCGCCGCCTACATGCTGACCGACGTGGTGATCTCAGCCTCCACCGAACCCGAAGCCTTTGGCCGCGTCGTTACCGAGGCCCAAGCCCTCGGCCGGCCCGTCATCGCCACCGATCACGGCGGTGCCCGCGAGACCATTATCGACGGCCGGACCGGATGGCTGACGCCGCCGGGCGACGCCGAAGCGCTCGCCGCCACGATCGCCCAGGTCCTTGATCAGGACCCGTCGGCCCGGGGGAACTATGCCGCCCGTGCGGTCGCCCATATCCGCGACAACTTTACCAAGGACGCCATGTGCGCCAAGACCATCGCCGTCTATGACGAACTTCTCAACGGCGCACCGGCGGGCTGAGCCCGGAGCCCGAGCAAATGGCCGGCCGGATACTGGTGATCAAGCTTGGGGCGCTGGGCGACTTCCTGCAGGCCGCGGGACCCTTCGCCGCCATCCGCGCCCATCACCCGGACGCTCATATCACCCTGCTGACGACCCGGCCATTCGCCGACTTCGCCGCCGCATCGCCCTGGTTCGACGAAGTGTGGACCGACGTCCGGCCCAGGCTTTGGCAATTCGTCAAATGGATACGCCTTCGGGGCCAACTCAACAGCGGCCGGTTCGACCGGGTATATGATCTCCAGACCTCCGACCGCTCGTCCGGCTATTACCGGCTATTCGGAAAAAAGCCCGAATGGTCGGGAATTGCCCGGTCCTGCTCCCATCCCCACGCCAACCCCCGGCGCGACGTCATGCACACCATGGATCGCCAGGCCGAACAGCTGAAAATGGCGGGAATCGACGCGGTTCCGGCGCCTAATTTTTCCTGGGTCGACACGCGGATCGAACGCTTCGGGCTCGCCGAACGCCATGCCCTGCTGGCACCTCTGGGCGCCCTTCACCGGCCCGAAAAACGCTGGCCCAAGGATCGCTTCGCCGAGCTCGCCAACTGGCTTCGGGATCGGGGCGTTCAGCCGGTGCTTCTGGGCACGGCGAGCGAAGCGCGGTTTCTGGACGAGATCGTTTTCCAGGCGCCGGGGTCCCGGTCCCTTGCAGGCGAAACAAGCCTCGCCGATTTGATTGCGCTTGGCCGGGGCGCGCTCGCCGCCGTCGGCAACGACACCGGCCCCATGCATGCCGCCGCCATGGTCGGCTGCCCGACGGTGGTGGTCTACTCCAGGGACTCCGACCCGGCGCTGTGCGCCCAGCGGGGACCGCATGTGAGTATCCTGCGGCGGGACGACCTCGAGACCCTGGAGCTCGCCGACGTCGCCGATGAACTCTCGGAGCCCATCCTTCGGGCCCCTATCTAGGCGCTTCTTGACAGGCGGAGCCGGATTGCCGATATAAGCGCCACGATGACGCATAACCGTGCCACAACCACCACCACGACCCTCCACGGGGGGCCGTGACGTCCGGCGCGTGTACATAGACGGACTCACAGCCCTCCTCGCAGACGCAAGGGGGGTTTTTTGGTGCAATGTCTTGAGTGACGACGAAGGATCAAACCGATGGCCAACGGAGTAGAAGCAGGCGCGAACGTGAAGCTGACGCTGCCCGACGGCAGCGTCCGGGACTACACGGCGCCGGTGACCGGCGCCGCGGTGGCCGCCGACATCGGCCCCGGCCTCGCCAAGGCGGCGCTGGCCGCCCGGATTGACGGCGAAATGTGGGACCTCAACCGGGAAATCCCGGGTGACTGCAATTTCTCCATCGTCACCGCCAGGGACGAGGATGCCTTGGAGCTGTTGCGCCACGATGCCGCCCATGTGCTGGCCCAGGCGGTCCAGGAACTGTTCCCCGGCACCCAGGTGACCATCGGCCCGGCCATCGAAAACGGCTTCTATTACGACTTTGCCCGCGACGAGCCGTTCTCGACGGATGATTTCGAGGCCATCGAAAAGCGGATGGCGGAAATCGTCGATCAGGACCTGCCCATCGAACGCCAGGTCTGGGACCGGGCCGAAGCGATCGCGCATTTCAAGTCCATCGGCGAGATCTACAAGGCCGAGATCATCCACGATTTGCCGGAATCGGAAGAGATCATCATCTACCGGCAGGGCGGCTGGAAGGACCTCTGCCTGGGCCCGCACCTGCCCTCGACCGGTAAGCTGGGCAAGGCGTTCAAGATGCTCAAGCTCGCCGGCGCCTACTGGCGGGGCGACAGCCGGAACGAGATGCTGCAGCGCATGTACGGCACGGCATGGGCCGACGAGAAGCAGCTCAAGTCGTACCTCACCATGCTCGAGGAGGCGGAAAAGCGGGATCACCGCCGGATCGGCCGGGAAATGGACCTGTTTCACTTCCAGGAAGAAGCGCCGGGCGCGGTGTTCTGGCACCCGAAGGGCTGGGTGCTGTTCCGAATGCTCGTCGACTACATGCGCCGCCGCCAGGATGAAGCCGGCTATGTCGAGATCTCCACGCCGACGCTGATGGACCGCGCCATGTGGGAGACGTCCGGCCATTGGGAGACTTTTCGGGAGCATATGTACACGACCGAGACGGAGGATGGCCGGGTATACGCGGTGAAGCCGATGAACTGTCCCGGCGGCACCCAGGTCTACAAGCAGGGCAGCCGGAGTTACCGCGACCTGCCGATCCGCATGGCCGAGTTCGGCAAAGTCAACCGGTACGAGCCGTCGGGCGCCCTGCACGGCCTTATGCGCGTGCGCGAGTTCACTCAGGACGACGCGCATATATTCTGCACGCCCGAGCAGATGCAGGACGAGTGCCAAACGGTTGTCCGGCTGATTCTGGACATCTACCGGGATTTCGGCTTCGACGACGTGCGCATCATGTTCTCCGACCGCCCGGAGAAGCGGATAGGCGAAGACGCCGTCTGGGACAAGCTGGAGGCGGCGCTTAAGGGCGCGCTGGAAAGCATGGGCGAGAGTTACAGCTACAACCCAGGCGAAGGCGCCTTTTACGGCCCGAAGCTGGAGTTCGTGTTGCGGGACGCCATCGGCCGGGATTGGCAGTGCGGCACCCTGCAGGTCGATATGAACCTGACCGATCGGTTCGACGTGACGTATGTGGGCGAGGACGGCGAGAGGCACCGCCCGGTCATGCTGCATCGGGCGCTGTTCGGTTCGTTGGAGCGATTTGCGGGCATTCTGATCGAACATTATGCCGGGCGCTTCCCCGTGTGGCTGGCGCCGGTGCAGGCGGTCGTGGCGACCATCACCAACGATGCGGACGCGTATGCCGACGAGGTGGCCGACGCCCTCAAATCAGCCGGCATCCGGGTGGAGACGGACCTCCGGAACGAGAAGATCAACTACAAGATCCGCGAGCACAGCCACGCCCATGTGCCGCTGATCGCCGTCGTCGGCGCCCGGGAGGCGGAAGAAAAGACCGTGGCGCTCCGGCGTTTGGGCGGCAAGGCTCAAGAAATTGTTGCGCTGGATGAAGCAGTCGCTAGACTTGTCGGCGAAGCGGTCGCACCTGGAGCCTGAGCTGGGGCAATACCGGCGCGGCTAGTCAAGTTTTAAAGTCCTTTTTCATAACCAGGGGTCCAGCGCGTGACAGCATCATGATCTATCGGCACCTGGGGAGGCAAAGGCCGATAGAGGAGTTGCGTCAATAGCCCGCCCACCCATGCAGGCCAGGCCCGAGAAAGAGGGCCCGCGCGTAAACGAAGACATCGATAACGCCCAAGTCCGTCTGGTGGATGCCGACGGAGAAATGATCGGCGTCGTACCCACCGAAGAAGCTCTGGACCGTGCCGCGGATGCGGGCCTCGACCTGGTCGAGGTGTCGCCCAATGCGGACCCGCCGGTGTGCAAAATTCTCGATTTCGGCAAGCTCAAGTACGAGAACCAGAAGAAGAAGGCCGAGGCGCGGAAAAAGCAGAAGACCATCGACGTCAAGGAAATCAAGATGCGCCCGGGCATCGAGGAGCACGACTATCAGGTCAAGATGCGCTCCATGCGCCGGTTTATCGACGACGGCGACAAGGTGAAGGTGACCTTGCGCTTCCGCGGCCGGGAAATGGCCCACCAGGATTTGGGCGCCAAGGTGCTGGACCGGGTGCGGGACGACATGGACGAGATGGCTAAGGTGGAGCAGTTCCCCCAGATGGAAGGCCGCCAGATGACCATGGTGTTTGCGCCCAGGTAATCCCGGCCAGACGGTTCAATCTGGCCGGAAGCTGCTCTAGTAATCAGGTTGAGGGAGGACACGATGAACCGCGACCTGCTGCATCCCATAACCGAAGACGAAAAGCGGACCTACGACGAGGACGGCGTGGTCTGCATTCGCGGCCAGTTCGACCGGGAATGGATCGACCATATGCTGGCGGTGTGCACCGGCAACGACGTAAATCCGGGCGGCGCGCGCCATGAACAGAGTGACGCGGACGATCCCGGCCGCTTCGTCGCCGCTACCCACATGTCCCGCGAGAACAAGGACATATGGAATTTCGCGCTGAACTCGCCGGCGGCGGAGATCGCCGCGACCCTGATGGGCGTGGACGAGGCGCGGTTCTTCTACGATCAGCTTTTCTTCAAGGAGCCCGGCACCCTGGCGCCGACGGCCTGGCACAACGATTTGCCGTTCTGGCCCTTCGACGGCGGGGACGTCGCCTCGGTCTGGGTCGCGCTGACCCCGACTCCGAAGGAAAACAGCGGCCTCGTCTATGTCGGCGGCTCCCACAAGTGGAACAAGATGTATTACCCAGAACCGGCGACGCCCCGGGACAACTTCGCCTTGCCCGAGGCCGAGGCCTTCGAACGCTGCCCCGCCTTCCACAAGGAATTCGACAATCCCGACTACCGGTTCCTGAGTTGGGACATGGAGGCGGGCGATTGTCTGGTGCATCACCCGATGGCCGTGCACGGCTCGGGCAAGAACGCCTCCCTCGATACGCCGCGGGTCGCCCTCTCGGTCCGCTATTTCGGCGGCGACGCCACCTGGCACGGCAAACGCACGATTTTCGAGGTGCCCGGCACGTCGGACGATATGTTCCCGGTCGGCAAGATGCCCATCAACGACGACGTCTTCCCGGTGGTCTGGCGGGCCTGATCAAGGTCCGCGGTCGAGCTGCTCTAGGGATTCCGATTGGGATCCCATTGGATTCGCAGTTGCTGGATACCCCGGAAAGACAGCGTCGGGATATATTCCCACGCCTGACCGGGGACCAGCTTCATATGAGGCAGCCGCCCGGTTAGCTCCTCGAGGATGATTTTCATTTCCAGCCGGGCCAGCGGCGCGCCCATGCAGAAGTGCGCCCCGTTGCCGAACGCCAGGTGTTTCTTCTCCTGTTTGCGCAGGATGTCGAATTTGTCGCCGTCGGCGAACGCGGCATCGTCCCGGCTGCCGGAACCGATCGCCAGCAGAATCTTGGCGCCTTTCGGAACGTCGAAGTTGCCGATCTTCGCATCCTTGGCGGCAATGCGCCTCCAGGTGAAGATGGAGGAGTCGTAGCGGAGAATTTCCTCGACCGCGTTGGGGATCAGAGAGGGATCATCGCACAGCGCCTCCCACTGCGCCCGATCCTCCAGCAGCGCCCGCATCCCGTTGGCGGAGGCCTGGGTCGTGGTCTCATGCCCCGCGAACTGCATCAGGAACATGACGTTGTAGAGGTAGTTGACGGTGAACTTGTCCGGATCGGCCTTGTGGAGACGCACCATGTCACCGAGATAATTGTCGCCCGGGTTCTCGTAGGCATCGTCGACCAGTTTCTTGGTGAACGCCCAGTGCTCGCCCATATCATGCATCATCGCAACCTGCTCGGCCTCGCTGGGACGCCCCCAATTGACGACGGCCCGAGCCGAGCCCAGCTGCTTGACCCTCACCGCATGATCGTCGTCCGCGCCCAGGAAGATGAAGATCGCCAAGGCAGGCACCTCGTAAAGCATCTCCGCAACCAGATCGGCCTCGCCCTTAGCCGCGAACCGGTCGATGAAGCCGCTGACGATCGACCGGATCCGCGCCTCGACCTGCTCGACGCGTTTCGGCGTAAAGGCGTCTCCAAAGACCTTGCGGTGCGCCCGGTGGGTCTCCGGGTCCTCGTCCACGAGGGACGGTTCCACCGAGATATCGAGGCTGTCCCGCACCTCGGCGGCGGCGGGGCACAGGGGCGTCACCGGGTGCCGCGCCAAGGCGGCGGAAAACGTCCCGGGATCACGAAATATGCGGACGATCTCGTCGTATTTGGTCACCACCCAGTAGCCGGATTTGGGATCGTGGAATATGGGCTCGTCCGACCGCGCCTTGCCGAAGAACGCGAACGGATTGGCTATATAAGCGTCGTCGAAAGGCTCGAACTCCGCCGCCATCCCCGTTACCGGGCAGCGGGCGCGGGCATCGGAATCGGCATCAAGCTCCTTCGGCGTCGACTGAAACATGCCGAGATTGAGGTCGTTGGACATTTTCTGGCCTCCCACATTCAGGCGCGGAATTTCGAGAACCTATCCGATAATAATGTGATATGTCAAATATTGACTTATCATGGATATGATGTTCTTGTCGTTCCGTTGTCCCGGATGAATGTGGCCGGCATGTCCAAACCAGAACATCCCCTGGAGCTCGACCACCACCTCCCCTCGTTGATTCAGACCCTGGGGAACAAGATTTCGCTCCATGCGCTCCGCGAAGGCGCCCGTCCGCATGACCTGGATCTGCGGGAGTTGAGAGTGATCTTGATCTTGGGCGCCGAGGGGCGCTCCACGATCAATGACGTGGCCGACCGGATCGCCATGGATCGCGGCGGCACCAGCCGCGCCATCAGCCGGCTGGAAAAGCGGGGATTCATTGCGCGCTCCGGCGACTCGCGCGACCGGCGGCGCTCCCTGGTCGATCTGACCGGTCAAGGGGTCCGGGTTCACGACCGGCTGGCTTCATTTGCCCTTACCCGCGAAGAACTGCTCCTCAGAAACTTCTCCGAGTTCGACCGGATTCGCCTCAACGAGCTTCTACGGCGCGTCGTCGGGAATGTGGATACCATGCTGACGGGCGGCGAGGCGCGATGATTCCCCGCTGGCCATCGGTGCGCCCATCCCCGATCATCCCGCTCCACCGCGGACCGCGATCGGAGGCACAAAAATGAGAATTTGCGTTGCCGGAGCGCCCGGCGCCTTCGGGCGCAGGCATCTGGATGCCCTCGGCGCGATCGACGGCGTGGAGGTCACCTCCGTCGTCGGCGGCGAGCCGGACGATATGGAAGGCTTCGCCGGGGACCGGGGCATCGGCCACTGGACCAGGGATCTCGGGGAGAGCCTTGCCCGGGACGATGTCGATGCGGTGATCCTGGCGACCCCGACCCAGCTGCATGCCGAACAAGCCATCGCCGCCATGCGCGCCGGCAAGCATGTGATGATCGAAATTCCCATGGCCGACAGCCTGAAGGATGCCGAGGACATCGCCCGCGTCCAGCGGGAAACCGGCCTCGTCGCCATGGTCGACCATGTGCGGCGGTTCAACCCGAGCCATCAGTGGGTTCACAACCGGATTGAGGCCGGGGAACTGACCCTTCAGCAACTGGATGTGCAGACCTTCTTCTTCCGGCGCACCAACATCAACGCCGAGGGGAAGCCCCGCACCTGGACCGATCACCTGCTATGGCATCATGCCTGCCACACGGTGGACCTGTTCCAGTATCAGACCGGCGGCGAGGCGATCGAGTGCTTCGGGCTGCAGGGGCCGCCGCACCCGGAACTCGGCATCGCCATGGACATGTCCATCGGGCTGAAAGCGGCGAACCAGGCCATCTGCACGCTGTCGCTGTCGTTCAACAACGACGGGCCGCTCGGCACCTTCTTCCGCTACATCTGCGACAACGGCACCTATATCGCCCGCTATGACGATCTGGTGGACGGCAACGAGAACCCCATCGACCTCGCCGGCGTGGCGGTTTCGGACAACGGCATCGAACTCGCCGACCGGGAATTCCTCGCCGCCATCGCCGATGGCCGCGAGCCCAACAGCAGTGCGGCGCAGGGATTGTCGGCCATGCGCACCCTGGACCGGCTGGAAAAGTCGTTCGGCGGATAGGAGCGGGGTGGTGGGCGCGGTCAGGAACATACTCTTCATCATGTGCGACCAGCTTCGCTGGGATTACCTGTCCTGCTACGGCCACCCGAAACTGGACACCCCGAACATCGACGGCATTGCCGCCCGCGGCGTGCGTTTCGACAGCGCCTATTGCCAGTCCCCGGTGTGCGGCGCGTCGCGCATGAGCTTCTATACCGGCCGGTACGTGAATTCTCATGGCGCCAGCTGGAATTTCGTCCCGCTCAGGATCGGCGAACAGACCATCGGCGATCATCTCAGGCCCCGCGGCATCCGCACCGCGCTGGTCGGCAAGACCCATATGCGCGCCGACTATGCCGGGATGGCGCGCCTGGGGATCGATCTTCATTCCGGCGAAGGCGTGCTGGCGGCCGAATGCGGCTTCGAGCCCTTTGAGCGGGATGACGGCGTCCACCCCAGTTCAAGTCACGATCCCAACCCCAGATACAATCAATATCTCCGCGATCACGGCTTCGAGGCCGACAACCCATGGGAGGATTGGGCGAACTCGGCGGAGGGTCCGGACGGAGAACTGCTGTCCGGCTGGTATCTGGAAAACTCGGACAAACCGGCGCGGGTTCCGGCCGAGCATTCCGAGACCGCGTACATGACCGGACGCGCCATCGACTTCCTGGACGATGCGGGGGACGAGCCCTTCTGCCTCCACCTCTCCTACATCAAGCCGCACTGGCCCTACATGGCGCCGGCTCCCTATGCGGGCATGTACGGCCCCGAAGACACCTACCCGGTCGTCCGAAGCGACGAGGAAAAACAGGACCCGCATCCGGTCTACGGCGCGTTCATCGGCCAGCGCGTGTCACGGACCATATCGCGGGACGAAGTCCGCGACGCGGTGCTTCCCGGCTACATGGGCATGATCAAACAGATCGACGACGAGATCGGCCGCCTGCTTGAAGCGCTCGAGGCGCGCGGGCGGATGGACGATACGATGATCGTCTTTACCTCGGATCACGGCGACTACCTGGGCGATCACTGGATGGGCGAAAAGGACCTGTTCCACCAACCCAGCGTCCGGATTCCGCTCATCGTCCACGACCCGTCGCCGGAGGCCGACGCGACCCGCGGGTCGGCAAGCGACGCGCTGGTCGAGGCAATCGACCTCGCGCCGACTTTCGTCGAATCCATCGGCGGGTACCCCCAACCTCATATTTTCGACGGCCGCTCCCTGACCCCGCTGCTGCGCGGCGAAACGCCGAACGGCTGGCGGAGCTACGTCATCAGCGAATACGACTACGCGTTCATGGACCCCCGCCTCGCCCTGGGTACGAAGCCCAGGGATTGCTGGCTGCGCATGGTATTTGACGGCCGGTTCAAATATGTCGACTGTGGCGAATACCGGCCGATGCTGTTCGACCTGAAGGAAGATCCCCGGGAACTGAGAGATCTGGGCGCCGACCCGGCCCACGGGGCCGAGCGCGCGCGGCTGAAGGACCTGCTCTTCGACTGGGCGATGAAACCCCGGCACCGGGTGACCGTAACCGACGGCATGCTGAAAACCGTCGATGTCCAGCGGAACATCACCGAGGCCGGCATTCTAATCGGCTACTATGACCGGGATGATCTGGAGAAAGCCGCCGCGGCGTGGCAGGATCGGCCCATATTCGCGGCGTTCAACCCGGTTTGGGCCAAAGCGCAGAAGAAACTTCGCGGAGAGGACTCATCATGAGCGTCAGTGCGCGGGACATCGATCGGATCGTCAACGAGGCGAAGCCCGTCGGCGGCATGGTGTGGAACGTGATGGGACAGATCTACATTCCCAAACAGGTGGACGAACAGGCGATCTGGTGGGAAGCCATCATGCCCGAGGAGAGCTACATTCCGCCCCATTCCCATTCCACCCAGGATGAATTTCTCTACATCACCGAGGGCGAGTTGCAGATGATCCTCGACGGCAAGGAATTTGTCGGAGGCGCGGGCGAGGTGCTTCCGTTTCCCAAATACTCGACCCACGCCCTGTTCAACAATAGCGGCGAGACGGTGAAAGGGGTTTTCTGGGCGGAGCCGACCGACAAGCTGTTCGATCTCTTCAAGGCGCTCCACAATGTCGCCGACGCGCACGAGGTCATCCGCATCTCGGATGCCCACGACATCCATTTTCAGCTGCCGGGCCAAGAGCCCCGCACCGGGCCCCTGGCGGCCGCGCAATAGCCGGGCCAGACCCCACGGCCGCGCGCCATAACGAGAGGAGTTCACAATGATCCGCGGTCTCTGCGGCGGGGCAGTTTTCCGGGCGTGTTCATTCGGGCTGCTGCTGGGTGCGGCGGGCCTGTCGCTGATCGGTGCGGCAGCGGAGCCGGCGGCGGCAAGGCCGGATGAGGCCGCCGCGCTCAAGATCGGGTTGCTGCTGGACCTGAGCAGCGGTTCGGCGGAGGTCTACAGGAACAGGCAGCGGGCGTTCGAGCTCGCGATCAGGCATGTCAACGAGGGCGGCGGCGTGTTCGGATTGCCCGTGACGATCGCGGTCCGCGACGCCACGGCGGAACCGGAGAAGGCGGTCGCGGCGGCACGGCGTCTCGTCGAGGCCGACGGCGTGCATGCCATCGTCGGACCCAACGCCAGCGCCAGCGCGCTGCCGGTGGCCGAGCGGGTGACCGGTCCGGCCGCCATTCCCACGATCAGCTTCTCGGCCACGTCGCCGGCGCTGACCGCCGTCGCCGACCATGATTTCCTGTTTCGAACCGCGCTTTCCGACGTGTCCCAGGGACCCGTCCTCGCCCGCCTCACGCGCCGGCGAGGCTTCGGCAATGTCGGCCTGCTCCATGTCGACGATCCCTGGGGACGGGGCCTTGCCGCCGCCTTCGAAGCCGCCTGGGACGGTCCCCTCAAGGCCGTCCCGGTGAACCGCGGCGAGACCCGCTTCCTGGCCGCGCTGCGCAAATCCGCGAGCGGGGGCGCAGAGGCCCTGGTGGTGATCGCCTTCGAGACGGCGGCCCTCGCCATGGTTCGCGAGGCGATCGACAACGGCCTTTACGAGAGCTTCGTCTTCGGCGACGGCGCCAAGCGGCCGAGCTTGGTCCGGTCCCTGGGCGGCGCCCGCCTCGGCAACATGTACGGCACCGGGCCCGCGTCCGCGCCGGAGAGCGCCGCGTCCGCGGCGTGGGAGGCGGCCTGGGTCGCCGAGTACGGCGCGCTGCCGGTGCTCGCCTATGTCAAGGAAGCCTACGACGCCACGGTCGCCCTGGCGCTTGCGGCGCAGGCCGCGGGGCGGTTGGACGGCGCCGCGATCCGCGACCGGCTGCGCGCGGTGGGCAGTGGGCCGGGTACCGTGGTGAACGCCGGCCCGAACGGCATCGCCGATGCGCTCCGCATTCTCGCCGGCGGCGGGGAGATCGATTACGAAGGCGCCTCGGGCAGCATGGACTGGGACGGAAACGGCGATCTGCGCGGCGGCCATATCGGCATCTGGCGCTTCACCGAGGACGAACGGATCGAGGACGTCCGGGTGGTGGCATACCGGAAATGAGGCCGCCGGTTTCGTCGTCGCCCGCGCCCCTTGCAATCCCGGGGCGCCGCCGCTATAAACCGCGCCTTCGCCGAGCGAAACGGCCGGATGTTTGATCCGAGGGCATGCCGGACGCTCACAGAAAACTCAAACGAGGATGAGGAAATGCCCAAGCTGAAGACCAAATCCAGCGCCAAGAAGCGCTTCTCCCGCACGGGCACCGGCAAGATCAAGGGCAGCCCGGCATTCAAGCGCCACAATCTGCGCAAGCGCACCCAGAAGATGAAACGCAAGGCCCGGGGCACCATGATCATGGCCGACGCCGATGCGAAGATCATCAGCGCCTACATGCCGTACAGCCGGGGGAAATAAACATGTCGCGATCCAGACCCGCCGTCGCCAGCCGGGCCCGGCGCAAGAAGGTCGTCGCCCGGGCCAAGGGCTATCAGGGCCGGAGCAACAACAACTTCCGTCTCGCCAAACAGCGTACCGACAAGGCGCTGCAATACGCCTACCGGGACCGCCGGACCAGGAAGCGCTCGTTCCGCCGCCTGTGGATCCAGCGGATCAACGCCGGCGCCCGTCTGCACGGCCTGACCTATTCCCAGTTCATGAACGGCCTCTCGAAGGCCGGGATCGAGATCGACCGCAAGGTGCTGTCCGATCTCGCCGTCACGGAGCCGGATTCGTTTAAAAGCTTGGTTGAACAGGCCCAGGCCGCCCTCGCCAGCACTGCCTAGAGCAGGATCGAACGAAGATTTTTTGGAAGGGGGCGGCCCGGACGGCGGCCCCCTTTTGATTTGGAGCACGGAAACGACATGCAAGACCTGGAGGCACTGAAGAGCGAATTGACGGCGGCCATCGATGGCGCCGGCGATTTGGATGCCCTGGAGGCGGTGCGCGTCGCCGCCCTCGGGCGGAAGGGCAGCGTCACCGGCCTGATGAAGACCCTGGGCCAGCTGGACGCGGACGAGCGAAAAGCCGCCGGCCGGGCGTTCAACGCGCTGAAGGACGAGATCGCCGAGGCCCTCGAGGCGCGCAGGACCGCGCTGTCGGCGTCCGGACTGGATGCCCGGCTGGCCGAGGAGAAGATCGACGTCACGCTCCCCGTCCGGCCCGAGCGCAGGGGCTGCGTCCACCCGATCAGTCAGACCATCGACGAGGTGATCGCCATTTTCGGCGAGATGGGTTTCACCGTCGCCGAAGGGCCCGACATCGAAGAGGACTGGTACAACTTCACCGCCCTGAACATCCCCCAGGATCACCCGGCCCGCCAGGAACACGACACCTTCTACATCAATGCCGAGAAGGAAGGGCGCCGGATGGTGCTCCGTACCCACACCTCGCCGGTACAGATCCGCACCATGCAGTCCCAAAAGCCGCCCATCCGGATCATCGTGCCGGGCCGCACCTACCGCAGCGATCACGATGCCACCCACTCGCCCATGTTCCACCAGGTCGAAGGATTGGTTGTGGACGAGACCTCCCACATGGGTCACCTCAAGGGCTGCCTGATGGAATTCTGCCGCGCATTTTTCGGCATCGACGATCTGCCGGTCCGCTTCCGGCCCAGTTACTTCCCCTTCACCGAACCCTCGGCGGAGGTTGATATCGGCTGCACCCGCGAAGGCGGCGGATTGAAAATCGGCGCCGGCGACGACTGGCTGGAGATTCTCGGCTCCGGCATGGTCAATCCGGCGGTTCTCGAGAATTGCGGGATCGATTCGGCCAAATATCAGGGCTTCGCCTTCGGCATGGGCGTCGAGCGGCTGGCCATGCTCAAGTACGGCATCCCCGATCTTCGGACGTTCTATGATTCGGACATCCGATGGCTGAAGCATTTCGGCTTCGCGCCCCTGGATGTGCCGTCGCTGCTCGGGAGGACCGTCGGATGAAATTCTCCCTGAAATGGCTCGAGCAAGAGCTGGAGACGGACGCCGGCCCCCGGGAAATCGCCGACGAACTGACGATGATCGGGCTAGAACTTGAGAGCCTCGACGACCCTGCCGACAAGCTCAAGGACTTCGTCGTCGGCCATGTGGAAGACGCCAGGCCCCATCCGGACGCCGACCGGCTCCAGGTGTGCCGGGTGAACAACGGCGCCGGGACCTTCGAGGTGGTGTGCGGCGCGCCCAATGCCCGGACCGGCATGAAAGGCGTGTTCGCGCCGGAAGGCAGCTATATCCCGGGCATCGACATGGTGCTGAAGAAATCGAAAATCCGCGGCGTTACCTCCAACGGCATGCTGCTGTCGGAACGGGAAATCGGCCTTTCGGACGAACATGAAGGCATCATCGAACTCGGCGACGATGCGGTCCCGGGCGCCCCGGCGGCCGAGGCCCTCGGCATGTCCGATCCGGTGTTCGATATCGGCATCACACCCAACCGGGGCGACTGCCTCGGCGTCCGCGGCATCGCCCGCGATTTGGCGGCGGCCGGCATCGGTACGCTGAAGCCGCTGCTCATCGAGCCCGTCGAAGGCAAGTTCGAGAGCCCGATCAAGGTTCATCTCGATCTCGACGATGAGACCATAAGCGCCTGTCCCTATTTCGTCGGGCGCTATTTCCGCGGCGTCAGGAACGGCCCGAGCCCCGACTGGCTGCAACAGAAGCTGCTCGCCATCGGTCTCCGGCCCATCTCGGCGCTGGTCGACATCACCAACCTGCTCACCATGGCCTACGGCCGGCCGCTGCACGTCTTCGATGCGGACAAGGTCCATGGCGACATTCACGTCCGGCTGTCCAGGAAGGGCGAGAAAATCCTGGCCCTCGACGGCAAGGAGTACGAACTCGACGACGAAATGACGGTCATCGCCGACGAGAAGGAAGCGGAAGCCCTTGGCGGCGTCATGGGCGGCGAGCCCTCCGGTTGCACCGGGGAGACGGTCAACGTGTTCCTCGAAAGCGCCTACTTCGACCCGGTCCGGACGGCGGCCACGGGACGCAAGCTCAACCTGATGTCCGATGCCCGCTACCGGTTCGAGCGCGGCATCGACCCGGACTTTGTGCTCGACGGCGCGGAACTCGCCTCCAAACTGCTCCTGGACCTGTGCGGCGGCGAAGCCAGCGACATCGTCATCGCCGGCGAGAAACCGGATGTCTCCCGGTCCTATCCGCTGCGCAAGCACCGGGTGAAGGAACTGGGCGGCGTCGAGGTATCCGGGGAAGAGACGGTCCGGATACTCAACGTGCTGGGCTTCAACGTCACCGACAACGGCGATGCCTGGGAGTGCGAGGTGCCGTCCTGGCGCCATGATGTGGTCGGCGAGGCCGATTTGGTCGAAGAGGTGGCGCGCATCCACGGCTTTGACAATATCCCCGCCGTCTCGCTGGTGCGGGAGACCAACCTGCCGAGCCCGGCGGTGTCCCTGCCGCAGGCACGCCGCGCGCGGGCACGGCGCGCGTTGGCGGTTCGCGGCCTCACGGAGTCGGTGACCTTCTCGTTCCTGCCCCGCAAACACGCGGACCTCTTCGGCGGGGTGCCGGAAACCGTCAATCTGGTGAACCCCATCTCCGCCGATCTCGATGTGATGCGGCCGTCGCTGCTGCCCAACCTGATCGACGCCGCGAGGCGCAACGCGGACAAGGGCTTCGGCGACGTCTCCCTCTACGAGGTGGGACCGCAATTCGCCGGCGAGAACCCCGAGGATCAGGCCGTGGCCGCCTCGGGCGTCCGGGCCGGGCTCACCGGCCCCCGCGACTGGGCCGGAAGCTCCCGCGAGGTGGACGCGTTCGACGCCAAGGCGGACGTCATGGCGGTGTTCGAGCAGCTGGGTGTTTCGGCGGATTCGGCCCGCATCTCCACCGATGCGCCGGCGTGGTATCACCCGGGCCGGTCGGGTACCATCGCTTTCGGGCCCCGGCAGGTGCTCGCCCATTTCGGTGAGATTCACCCCGGCATTCTTCAGGCCATGGATGCCGACGGCCCGATGGCCGGATTCGAGATCTATCTCGAAAACCTGCGCCGGCCCAAAGACGGCAAATCAGCCATGCGGCCGCCCCTGGCCCTTTCCGCCTTCCAGCCGGTGGAGCGGGATTTCGCCTTCATCGTCGATGACGGCGTCGCGGCGGACGATCTCGCCAAGGCGGCCGCGGCGGCGGACAAGAAGCTGATTTCGGGGGTCCGGGTGTTCGACGAGTTCCAGGGCGGCGATCTGGAAACCGGCAAGAAGTCTCTGGCCATCGCCGTCACCCTCCAGCCTACCCAGGCCACCCTTACCGACGAGGAGATCGAAGCGGTCTCCGGCAAGGTGGTGGCCAACGTGGCCAAGCACACCAAGGGTGTGCTCAGGGGGTAATCCCTACTTGATCGCCACCGGCTTCCCGTTGGCGACGCTCTCGGTGATGGCTTCCAGAATCTGGGCGTTCTGCACCCGCTGCCCGGGCGTGAACCGGTACTCGGCCGTGCCGGCGACGGCGTCGGCCCAGTGGTGGAGATTGCGTTCCACCGTCGAGTTGTCCCAGGGATAGGTCCGGGTATGAATCACCATATCCATGCCCCGCCAGGTGAGCAGCGCCTCGTCCGGGATATCCACGTTCGAGATTTCCCGCGCTTCCGCCCAGGCCTCATCGCCGAAGATGCTCATCCGCTGATAGAACGGCGTGGCCGCCAGATTGACCAACGACGCCGTCACGCCGCTCTCGAACAGGAACTGGACCGTCAGCACATCCTCGTTGGGGAACTTGTCGGAACGGGAGTTGAGATGGGCGTAGACCTCGGTCACCGAGCCGGCAATGGACAGCATCAGGTCGGTCACATGCACGCCCAAGGCCGTCATGGCGCCGGCGGGCGCCTCCACCGGGTCCTGCCGCCAGCCCGACGGCGGCTTGATGGCCATGTTGTTGTAGGACGAATTGAGTTCCAGATGGAGGATTTCGCCGAGTTCCCCGGCATCGGCCATCCGTTTCAATTCTTCCCAGGCGCCCTCGAACCGGCGTTCGTGGCCGATGCCCATGACCAGGCCTTTTTCCTCGCAGGCCGCCATCATCTTCCTGGCCCCGCCGCCGGAAAGCGCCATGGGTTTCTCACAGAAGATGTTTTTGCCCGCCGCCGCCGCCGCCAGAACCATGGGCTCATGCAGGGAGTGGGGCGTCGCGATGATCACCGCGTCGACGTCCGGGTCGTTGAGCGCGTCTTCGAAACTGGAGGAAAACGGCAGGCCGCGCTCGGCGCAGAATGCCGCCGGCGCGTCCTGGTTGATATCGACCCCCCGGACCACATTGATTTTGTCCGAGCCTTCCAGCGACCTGACGATGGTGGTGCCCCACCATCCCAAACCGATAACCGCGGCGTTGAGCATGTATTTCTCCCTGGTCTGAAGAAATATCTTAGCGATCATGATCGCCGGAGGAAGCACAGTTTGGCGGCCTTGGGGCTTTCCGCACCCGTATCCGGAGATTAGGCTGAAGCCCCCAAACAGCGCGGCACCAACCTCCCGCATGCAACCATCGCTCATCGCCCGGGTGTTCCTGCCCTTTGCGCTCGGCTTTTTCCTGGGCTTCTTCTACCGCACGGTGAACGCAGTGATGGCGCCCGATATCGCCGCCGAGGTGGGTGTCGATGCGGAGGGTCTGGGCCTGCTGACCTCGGTCTATTTCCTGACCTTCGCGCTGTTTCAGATTCCCTTGGGCGTACTGCTCGACCGCTACGGCGCCAGGCGGGTGCAGGCCGGCTTGTTCTGCGTCACCGCCGCGGGCGCGGCCCTGTTCGCCACCGCCGATACACTCGGCCTCCTGATCACCGGACGGGCTCTCATGGGCCTCGGCATGTCCGCGGGCCTGATGGCGGCCTTCAAGGCGATCATCGAATGGTTCCCCAAGGAGCGCCTCGCCTTCTGGCAGGGTACCCTGATGGCGGTGGGAAGCCTGGGAGCCATCGCCTCCACGGTTCCCGTCGAGGCGTCCCTCGCCTTCACCGACTGGCGGGGCGTGTTCCTGTATCTCGGGGGATTCACCTTCCTCACCGGCGTCATGATCCTGTTGACGGTGCCCGAGAAGCCGGGCGAGCGGGAAATGCGGACCGCCAGCCTCACCGGTCAGTTGAAGGACTTTGCCGAGATCATGGGGGACTTCCGGGTCTGGCGGGTGGTCCCGCTGGCCACCGCGTCCTTGGGCGCCTTCATGGGCGTGCCGAGCCTATGGGCGGGCCCGTGGCTCCGGGACGTGGCCGGGTTCGAACGCTTCGGCGTCGCCAACGGACTGATGGTCATCGGCATCGCCATCATGCTCGGCTACATCGCCACCGGTGTGTTCGCCGAGCGGCTGGCCCGCGCCGGCGTCTCGGCGCTCACCGTTTCCTATTGGGGGATTGCCGCCTATACCGCCCTCCAGTTCCTGCTGGCGGCCAATCTGGGGCCATTCGATGTGGTGCTGTGGGCCATGTTCGGATTTGTCGGCGCCTCGGCGATCCTGATCTTTACCGGCATGGCGCAGCTCTACCCCGCCAACAAGGCCGGCCGCATCAATGCCGCCCTCAACCTGCCGGTGCTGGCCGGCGCCTTCGCCATCCAATGGGGCATGGGAGCGATCATCGATCTCTGGCCGGAAGGACCCGACGGCACCTACGCCGTCGACGGCCACCGGGCGGCGCTCACCGCCGTCGCCGGGCTCCATGTGCTGGCCTTCATCTGGCTCTGGGTCAGCGGACTGATGGCCGGGCGGTCCCGGGACATGCCCGCCGAATAGCGGCCTGCAGCCGTAATTAGGATCAGTTGACGCGCGCCGCTTCGATACCCTCGAGGGCGCGCTCCAGCTGCCGCCGGTTCATGTAGTGCCGGCCGGGCGGGCCCGGATCGCCGCCGACCCGGAAGATCTCGTTGCCCCGCGGATCGAACAGATAGGCCGCCGGGATCGAGTGCACGCCGTCGAAATCCTTGCCGATCTGGGGGGTGCCGTCGACCACATGGACCGGCGCCGGAATGGTCCGCTTGATCATCCGCCGCAGGCGCTTGTTGCCCTCGGCGTTCTCCCGCCAGTCCACCGCGATGATGGTGAGCTTGCCGGGTCCGTGTTTGCCGATGAATTCCGCGAGTTCCCCGAACTCGGTATGGCAGGGGGGTCACCAACTGGCGAAGAAGGTCACCAGGACCGGCTTGCCGTTGAACGTCTCGCGGGTGACGCCGTCACCCCTCAGGGGCGGCGCATCGATCAGCCGCTGTTTGATTTCGTCGGTTAGCGTAATCTTGTTTTGGGCTTGCGCCGGAACGCCCGCCAGCACGACGGCGGCGAGGATCAGGCCCGGAAAGGCGAACCGTCGGGTCATGGTCGAAACAACGCGCATGGCGGGGGTGTATTCCAGCGCCTGAGCCCCGTCAATCAACAAGAATGTGAGGTGGCCACGGCAATTTGGCCCGTCCGCGGCATCCATAGGACCAAACTGTGGATGCCCCGCATAAAGCGGGGCGTGACGTTGAGTATATTATTTGTTGCGCTGCCGCCCGGCGATGCGGAGGCGCAGCGCATTCAGCTTGATGAACCCCTCGGCGTCCCGCTGGTCGTAGACGCTGTCCTCCTCAAAGGTCACCGTCGCTTCGTCATAGAGGCTGCCCGGCGCCTTCCGGCCCAGCACCGTGATCCCGCCCTTGAACAGCTTGAGGCGCACCGTGCCGGTGACGTTCTCCTGGCTTTTGTCGATGGCCGCCTGGAGCATTTCCCGCTCGGGCGCGAACCAGAATCCGTTGTAGATCAGCTCCGCGTAGCGGGGCATCAGCTCGTCCTTGAGGTGCGCGGCATTGCGGTCGAGGGTGATGCTCTCCATGGCCCGGTGGGCGGCCAGCATGACGGTGCCGCCAGGCGTCTCGTAGACGCCGCGCGATTTCATGCCGACGAACCGGTTCTCGACGATATCGGCCCGGCCGATCCCGTGATCGCCGGCCACCTCGTTCAGATGGGTGAGCAGCGCCGCGGGGCCCATCACATGGCCGTCGACGGCGACGGGATCGCCCTTCTCATATTCGATTTCGATGATCAGCGGCTCGTCCGGCGCGTTTTCGGGCGCCACGCTCCGGGTGAACATGTCCTCGTCGGGCGCCACGTCCGGATCCTCCAGCGCCTTCCCCTCGTAGGAGATGTGCA
>JAJECC010000003.1 GCA_022822205.1 Rhodospirillales bacterium | reverse complement strand
GCCATCTCTTCCGCGCCGCCCTTCTCGGCCAGTATCTTCGTGATCGCGGCCGTCAGCGTCGTCTTCCCATGGTCAACGTGCCCAATCGTCCCAACGTTGCAGTGCGGCTTCGTCCGCTCAAACTTTTCCTTCGACATCCTTCGCTCTCCGTCTAAAGGCGGCCCGATTAACCGGCCAAACGCTCGCGGACTTCCTCGGACACCGCCTGGGGAATTTCCGCATAGTGATCAAAATGCATGGTGTACTGGGCCCGTCCCTGGCTCATGGAGCGCAGGTTGTTGACGTAGCCGAACATGTTGGCGAGGGGCACCATGGCGGACACCACGCGGGCGTTGCCGCGCTGATCCATCGAGCCGACGGTTCCCCGGCGGCTGTTCAAATCGCCGATGATATCGCCCATGTAATCTTCCGGCGTCACCACCTCGACCCGCATGACCGGCTCGAGAAGGATCGGCCTGGCTTTCATCACGCCCTCGCGGAACGCCGCCTGCGCGGCGATCTCGAAGGCCATGACGCTGGAATCGACGTCGTGGGACGCCCCGTCATAAAGCTCGGCCTTGAAGTCGGTGACCGGAAAGCCGGCCACGGGGCCCGAATCGGCCGCGCTGCGCAAACCCTTCTCGACGCCCGGAATGTATTCCTTCGGCACGTTGCCGCCGACCACCGAGTTCTCGAACTCGAATCCGGACCCCGGCTCCAACGGCTCGAACTTGAGCTTGATGCGGGCGAACTGGCCGGCGCCGCCGGTCTGTTTCTTGTGGGTGTAGTCGATATCGGTCGGGGCCGAGATGGTCTCGCGGTAGGCCACCTGGGGCCGGCCGACATTGGCGTCGACGCTGAACTCGCGCTTCATCCGGTCGACGATGATCTCCAGATGGAGCTCGCCCATGCCCTTGATGATAGTCTGGCCGCTTTCCTGGTCGCTGGTCACGCGGAAGGACGGATCTTCCGCCGCCAGGCGCGAAAGGGCCTGACCCATTTTCTCCTGATCGCCGACGGTCTTCGGCTCGACCGCCACCTCGATCACCGGATCCGGAAATTCCATGCGCTCCAGGATCACCGGGCTGTCGGGATCGGAGAGCGTGTCGCCGGTGGTGGTGTTCTTGAGGCCGGCAATGGCGAGAATGTCGCCGGCGCGGGCTTCCTTGACGTCTTCCCGGGAGTTGGCGTGCATCAGAAGCATGCGGCCGACCCGCTCACGGCCGTCCTTGACCGTATTGCGGATGTAGGAACCGCTTTCGAGAACGCCCGAATAAATGCGGATAAAGGTGAGCGAGCCCACGAAGGGGTCGTTCATGATCTTGAAGGCCAGGGCCGCGAACGGTTCATCGTCCGAATTGTGACGCTCGATCTCTTCCTCGGTCCTGGAATCAATGCCTTTGATCGGCGGCACGTCGGTCGGGCCCGGCATGTAATCGACCACGGCGTCGAGGAGCGGCTGAACGCCCTTGTTCTTGAATGCGGAACCGCACATCACCGGCACGAAGTCGAGCGACAGGGTCCCCTTGCGGATACAGGCGCGGAGCGTATCGGCATCCGGTTCGTTGCCCTCGAGATAGGCCTCCATGGCGTCGTCGTCCCGCTCGACAGCCATTTCAACCAGCTTCTCGCGGTATTCCCCGGCCTGATCGGCCAGATCGTCCGGAATATCGGTGTACTCGAACTCGGCGCCGAGGCTCTCATCCTTCCAGACGATGGCCTTCATCTCGACCAAATCGACGACGCCGACGAAGCCGGCCTCGGAACCGATCGGCAGTTGGGTGACCAGCGGGTTGGCGCCCAGCCGGTCGACCATCATGTCGATGCAGCGGAAATAATCGGCGCCGGTGCGGTCCATCTTGTTGACGAAACAAATTCGGGGGACATCGTATTTGTCCCCCTGACGCCAAACGGTTTCCGATTGCGGCTCGACACCCGCGACGCTGTCAAAGACGGCGACCGCGCCATCGAGGACCCGGAGCGAACGCTCGACTTCGATGGTGAAGTCGACGTGGCCGGGGGTGTCGATAATGTTGATCTGGTGGTCTCTCCACTCGCAGGTCGTCGCGGCCGAGGTGATGGTGATGCCGCGCTCCTGCTCCTGCTCCATCCAGTCCATGGTGGCGTTGCCGTCATGAACCTCACCGATCTTGTACGACTTACCGGTGTAGAAGAGGATGCGCTCGGTGGTGGTCGTCTTACCGGCATCGATGTGGGCCATGATGCCGATATTGCGGTAGCGCGAAAGAGGTGTTTTGCGTGCCATCGTTCTTGCTTTTCTGACCCAGGTATCCAACCGCTCCGCGTGAAGCCCGTTACCAGCGATAGTGCGAAAACGCTTTGTTGGCTTCCGCCATACGGTGCGTGTCTTCGCGTTTTTTGACGGCATTGCCGCGATTGTTGACCGCGTCGAGAAGCTCGCCCGACAGGCGCTCGACCATGGTGTTTTCACCGCGCGCCCGCGCCGTGTCGATAATCCAGCGGATGGCCAGCGCCTGCGCGCGATCGGCGCGCACCTCGACCGGAACCTGATACGTGGCGCCGCCGACCCGGCGGGAACGCACTTCGATCATCGGTTTGACGTTGTCGAGAGCCTCATGGAAGAGCTTGACCGGATCCTGGCCGCCTTTGCGCTCCATATCGTCGAAAGCGCCATAGACGATCCGTTCGGCAACCGACTTCTTGCCGTCCTTCATCAGGCCGTTCATGAAACGGGTCAAAACGATGTCACCGTATTTGGGATCGGGGAGAACATCGCGTTTTTCTGCTGCTCTGCGTCGTGACATCGCTTGAAGACCCCCTATTTCGGCCGTTTGGCGCCGTATTTCGAGCGGCGCTGGCGGCGGTCTTCGACACCCTGGGTATCCAGGGTGCCGCGAATAATGTGGTAGCGAACGCCGGGAAGGTCCTTGACGCGGCCGCCGCGGATCAGCACCACCGAGTGCTCCTGCAGGTTATGGCCTTCGCCCGGAATGTAGGACGTCACCTCGAATCCGTTGGTCAGCCGAACCCGCGCCACCTTCCGTAAAGCCGAGTTCGGCTTCTTCGGCGTGGTCGTATAGACGCGGGTGCAGACCCCGCGCTTTTGCGGACAGGATTCCATGGCGGGAACCTTGTTCCGGGTTACCGGTGCTTTCCGCGGCTTGCGGATCAGTTGGTTGATCGTCGGCATCCGCCAGTCAACTCCTCGCATGTGCGCCTGCAAATTTGGGCGCAAAATAAACAAACCCGCCACAGAGACGGCTAATGCCGCTCTTGGCGGTCGTCCTACTCGCCTTTGATGGCGTGCTATGTTTCCAGTTACCGAGTGCGACCTCTGCGTCTAGACCGGACGGCCTACCACCAGGGCCCTCGGGAGCGGCGCATACTAGTGACGGACCCTATAGGGGTCAACAAAAAAAATGACGTTTTTTCGGGAGTTTTCCGGGGGGTTTTCGGGGGCCGCGGGGAGCCCTTTTGTGCGCCGCGGCAATCCTCGGGAGAAATCGGGAAATAATATTACCCGCCACAGGAAAAAGCCCCGCCGAAGTCCAACTCCGGCGGGGCAACGCAGATTAAATGATTGATATCATATAATTATTTACTCGGCGGCGGCCTCGGGCACCGCTTCTTCCGTGCCGCTCGCGTCCTCGATCGCCTCGGGCTCGATGTCCTGCTCGGCTTCGAGCTCGCGGTCGCGGTCGGCGGCCACCTCGCGGAACCGGTTCATCACCGAACCGGTGCCGGCCGGGATCAGCCGTCCGACGATGACGTTTTCCTTGAGACCGACCAGGTTGTCGCGCTTGCCGGAAACCGCGGCCTCGGTCAGCACCCGGGTGGTCTCCTGGAACGATGCCGCCGAGATGAACGACGTGGTTTGCAGGGACGCCTTGGTGATGCCCTGGAGCATCGGATCGCCGGTCGCCGGCTTGCCGCCGTCGGCGACCGCCCGCTCATTGACCGTATCGAATTCGAGACGGTCGACCAGCTCGCCGGTGAGGAACGTGGTATCGCCGCCGTCGACGATCTCCACTTTCTGCAGCATCTGGCGGACGATGACCTCGATGTGCTTATCATCGATGCGCACGCCCTGCAGGCGGTAGACGTCCTGGATCTCGTTGATCAGGTACTCGGCCAACGCCTCGACGCCCATCACGCGGAGAATGTCGTGCGGCACCGGATTGCCGTCCATCAACGGATCACCCTTCACCACATAGTCGCCTTCCTGGACGCTGATGTGCTTGCCCTTGGGAATGAGATATTCCTTGGGCTCGCCCTTCTTGTCCTCGGGCACCACGACGATCCGCCGCTTGTTCTTGTAGTCCTTGCCGAACTCGATGCGGCCGGGACCTTCGGCAATGATGGCGTGATCCTTGGGTTTCCGGGCTTCGAAGAGCTCGGCGACCCGGGGAAGACCACCGGTAATGTCGCGGGTCTTGGACGATTCCCGCGGGATGCGGGCCAGCACGTCGCCGGCATGGACCTTCTGGCCGTTCTCGACCGACAGGATCGCATCCACCGACATGAAGTAGCGCGCCTCCATGCCGTTGGGCAGGGTGACGACCTTGTTCTTGCCGTCCCTGAGCGTGATCCGCGGACGGAGGTCCGCCGCCTTGGGCTGCTGCTTCCAGTCGACAACCACCTTGGACGAGATGCCCGTCGCTTCGTCGAGCACTTCGCGCATGGTGACGCCTTCCTGAAGGTCGACGTAGTTGGCGACGCCCTCCTTCTCGGTGATGATCGGCAGGGTGTAGGGATCCCACTCGGCCATCTTGTCGCCGCGCTTCACCTTCGCCTTGTCCGACACCAATAGCTTGGCGCCATACGGAATCCGGTGACGGGCCCGCTCGCGGTTCTTGTCGTCCATCAGCATCAGCTCGGCGTTGCGGCTCATCACCACCGGCACGCCTTCGGAGTTCTTGACGACGCTGGTGTTGTTGAGCTCGACGGTCGAATCGAAGGCCGCCTCGATGTTGGACTGCTCGGCGCCCCGCTGGGCGGCGCCGCCGATGTGGAAGGTCCGCATGGTCAGCTGGGTACCCGGCTCACCAATGGACTGGGCGGCAATGACTCCGACCGCCTCGCCGGCGTTCACCGGCGTGCCGCGGGCCAGATCACGGCCGTAGCAGGCGGCGCAGACGCCGCCCTTGGTCTCACAGGTCAGCGGCGAGCGCACCTTGACGCTCGGCACGTCGGCGGCCTCGAGAGCCTCCACCGCTTCCTCGTCCAGCGTCGAGTTGCGCTTGAACAACACTTCGCCCGTTTCCGGATCATGGACCGTATCGGCGAGCGTCCTGCCGAGAACCCGGTCACCGAGGGAGACGATGGTCTCGCCGCCCTCGACCACGGCCGAAACGGTGATACCCGTCTGGGTGCCGCAATCCGGCTCGACGATGATGCAGTCCTGCGCCACGTCGACCAGACGACGGGTCAGGTAACCGGAGTTCGCCGTCTTCAAGGCGGTGTCGGCGAGGCCCTTCCGGGCGCCGTGGGTGGAGTTGAAGTACTCCAGCACGGTGAGGCCTTCCTTGAAGTTGGAGATGATCGGGGTCTCGATGATTTCGCCCGACGGCTTGGCCATCAGGCCCCGCATGCCGGCAAGCTGCTTCATCTGCGCCGCCGAACCGCGGGCGCCGGAATCGGCCATCATGTAGATGGAGTTGAGCGGCACGCCCGGTTCGACCTTGGAGATTTCCTTCATCATCTCGTCGGCGACCTGATCGGTGCAATGCGACCAGGCGTCCACGGCCTTGTTGTACTTCTCACCCTGGGTGATCAGGCCTTCCTGGTACTGACGCTCATAGGTCTCGACCATGCTTTCGGTGTCGTCGACCAGCTTTTTCTTGGCGTCCGGAACGACGAGATCGTCCTTGCCGAAGGAGATGCCGGCCTGGCAGGCATAGTTGAAGCCGAGCGCCATCACCCGGTCGGCGAAGATAACCGTCTCCTTCTGACCGCAGTGGCGATACACCTCGTCGATGACGGTGGTGATGTCCTTCTTGGTCAGCAGGCGGTTGATCAGGTCGAACGAAATGTTCGGATGACGCGGCAGCAGGTCCGCCAGCAGCATCCGGCCGGCGGTGGTTTCCACCCGCATGGTGACCGGATTGTTCTTCTCATCCACCGTGTGATAGCGGGCATGGATTTTGGCGTGCAGGCTCACCGCGCCGATGTTCAGCGCCTGGTGAATCTCGGCGGTGTCGACGAAGGCCATGCCCTCGCCCGTCTCGCCTTCGCGCTCAAGCGTCAGATAGTAGATGCCGAGCACGATATCCTGCGACGGCACGATGATCGGCTTGCCGTTGGCCGGGCTGAGGATGTTGTTGGTCGACATCATCAGGACCCGCGCCTCCAACTGCGCCTCCAGGGAAAGCGGCACGTGGACCGCCATCTGATCGCCGTCGAAGTCGGCGTTGAAGGCGGTGCAGACCAGCGGATGAAGCTGGATCGCCTTGCCTTCGATGAGCACCGGCTCGAATGCCTGGATGCCCAGACGGTGCAGGGTCGGCGCCCGGTTGAGAAGCACCGGGTGTTCGCGGATCACCTCTTCGAGGATGTCCCAGACCTCGGGCCGCTCCTTCTCGACCATGCGTTTGGCGGCCTTGATGGTGGTCGCCATGCCGTATTTCTCAAGCCGCGAATAAACGAAGGGCTTGAACAGCTCGAGGGCCATCTTCTTGGGCAGGCCGCACTGGTGGAGCAGCAGCTCCGGGCCCACCACGATGACCGACCGGCCGGAATAGTCGACCCGCTTGCCGAGCAGGTTCTGGCGGAACCGGCCCTGCTTGCCCTTGAGCATGTCGGACAGGGACTTGAGCGGCCGCTTGTTGGCGCCGGTGATGGCGCGGCCGCGGCGGCCATTGTCGAACAGCGCATCCACCGCTTCCTGCAGCATCCGCTTCTCGTTGCGGACGATGATCTCCGGCGCCCGGAGCTCGATCAGGCGCTTCAGCCGGTTGTTCCGGTTGATCACCCGGCGGTACAGGTCGTTGAGATCGGAGGTCGCGAACCGGCCGCCGTCGAGCGGCACCAGGGGGCGCAGCTCCGGCGGGATGACCGGAATGACCTCGAGGATCATCCACTCCGGACGGGCGCCCGAATCGATGAACGACTCGACCAGCTTCAGGCGCTTCACGTACTTCTTGCGCTTGGCCTCGGAGTTGGTCTCGGCGAGCTCCTCGCGGATGGTGTCCCGCTCCTGCTCCAGGTCGATCTTGACCAGCATGTCGCGGATTGCTTCGGCGCCGATTCCGGCCTGGAACGCATCCTCGCCGTACTCGTCGATGGCCGCCTGGAACTCCTCCTCGCCGAGCAATTCCTTCTCCTTGAGCGCGGTCATGCCCGGCTCGGCGACGACATAGCTTTCGAAGTAGAGCACCCGCTCCAGATCCTTCAGCGTCATGTCGAGCAGCAGGCCGACGCGGGACGGCAGCGACTTCATGAACCAGATATGGGCGACCGGCGCGGCCAGTTCGATGTGGCCCATACGGTCGCGGCGAACCTTCGTCAGGGTCACCTCGACGCCGCACTTCTCGCAGACGATGCCCTTGTACTTCATCCGCTTGTACTTGCCGCACAAGCACTCGTAGTCCTTGATCGGACCGAAGATCCGGGCGCAGAACAGGCCGTCCCGCTCCGGCTTGAAGGTCCGGTAGTTGATGGTTTCGGGCTTCTTGATTTCACCGAAGGACCAGGACCGGATGCGCTCCGGACTGGCGATGCTGATCTGAATTTGGTCGAACCGCTGGGTACCGGCGGCAGGCTCGAAAATTCGCATCAATTCATTCATTGAGTGTCTCCTATATGAACCGCGTCCGCTATCTGAAGTGATGCGGCTCAGAAACTGCGCTGCTTGAGTTCAACGTTGAGGCCGAGGGAGTGAAGCTCCTTGACCAGAACGTTGAACGATTCAGGAATGCCGGCCTCGAACGTGTCATCGCCGCGGACCACCGCCTCGTAGACCTTGGTCCGGCCGGAGACGTCGTCCGATTTGACGGTCAGCATTTCCTGCAGCGTGTAGGCGGCGCCGTAGGCTTCGAGCGCCCAAACTTCCATCTCACCGAAGCGCTGGCCGCCGAACTGGGCCTTACCGCCCAGCGGCTGCTGGGTAACGAGGCTGTACGGGCCGATGGACCGTGCGTGAATCTTGTCGTCCACCAGGTGGTGCAGCTTCAGCATATAGATGTAGCCCACGGTCACCGGCCGCTCGAAGGTCTCGCCGGTGCGGGCGTCGAACAGCTTCACCTGACCCGAAATATCGACGCCGGCCTTCTCCAGCATCTCGGTGATGTCGTTCTCATGGGCGCCGTCGAAAACCGGCGTGGCGATGGGCACGCCATTCTTGAGGTTCTCGCCGAGTTCCATGATCTCGTTGTCGTCGAGCGATGCGACATCCTCCTTGTAGGTATCGTCGCCGTAAGCGAATTTCAGAGCATCCTTGACGTCCTTCGGTTTCGCTTCGTCACGCTTCACCTTGTCGACCACGTCGCCGATCTGCAGGCCCAGGCCGTGGCAGGCCCATCCCAGGTGGGTTTCGAGAATCTGCCCCACGTTCATCCGCGAGGGCACACCCAGGGGATTGAGCACGATGTCGACCGGCGTGCCGTCCTCCAGGGCGGGCATATCCTCGGCGGGAACGATCTTGGAGATCACACCCTTGTTGCCGTGGCGGCCGGCCATCTTGTCGCCGGGCGACAGCTTCCGCTTCACCGCAACGAACACCTTGACCAGCTTCATCACGCCGGGCGGCAGTTCGTCACCGCGCTCCAGCTTCTCGACCTTGTCGTCGAAGCGCGCCTGGAACTCGCCGATGCCTTCCTCGAGCTGTTTCTTCAGCGCCTCGATCTCGGTCATCACCTTGTCGTTGGCGATGACGATCTGCTGCATCTGACCCAGGGTCAGTTTGTCGAGCAGTTCCTCGGTCACCGTCGAGCCCGGGGTGACCCCCTTGGGGCCGGAGACCACCTTGCGCTTGACCAGGCGGTCGCGGATGCGGCCCCGGAAGCTGCGCTCCAGGATCGCGATCTCGTCGTCTCTGTCCTTTGCGAGACGCTCGATCTCGGCCCGCTCGATGGCGAGCGCCCGCTCGTCCTTGTCGACGCCGCGGCGCGAGAACACGCGCACCTCGACGACGGTGCCGGTCACGCCGGGCGGCAGGCGGAGCGAGGTGTCCCGGACGTCCGATGCCTTCTCGCCGAAGATGGCGCGCAACAGCTTCTCTTCCGGGGTCATCGGGCTTTCACCCTTCGGCGTTACCTTGCCGACCAGGATGTCGTTGGGGTTCACCTCGGCGCCGATGTAGACGATGCCCGCTTCGTCCATGTTCTTGAGGGCTTCCTCACCGACGTTCGGAATGTCGCGGGTGATTTCCTCCTGGCCCAGCTTCGTATCGCGGGCCATGACCTCGAACTCCTCGATGTGGATCGAGGTAAAGACGTCCTCGCGGACGATGCGCTCGGAGATCAGGATCGAGTCCTCGAAGTTGTAGCCGTTCCAAGGCATGAACGCGACCAGGACGTTCCGGCCCAAGGCCAGCTCGCCCAGCTGCGTGGACGGACCGTCGGCGATGATGTCGCCGACCTCGATGCGATCACCCACCTTCACCAGCGGACGCTGGTTGATGCAGGTGTTCTGGTTGGACCGCTGGAACTTCTGCAGCGAGTAGATGTCGACGCCCGGCCGCGTATGCGAGCCGTCGTCCTCATCCGCGTGCACCACGATCCGCGTGCCGTCGATCTGGTCGACGACGCCGGGGCGCCGGGCGACGATGGCCGCGCCCGAATCCCGGGCCACGGTTTCTTCCATTCCCGTGCCCACCAGCGGCGCCTCGGCGCGGATCAGCGGCACCGCCTGACGCTGCATGTTCGAGCCCATCAACGCGCGGTTGGCGTCATCGTTTTCAAGGAACGGAATCAGCGCCGCGGCGACGGAAACCAGCTGCTTGGGCGAAACGTCGATCAGGTCGATGTCCGCCCGGTTGGCCATGACGAAGTCGCCGGCCTTCCGGCAGCTGACCAGCTCATGCTCGAACTTGCCGTTCCGATCCAGTTCGGAGTTCGCCTGGGCGATGGTGTATTTGCCCTCTTCCATGGCCGAGAGATAGATCACCTCCTCGGTCACCTTGCCGCCCTCGACCTTTCGGTACGGGCTTTCGATGAAGCCGTACTGGTTGACCCGGGCATAGGTGGCGAGCGAGTTGATCAGGCCGATATTCGGCCCCTCCGGGGTTTCGATCGGGCAGATCCGGCCGTAGTGAGTCGGGTGCACGTCGCGCACCTCGAAGCCTGCCCGCTCGCGGGTCAAACCGCCCGGACCGAGGGCCGAAAGCCGGCGCTTGTGGGTGATCTCGGACAGCGGGTTGGTCTGGTCCATGAACTGCGAAAGCTGGGACGAACCGAAGAATTCACGCACCGCGGCCGCCGCCGGCTTGGCGTTGATCAGGTCGTGCGGCATGACGGTATCGATATCGACGGAGCTCATGCGCTCGCGGATGGCGCGCTCCATTCGGAGCAGGCCGACCCGGTACTGGTTCTCCATAAGCTCGCCGACCGACCGGACCCGGCGGTTGCCCAGGTGGTCGATGTCGTCGATCTCGCCCCGGCCGTCCTTCAGTTCGACCAGAATCTTGACCACTTCCAGCATGTCCTCCCGGCGCAGCACGCGAAGCTGGTCGTCGGTCTCGAAACCCAACCGGGCGTTCATCTTCACCCGGCCGACCGCCGACAGGTCGTAGCGGTCATGGTCGAAGAACAGGCCGCGGAACAGCGCGTCCGCCGTCTCGAGGATCGGCGGCTCGCCCGGGCGCATGACCCGGTAGATGTCGACCAGCGCTTCCTCGCGGTTCGAGTTCTTGTCCGCGGCGAGCGTGTTCCGGATATAGGGGCCGACATTGGCGTGATCGATGAACAGGGTCGGGACTTCCTCGATACCGCCTTCGTCGAGAACCGCGAGGGTTTCCTCGGTGATCTCGTCGCCGGCCTCCAGGAATACTTCGCCGGTCTCGGGGTTGATGACGTCGTCGGCGGCATAGCGTCCGATGATGTCCTCGTTGGGCACCACGTGATCTTCGATGCCCTTCTTCTCGACCTCGCGGATGACCCGCGGCGTGATCTTGGTGCCTTCCTCGAGCACCACCCGGCCGGACTTTGCGTTGATCAGATCATGGGTCAGCTTGATGCCCCGCATCCGTTCCAGATC
This sequence comes from Rhodospirillales bacterium, assembly GCA_022822205.1. Taxonomy (GTDB): domain Bacteria; phylum Pseudomonadota; class Alphaproteobacteria; order Rhodospirillales; family UBA2165; genus JAJDXO01. The sequence goes on along the minus strand of JAJECC010000003.1, from coordinate 4,713 downwards.
CAGCGGCGTCTGCCAGCCGCGCTTGTGCTTGGTGAAGGCGACGGTGTCATAGAAGTAATCGAGAATGTCGGCCGCCGACATGCCTTCAACCTCATCCGCCTTCACTTTCCTGTCGTCGTCGGCGCGCTTGTCGTCGGCGGCGCGCTCCTCGCGCAGTTTCGCGGTGGCGTCGTTATCGAGGCACATCAGCAGCGTCGAGACCGGCAGCTTCCGGCGCCGGTCGATACGCACGTAAACCAGGTCCTTGGCGTCGAACTCGAAGTCGAGCCAAGAGCCGCGATAGGGGATCACCCGGGCGGCAAACAGGAATTTGCCGGACGAGTGGGTCTTGCCCTTGTCGTGGTCGAAGAACACGCCGGGCGAGCGGTGCATCTGGGAAACGATGACCCGCTCGGTGCCGTTCACGACGAAGGTGCCGTTGTCGGTCATCAGCGGCATTTCGCCCATGTAGACGACCTGCTCCTTGATGTCGCGAACCGAACGGGAGCCTGTTTCCTCGTCCACGTCCCAGACCACCAGACGGAGGGTGACCTTCAGGGGCGCGGCGTAGGTCATGCCCCGCTGCCGGCATTCCTCGACGTCGTATTTGGGATCGTCGAACTCGTAGTCGACGAATTCGAGCGTGCCCCGGCCGGAAAAATCCTGGATCGGGAAAACCGAGCGGAACACCTCCTGGAGACCGCTCTCGGAGCGTTCCTCCTTGGTGGCCTCGCGCTGCAGGAAACTCTCGTAGGAATTCTTCTGAACCTCGATGAGGTTCGGCATCGGGGCGACCGACGGGATGCGCCCGAAGCTTTTGCGTACTCTTTTACGACCGGTAAAGGACCGAACAGCCATTGCAGCTCCTCACGTTGCGTTGCGCCGCGCCCCTCCCGTCAGATGCCGCTTCTGACCGGTCGGACACGGTCCGGCTCCCCATGGGAAAGCCGATTTAAGCGCGAAGCCCGCCCCTGAACGCCTCCAGCATCAGGGTCGGTTTCGCTGGAACTGCACATTCGCGGTCCCGGCCACGGCAAGGCCAATTCGGGCGAATGCGGTCTTAAGTCTCTGATGGGTTGGACGGGGGTTTTAGGGCCCCCTGTCATCCCATCTTTATATTAAGTGAGCGAGCGGGACGCCGCCGGCATGAAACCGGGACGTCCCGCAAACACTCGAACTACTTGAGCTCGACGGTCGCGCCGGCTTCCTCGAGCTTTGCCTTGATCTCGTCAGCCTCTTCCTTCGTCGCGTCTTCCTTGACGGACTTCGGGGCGCCCTCGACCAAATCCTTGGCTTCCTTGAGGCCAAGGCCGGTGATGGCACGGACTTCCTTGATCACGTTGATCTTCTTCTCGCCGATCGCGGCAAGGACGACCTCGAAGCTGGTCTTCTCCTCGGCCGCCGCCTCGCCGCCGTCCGCACCCGGCGCGGCCGCCGCAACGGCAACCGGCGCGGCCGCCGAAACGCCCCACTTCTCTTCGAGAAGCTTGGACAGCTCGGCCGCCTCGAGGACGGTGAGGCTTGAAAGGTCTTCGGCAATCTTTTCGATATCTGCAGCCATTTCTATATCTCCTAGGCTTGAACTGTTGTGTCGGCGACGGCCCTAAGCGGCCTCCTCGCTCGCCCCATAGGCGCCAACGACCCGCGCAAGCTGTCCGCCGGGTGCCTGAAGCACACCGGCAATGCGCGTCGCCGGGGTATTGAGCATGCCAATGATCGTGCCCCTCAACTCATCGAGGGACGGCAATCTGGCAAGCGCGGCAACCCCTTCGACGTCCAGCATTTGCGAGCCGAACGCGCCCCCCAGAACCACCAAGTTGTCGTTCCCCTTGGCGAAGTTCACCGCGACCTTGGGGGCCGCGACGGGGTCTTCGCTGTAGGCGATCGCCGTGGGACCGGCGAATAGAGAACTCAACGCGTCATATTGGGTTCCTTCGAGGGCGAGACGGGTAAGGCGATTCTTAGTGACCTTGAAGCTGGCGCCCGCTTCCCGCATCTGTCCGCGGAGGTCGGTCATCTGCGCCACCGTCAGCCCGGAATAGTGGGTGACGACGACGACGGCCGCGTCCTCGAACACATGCTTCAACGATGCGACCAATTCTTCTTTTTCGGTACGGTCCACGAATCGTCTCCGATGTTGCACCAGACCTGCCGGCTCTCTGAGCCGAGGCTGGCCGGCCTGGCGCGGTTACACCAAACCCCCGTTTCCCGGACATCCGGAACGCGGGGATCGCTTCGCCCCATCCAAGCCGTCAGTTCAAGCCGTCTTCGGGACCCGCCATCGGGCAACCCGGAAACAACTCTTCACCGTCTATGCAGGCGCCCACTTCCGTGGCCGTTATGCGGCTCGCACCGCTGCCTGCAGTCTCGGACAGGTCGGGAAAGCTTGCTTTCGCGCCCCTTCCCTCAACCGGACATCCCGGCTTTCGCCGGGACCTCCAATTGTCCCTTCGGGCTAGCCCGGCGCCTGTTCGCCGAGGCTGGCCACACTGATCTTCACGCCCGGGCCCATCGTCGAGGACAGGCTTACGCGTTTTACATAGGTTCCCTTGGCGCCGCTGGGCTTGGCCTTCATGATGGCGTCGTAGAACGCCCGCACGTTGTCCACCAGCGCGTCCTCGGAAAAACTCGCCTTGCCGATGCCGGCGTGGATCAGCCCCGCCTTCTCGACCCGGAATTCGATATCGCCGGCCTTGGCCGATTTCACCGCCGCGGTCACATCGGGCGTCACCGTGCCCAGTTTCGGGTTCGGCATCAGGCCGCGGGGGCCCAGCACCTTGCCCAGCTTGCCGACCACCGACATCATGTCCGGGGTGGCGACGCACCGGTCGAACTCGATCACGCCGTTCTGAACCTTCTCGGCCAGATCCTCCGCGCCGACGATGTCGGCCCCGGCGGCTTTCGCCTCCTCGGCCTTGTCGCCCTTGGCAAAGACGGCCACGGTCGCATCCTTGCCGGAGCCGTGGGGCAACGCCACCACGCCGCGGACCATCTGATCGGCGTGACGCGGATCGACGCCGAGGTTCATGGCGATCTCGATGGTCTCGTCGAACTTGGCCTTCTTGGCGTCCTTGACCAGTTTGACCGCCTCGACGACCTCGTAATCGGCCTCACGGTCGATGGATTCGTAGGCGCCGTTGAGGCGTTTTCCATGCCTGCCCATCGATCAGCCCTCCACCGTCACGCCCATGGAACGGGCGGTGCCGGCCAAAATTTTGCACGCCGCATCGACGTCGTTGGCATTCAGATCGGCCTTTTTCAATTCGGCGATCTCCCGCAGCTGGTCCATGGTCACCGCGCCGACAACCTCGGTGCCGGGCATTTCGGCGCCCTTGCCGAGCCGGGCCGCTTTCTTGATGTAGTAGCTGGCCGGCGGCGTTTTTTTCTCAAAGGTGAAGCTCTTGTCCTGATAGACCGTGATCTTCACCGGGATGGGAATCCCTTGTTCCATGTTCTGCGTGTCGGCGTTGAACGCCTTGCAGAACTCCATGATGTTCAGGCCCGCCTGACCCAGGGCGGGACCGACCGGCGGCGAGGGGTTGGCCTGCCCCGCCGGAATTTGCAGCTTGATAAAGCCATTGACTTTCTTTGCCATCTCATATCCTCAGTTGGCTTACCGGGCGCGTGGTGCGGCCATGGCGAGCCTCCCACGCCTTTGTGCGGCGGATGCCGCGGTTAAATCCTCTAGGTCTTCTCGACCTGCGAATACTCCAACTCGACCGGCGTTGCCCGGCCGAAGATGGACACCGCGACCTTGAGCCGCGCCTTTTCCTCGTCGACTTCCTCGACCAGGCCGTTGAACGACGTGAACGGGCCGTCGCAAACCGTGACCTGTTCGCCGATATCGAACGACACCGAGGGCTTCGGACGTTCGATGCCCTCCTGGACCTGATGAATGATCCGGTCGGCCTCGGTCTGGCTGATGGGCGTCGGCCGTCCCTTGCCGCCCAGGAAACCGGTGACCTTCGGCGTATCCTGCACCAGGTGCCAGGTTTCGTCGGTCATCTCCATCTTCACCAGGACATAGCCCGGAAAGAACTTGCGTTCCGCATTGACCTTGGAGCCGCGGCGCATCTCGACCACTTCCTCGGTCGGCACCAGGACGCTCTCGATCATGTCGGACAGATGCGACTGCTTGGCCTGCTCCTCGATGGATTCGGCGACCTTCTTTTCGAAGCCGGAATAGACGTGCACCACGTACCAGTTCATCGCCACGGCCTACCCTCCGAGCCCGAACACGGTTCTGATGCCGAAGGACAGCACCTGATCGACCAGAAAGAAGAACAACGCGGCAAGGATCACGAAGACGAAGACCATGCCGGTCGAGACCAGCGTTTCCTTGCGGGTCGGCCAGGTCACCTTCGAGGTTTCCTGACGAACCTGCCGCATGAATTCCAACGGGTTGGTTTTTGCCATTCTGTTATCCGTTGCTCCCTAAGAGCGGTTCTGTAGCCATTGCGGCGCTCTTGCCTAGTCCGTTTCGCCGCCGATGGCAGGGGCAGCAGGGCTCGAACCCGCGACCTGCGGTTTTGGAGACCGCCGCTCTACCAACTGAGCTATACCCCTATCGCCCTCGGTCCCTACTCGATGATGCCTACTCGATGATGCTTGCGACGACGCCGGCGCCGACGGTCCGGCCGCCCTCGCGGATGGCGAAGCGCAGGCCCTGGTCCATGGCGATCGGCTGGATCAGCTCAACCGTCATCGAGATGTTGTCGCCGGGCATCACCATCT